>NZ_JAVRFH010000347.1:0-435 GCF_031845825.1 Streptomyces lancefieldiae | reverse complement strand
ACATTACAGAAAAGAAACAAGAAACGGTACATTTGATAAAAACCTAAATCGTATTGGAGATTAATTATTATGTGCGAGTTCAAGGATTTTAGAAGAAACATCCCTTGTTTTGAAGAGTATGACGAAAATTCATTTATTGGTAAATGGTATGATGACGGGGTGTGGGATGATGAAGAATATTGGAAGCTGGAGAATGATTTAATCGAGGTTAGGAGAAAATATCCTTATCCGATGGATATACCAAGGGATATCGTGATTGGAATCGGTACCATTATTGAGTTTTTAATGGTTCCAAATTGGAAACTTTTTACAATTAAATCTTCCCCTTGGTTGCCTGATAGTGTGGGAATTCATGAACGTTATGAAAGATTCACAACGATGCTCCGTTATATTTTTACCGAGAAAGACATAGTCAACGTGCGATTTGATTATTAC
>NZ_JAVRFH010000346.1:0-436 GCF_031845825.1 Streptomyces lancefieldiae | reverse complement strand
GCGGTACTCCTCCCACTCCTGCTTCTTGTTGCGCAGGAAGCGACGGACCGGTCTCCTGGCCTGCGGCCTTGGTGACGGCCCTGTGACCTGCAATGTAGCTGTCGACTGTTGTCGGCGTTGGTCACCCTTGTGCACCCCCGGACGGCCCGGAGACGGCCCGGGGAGTGCTTCTACCGGAGGTCGAACCAGGGGCTTGCGCTCATGCCTTCGGGGTGGGCCGAAGTCTGGGTACAGCTTGCTGCTGCGGATCGTGAACCAGGGACTCGCGCCCATGCCTTGCGGGTGACCGAAGTCGGGGTAGAGCTGATTGCCCTTAACTGTGAACCAGGGGCTTGCGCTCATGCCTTCGGGGTGGCCGAAGTCTGGGTACAGCTTGCTGCTGCGGATCGTGAACCAGGGACTGGCACCCATGCCTTGCGGGTGACCGAAGTCCGGA
>NZ_JAVRFH010000345.1:0-436 GCF_031845825.1 Streptomyces lancefieldiae | reverse complement strand
CAGTACAACCGCCTCGTCCAGCAACCCCCTGGGGCGCTCGACGTAACTGGTGGTCACGCGGCGTTCCGTCCACCGACCGCGACGGGGGCGGACAGAACCACCAACGGTCTCGGGAATCTCAGCGTCCCGCAGGCATCGTCGAGCGACTCATCGATCTCAGCGGCGATCCGTCGCCATTCGGCCGTCCACGTCGCGGGTGGGACGATTCGCCCGCAGCCCAGCCCGAGGCGAGTGAGCAGAACACCGTGGTCGTGCCGGACCTGGGTCATTTCGGCGATCATCTGACCGATAGCGGCCGGATAGCTGATGAAGTCGTCATCACCGGTGCCGATGTCGCAGTGCAGCCCAACCAGATTCAGCCGGTCATGCCCGATCACTGCTGCCATCGCGACATCCGCCTCGGTGCTGTCGAATCTGAAGCCGCGCGGAGCGGACC
>NZ_JAVRFH010000344.1:0-437 GCF_031845825.1 Streptomyces lancefieldiae | reverse complement strand
GATGGCGCGCAGGGCGCCCTCCAGTACGCCGCCGAGCCGTCCGATCGCGGCCTGCGCCTCCCGCTGGACCGCCGCGAGCGGGCGCATGACCAGGCCGATCGCACCGGCGATCACGACGATCGTGATGAGCATGACCAGCAGCAGGACCCAGTCCAGGGTGGCCATCAGCACCAGGGAGCCGGTGACCAGGACCATCGAGCTGAAGAACTCCAGCGCGGTGGAGGAGGCGGCCTCCCGCAGCAGCAGGGTGTCGGAGGTGACCCGGGTGACCAGCTCGCCGGGGGAGCGGCGGCCGAGGCCCCCGACGGGGACGTGCAGCAGCCGCTTCACCATGCCGACGCGGGCGTCGAGCACGACCTGCTCGGCCAGCCGGCCGAGCATGATCAGCCTGATCCAGCCCACCCCCGAGCCGATGACCAGCAGCCCGACCAGGAGCC
>NZ_JAVRFH010000343.1:0-437 GCF_031845825.1 Streptomyces lancefieldiae | reverse complement strand
AAGCGCCCCCGCCCGGGCGCATGGCGCTGGTGCTCAACGCCCCGCCGGTGACGGCCCCGGGCCCCGAACGCCCGGCCCCCGGCGGGGACCTGGAGGTCGACGGCGTACGGCACGGAACCCTCCAAGGGCTGAAGTTCCAGGTGACCGCAGGGGAGTTCGTGGCGATCGCCCCCTACCAGCCGCGTGCGGCGGCCGACTTGGCCGCCGTGCTCGCGGTGAACGTGCCGCCACCGGCGTACGGGGGAGAGGTGCGGCTCGGCGGCCGGCCGCTCGCGGACCTGTCGGTCGAGGCGGTCCGGGAGCACCTGCTGGTGAACCCGTACGACGCCGAGATCTTCGGCGGCACGCTCCGTACGAACATCGACCCGTCGGGCACCAGCCGCTCGGTCCCCGAGGCCGTCGAGGCGTCCATGCTGACCGATGTCGTCGCCCTCCAC
>NZ_JAVRFH010000342.1:0-437 GCF_031845825.1 Streptomyces lancefieldiae | reverse complement strand
CCCCAGGCCCGTCGCCGCGTTGACCTTGTCGATGACCTCGATCGCGGCCGGGGCGCTGACCAGCGGATAGAGCGGCGACTCCGGCTTGTTGAGGGTCTCGACCAGGAGGATCGCCCCGACGCGGTCCGCCGCGCGGGCGGCCAGCACCAGGTTCTCCAGGGCGAGCGCGTCCTGCACCTGCGGGTCGGCGCCCTCGACGCGGTTGCCGTACAGCGCGTTGAGCGCCGTGCAGCCGACCGAGGCGGCGAAGTCGGCCGCCACCTCGATGTTGGCGCGGAAGCGGTCGGACTCCTCACCGGGCACGGAGAGCGCGCCGCGGTCGGGGCCGGGCAGCTGTCCGGCGTAGAAGTTCAGCCCCACCAGCTGGGTGCCGGCGTCGTCGAGCGCCTTCTTGAGGGCGTCGAGCTCCGCCTGCGGCGGGGTGGGGGTCTCGATCC
>NZ_JAVRFH010000341.1:0-437 GCF_031845825.1 Streptomyces lancefieldiae | reverse complement strand
AGCATCTGTAAATATTGCTCACTCATGTTATCAGCATTTCTCTTGGCATTTGTTGCTCTCGTAGCTCGTTGATACAAATCAACAAAATCATTCCCAGATAAATGATACGAACCATCAGGAAGCCTCTTGAAACTTTCTAAAGGAACCATATCTTTTTGGAAAATGACCGCCATCTCTTTTTTTACATTCAGCATATTTTTCTTCTCTTCTTCAATCTTCGCTCTCTCAGAAGCCATCAGAGCCTTCTCACGCTCGTTTTCTTCTCTTTGCCTAGAAATATACCTCAACTCATCAGAAACGCTCTCACGCTCTTTTACAGCCGTTTGGCGCAATTCAGAAATTTCACTCATGATTTCTTTGTATTCGTGAATATCTTTAATTTTGTTGGTACCGACAATATCCCTTTTCCAACCGTAATCATTCATTAATCGTTCTAT
>NZ_JAVRFH010000340.1:0-439 GCF_031845825.1 Streptomyces lancefieldiae | reverse complement strand
CTCCTGGTCACCGAGGCGGGCGGCGCCCACGCCACCCTGTCCGGCGCCCCGTTCCGGATCGCGGGCGGCAACGACCTGCCATTCACGGCGGCCCGCGACACGGCCACCGTCCAGCGCATCCTGGCCGCCCTGAGGACGGGCGGCTGACACGTCCGCCCGGGGTTCTCGTTCTGCGTCCGCCCCGGTCCCGGTCCCGTGTCCGCCTCAGTCCTGGTTCTGTGTCCGCCCAGGGCAGCCCCCCGGCCCCGATCCCGTGTCCGCCCGGGGTGCCCCGCCACCCGCCCCCGGTCCCCGCGTCCGTGCTGTCGGTGCCCCCGAATATCCTGGGGCTCCGCCTGCCGGCCGACGAAGGAGTCCCAAGGTGCCGATGCTCGACGCGGTCGTCGTGGGGGCCGGGCCCAACGGGCTGACCGCTGCGGCCGAACTGGCCCGGAGGGGC
>NZ_JAVRFH010000339.1:0-440 GCF_031845825.1 Streptomyces lancefieldiae | reverse complement strand
ACGAGGAGGGGAGGGACCTCGGTGAACGAAGAGTCGGGCACATCATGGTCAGCGGGCCCCAGCTCGCCCGTGGCTACCACGGCCTCCCCCACGTGAGTGCCGGCGTGTTCGCCGACGGGTGGCTGCGTACCGGCGACCTCGGGTTCCTGCGCAACGGACGGCTGTGCGTCACCGGGCGGCACAAGGACGTCCTGTTCCTCAACGGGCGCACCTTCCACGCCCCGGACATGGAAGCGGTCGCCGCGGCCACCCCCGGGCTGCCTCCGGGCGCCCCCGCGGTGATCGGCTCGACCGACCCCGTGACCGGTGCGGAACGCGTCGTGGTGTTCGTCCCCTGGGCCCGACCCCCTCAGGAGGCCCAGGAGGTGCTCGACCAGGTCGCCTCCCGGGTACGCGGAGCTCTCCTCCACGACGATGTACGGGTACTGGCCCTGCCCCCG
>NZ_JAVRFH010000338.1:0-440 GCF_031845825.1 Streptomyces lancefieldiae | reverse complement strand
GGGAAGAAGGTGCCCCGGGCGACGGCCCGCTCCAGATCCGCGATCAGTGTCGATATATCGATGCTGTCGCCCCCGCTGTCGAGGTACCGGTCCATCAGCGACTCGTCCTCGCTCTCGGCGATGATCCCCTCGATGAGCCGGTCCCGGGCCTCCGCGAGCGGCTCCTCCTGGTCCGGCGCGGGCGGCAGCTCGGCCCGCTCCCCGGAGGAGTAGTCCAGGACGCGCCGGGTGAGCAGCCCGGTCAGCCCGGTGAGCGGGGCGTGCCCGTCGGCGGCCTCGGGACCGAGGACCGGCAGATAGAGCGGGAGTACGGCATCGGGGTCGTCCCCGCCGAACGTCTCCGCGCAGATCCGGGTCATCTCCTCGAAGGAGGTGCGGGCGGTGTCGAGATGGGTGACGACGATCGCCCTCGGCATCCCGACGAGCGCGCACTCCTCCCA
>NZ_JAVRFH010000033.1:0-98671 GCF_031845825.1 Streptomyces lancefieldiae | reverse complement strand
CGTGGACGGTAGAAGCGGCCATGCCCAGCCGTCCGGCGATCTGGACCGGTCCCAGTCGCTGCTTCCAGCGCAGATGCACGATCTTGCGGACCTGCGGCTGAGGGGTCCGGGCCGGGCTCCTGTGAGGGCGTGAGGACCGGTCGGCCATCGCGGCCGGCCCGGCTTCGGCGTACCGGTCGGCCCACCGCTTCGCGGTGGGCCAGGACACGTTGTAGCGCTCGGCCGCACGGGCGACCGGCCATCCCTCATCCACGATCAGACGCGCCAGGCGAAGACGTGCACGGGGCGTCAGGGCAGCGTTAGCGTGGGACACGAAGGCCTCCTGGTTGGCGGAGCGGTTCCTCGACAGCTCCACTCCACAACCGGAGGCCTTCGCCGTCCTACAGATTCAGAGCGTGTCGTCACACAAACTCGACCAACCTGGCTGGACAGTACAGCTAGACCAGCGGCCAGTGTGCCTTTCACCTGCTGCAATGGTCCGCTGGCGTCCGTGCTTGTCCGCCGCTGATCGTTGGCGTTGTCACTCAGTTAGACACTCACGTGCGTTCGAAGGCATGGACCGTATGCCTCAACCACGGCTCAGTCCGCTGTCTCCCAGAAGACCGCCTCGGCGCCCTGTGTCAGTGCTCGATGCCAGGATGTGCCTGTGCCAAAGAGCGGGCGGCGCTGAGCGCGGCCGTGGACGACGGCCACCTCCCGCAGAACCCGTGCGCCGCCCGGTCGGTTCGACCGCCGACCGTCGACAACACGCGCGTCACGCCGTGGACACCCGAGCGAGTCTTCGCCGTCCGGGCTGCCATGCCCGAGCGCTTCCAAGCCATGGTCGACCTGGGAGGCGGCTGCGGGCTCCGCCAGGGCGAGATTCTGGGCGTGGCCGTCGACGCGATCGACTTCACCTCGGACACGCTCCACGCGGTCCAGCAACTGAAGCTGAGCCGCAGCAAGGCCGTGTTCGCACCTCCGAAGGGCGGCAAGCTGCGGGACGTGCCGCTTCCCGGCCCGGTCGCCGATGCGCTTCGGGAACACATGAAGCGGTTCCCGCCTGTCGATGTCACCTTGCCGTGGAAGGTGGCGGACGGTCCACCGGTGACCAAGCGGCTCATATTCACCGGGCCGCGCGGGGGGCACGCCTGGCGGACGTCGCTCAACGAGGAGGCATGGAAACCGGCGCTCGCCGCGGCCGGCGTCACCCCCGTGCCTGATCGGGGCCAGCCGTACGCGGAGTCACGCGAGAACGGCATGCACGCCCTACGCCACTTCTACGCCTCGGTGCTCCTGGACGCTGGCGAGAACATCAAGGCCCTCGCCGAGTACCTGGGTCACTCAGACCCGGGCCTGACGCTCCGCGTGTACGCGCACCTCATGCCGTCGAGCCAGGAGCGCATCCGTAAGGCCGTGGCCTCTGTCTTCGCCCGACCGAGATTCGAGTCAGGCGAATCCAGCAGCGTCCCGCCCACGCGAAACCAAATCACGGATACCAAATCACGGACGACAGCATTTCAAATCACCATCCATGAACCGACACCCGAAACCAAATCACAGAAACAAAATCACGGACGACAGCATTTCAAATCACCATCCATGAACCGACACCCGAAACCAAATCACAGAAACAAAATCACGGACGCCGCCGCCTGCCCGGCCGGGCGCACGGGCGGCTGACCTCCCGGACGGCCGGGCGCGCGGCCGGGCGCCCGGCCTCCCGAGCGGGCGGGCCACATCAGGTACGGCACAAATATAGGAAGTGCACCTCAGCAGCCCTCGCAGGCGCTTAAGCTGACTCAGCTCGACCGTGAAGACGCGATTATCGACGCCTTCCCCCCAGGGGTATGCGCAGCGATTTTGACGGTCAGGTGATCCATGATTAAGTTCTGCTCACGGATTGGAAAGGCCGCCTCCGGTGCAACGGAGGCGGCCCTATCTCCACCCGCGTTCGCAAACCTGGGGAAACAGATTCTCGATACGTTGGAGAGGACAAGCATGCCACGATTCGGCCTGACCATCGACATCTGCCCGCGTGCTCTGCCGTTCTGCATGATCGGTATGAGCGAGGCCGGGTACGGCTTCTGGGTCGACGTCCCAGCGGTCGTCTCGCTTCCACTCGCCTTCCTGATGACCTTCCGCGTGACGGTTAGGCGTTGGCGCCACCAGCGCTCCTAGGCCCCTGCCCACGACGAAGCCCCCTGGCAGCAGAAAAACCGCTGGCAGGGGGCTTGATCATGTGGGGCTACTTCTTCTTGCCCTGGTTCTTCACGGCCTCGATCGCGGCCGCCGCCGCGTCCGGGTCCAGGTACGTGCCGCCCGGGTTCAGGGGCTTGAACTCGGCGTCCAGTTCGTAGGACAGCGGGATGCCGGTCGGGATGTTCAGGCCCGCGATGTCGGCGTCGGAGATGCCGTCGAGGTGCTTGACCAGGGCGCGGAGCGAGTTGCCGTGCGCCGCGACCAGGACCGTGCGGCCGGTGAGGAGGTCGGGGACGATGCTGTCGAACCAGTACGGCAGCATGCGGACGACGACGTCCTTGAGGCACTCCGTCTGCGGGCGCAGCTCCGGCGGGAGCACCGCGTAGCGGGCGTCGTTGAACTGGGAGTACTCGGCGTCGCGGTCCAGCGGCGGCGGCGGGGTGTCGTAGGAGCGGCGCCACAGCATGAACTGCTCCTCGCCGAACTCCGCGAGGGTCTGGGCCTTGTCCTTGCCCTGGAGGGCGCCGTAGTGGCGCTCGTTCAGGCGCCAGTGGCGGTGGACGGGGATCCAGTGGCGGTCGGCGGCCTCCAGCGCGAGCTGGGCCGTGCGGATGGCGCGCTTCTGGACGGACGTGTGGACCACGTCGGGCAGCAGGCCGGCGTCCTTGAGCAGCTCGCCGCCGCGCGTCGCCTCCTTCTCGCCCTTCGGGGTGAGGTTGACGTCCACCCAGCCGGTGAACAGGTTCTTCTCGTTCCACTCGCTCTCGCCGTGGCGGAGGAGGATCAGCTTGTACGGTGCGTCGGCCATGGTTCCGAGCGTAATCGAACCGCCTGATCGCCCGCGCACCGCGCCCGCAGGGCGGACGGTTGACGGGAACTGTTAATTGGTTGGCCCTCGAGAACGGCTCGAATGTAAGTTGCGATCGCTGTATCAGCCGCTTACATCTGCTCTTCGGGGGTCCCATGCCAGTCGCCGGACTGAGACGTGCCGCGCGTGAATCCGTCTCCGGGCTTCCCCGCGAGTTCTGGTGGCTGTGGACCAGCACGCTGGTCAACCGGCTCGGTGCCTTCGTGGCCACCTTCATGGCGCTGTACCTGACCCTCGACCGCGGCTACTCCGCCTCGTATGCCGGTCTGGTCGCGGCCCTGCACGGGCTCGGCGGGGTCGTGTCCTCGCTCGGGGCCGGGGTGATGACCGACCGGCTCGGGCGGCGGCCCACGCTGCTCGTCGCGCAGGTCTCCACCGCGCTGTCCGTCGCGCTGCTCGGGTTCATGCGGGACCCGGTCGCCATCGCGGCCGTCGCCTTCCTGGTCGGCATGGCGAGCAACGCATCGCGGCCGGCCGTGCAGGCGATGATGGCGGACATCGTGCGGCCCGAGGACCGTATCCGGGCCTTCTCGCTCAACTACTGGGCCATCAACCTCGGCTTCGCGATCTCCTCCATGGCGGCCGGGTTCATCGCCGAGGTCAGCTATCTCGCCGGGTTCCTGATCGAGGCGGGCATGACCATGGTCTGCGCCGTCCTCGTCTTCGTGAAGCTGCCGGAGTCCCGGCCCCAGAAGGGCGGTGGCACGGGCGGCGGTCCGGCGGAGAGCGACCGTGTCTCCCTCGGCACCGTGCTGCGCGACGGGCGCTACATGAGCGTCGTCGGGCTGTCGTTCCTCGTCGCGCTCATCTTCCAGCAGGGGTACCTGGGGCTGCCGGTCGCCATGGGTGAGGCGGGTTTCACACCCGCGGACTTCGGCCTCGCCATCGCCGTCAACGGCGTCCTGATCGTCGTCCTGCAGATTCCCGTCACGCGGTTCATCGAGCACCGCGATCCGCGGCTGCTGCTCGTCGGCTCGTCCCTGCTCGCCGGGTACGGCTTCGGGCTCACCGCCTTCGCCGGGTCGGTCGGCGTCTTCGCCCTCACGGTGTGCGTGTGGTCGCTGGCCGAGATCGTCAACGCGCCGACCCAGACCGGGCTCGTCGTGCGGCTCTCGCCGGTGCACGGGCGCGGGCGCTACCAGGGCATGTACAGCACGTCGTGGGCCGTCGCCGCGCTCGTGGCCCCGCTGATGTCCGGTTTCGTCATCGACCACTACGGCGCCGACTGGCTGTGGGGCATCTGCGCGGTCGTCGGCACGGTCGCGGCGGTGGGGTACTGGCTGCTCATGCGACGGCTGCCGGCCGAGGAGGCGGTGAACGAGGGCGCGGTGACCGCGGAGGATGCGGTGACCTCGGAGGAGCTGCCCACAGCACCGAAGTCCGAGGTCAGTACGGCCTGACCCCGTACGGCCTGACCGTGAGCACGCCGGCCGGCGTGCTCACGGGTGCATCCGCGCCCCCTTCAGCACCTTGTCCACCGCGTTCCTCGGGCCGTACACCGCCAGTCCCACCAGGTCCAGTTCCGCGGTCGGCACGGCCCGTACCGCCGCCCGGTTGTCACGGTCGTTGCCCGTGGTGAAGAGGTCGGACGTGAACAGCGCGCGGGGCAGGGCGCGCGACAGCACGCGCGCGTGGGCGTTGGTCAGCGTCTCCTTGGTGCCCTCGAAGACCAGCACCGGCTGGCGGAACATCGGCAGGTAGGCGATGTCGTCGGCGTCCGCGTAGGGCTCGCCGATCACCTCGGGGAACTGCGTGCTCAGGCCGCTGACCAGGAAGGCGGTCACATTGAGGCGCTGCCAGGTCTCCAGGTCCTCGCGCAGCAGGACGGCGATCTTGGTGTCGAAGCGGACGGGGGCTGCGTCGTGGGTGCTCATACGGTGAGACTGCCGGTCGGCGCACGGCGGGGTCTTGTACGTTTTTTGCATGGCCCCCGTACGACCGCCGGCTCGGCAGGAGCAGGTTTCCGCCTGGCGCCCCCGTGTCCCGGGCGTCGTCGAGGTCTTCCACGCCCACTACACCGAGTACGCCTACCCGATGCACGTCCACGAGGCGTGGACGCTGCTCATCGTCGACGACGGCGCGGTGCGCTACGACCTGGACCGGCACGAGCACGGCACCCCGCACGACACGGTGTCCCTGCTGCCGCCGCACGTGCCGCACAACGGCTCCCCCGCCACGCCGGACGGCTTCCGCAAGCGCGTCCTGTACCTGGACGGCTCCCGGCTGGGCGAGGAGCTGATCGGGCCGGCCGTCGACGCTCCCGACCTGCGCGACCCGGTGCTGCGGCGGCGGGTCGGGCAGGTGCACGCCGCGCTGGCCCGGCCCGGTGACGAGCTGGAGGCGGAGAGCAGGCTGACGCTGATCGGCGAGCGGCTCCGCTCCCACCTGCTGCCCCGTCGCGGGGTCGGCCCGGCGCGCCGGGACCCCGTGCTCGCCCGGCGGCTGCGTGAGCTGCTCGACGAGCGGGTCGTCGAGGGGATCGGCCTGGAGGAGGCGGCCGGTCTCGTGCCCGCCCATCCGGCCCATCTGGTGAGGGCGTTCAGCGGCGCCTACGGGATCGCTCCGCACCAGTACCTGATGTCCCGCCGCGTCGACCGGGCCCGGCGGCTGCTGCTGGCGGGACTCGTCCCGGCCGAGGTGGCCGCCGCGACCGGTTTCTACGACCAGGCCCATCTGACCCGGCACTTCAAGAAACTCGTGGGCGTCACGCCCGGGCGCTACCGCACCAGCGGCGGGCGGCACTGACCGCGACGACCGTGCGGGCCGTGAGGGGCCGTGTCGCGGCTCAGGCCCCGGGGCGCTCGATCAGGTGCTGGAACGCCTCCAGGTTCCGTGTCGACTCCCCGCGCGCGGTCCGCCACGCGTACTCCTTGCGGATGGCGGACGCGAAGCCCAGCTCCAGCAGGGTGTTGAAGGCTCCGTCGGCGGCCTGGAGGACCTGGCCGAGGAGGCGGTCGATCTCGTCGGCGGTGACGGCGGCCAGGGGCAGCTTGGCGGCGACGTAGATGTCGCCGAGGCGGTCGACGGCGTAACTCACGCCGTACAGCTTGAGGTTGCGTTCCAGGAGCCAGCGGTGGACGGCCGGTTCGTTCTCGTCGGGGTGGCGGATGACGAAGGCGTTGACGGACAGGGAGTGCCGGCCGACGAGGAGGGAGACCGTCGTCGACAGCTTGCGGGTGCCGGGGAGCTTGACGACGTAACTGCCGGGCTCGGGGCTCTCCCACTCCAGTTCGGCGTCCTCGAGGGCGCCCTCGACGACCCGCGCTGCCTTCTGTGCTGCCTCAGCCATGGTGGGAGCGTACGCGACGGCGGTGGGCGTGGATCGCGGCCGTGTAGACGTCGGCCGTCGCGGCGGCGGCGCTGTCCCAGCCGAAGGACTGGGCGTGCCGGGCGGCGGCGTCGCCCATCCGGGCCGTCAGCTCCGGGTGGTCGGCGAACTCGCCCAGCACGCGCGCGTACGCGGCGGGATCGTGGCCCTCGACGAGGTAGCCGGTGTGCCCGTCGCGCACGGCGACCGGGAGTCCGCCGACCGCGGCGGCGAGCACCGGCGTACCGGCGGCCTGGGCCTCTATGGCGACCAGCCCGAAGGACTCGCTGTAGGACGGCATGACCAGCACGGACGCGGCCCGGAACCAGTCGGCGAGCTGCTCCTGTCCGACGGGCGGGCGGAACCGCACGACGTCCGCGATGCCGAGCCGGGCGGCGAGCTTCTGCAGGCCCTCGGGCTTGGCGAGGCCGCTGCCGCTGGGGCCGCCGACGACGGGGACGACGATGCGGGAGCGCAGCTCCGGGCGTCGGTCGAGGAGTACGGCGACCGCGCGCAGCAGCACGTCGGGGGCCTTGAGCGGCTGTATGCGGCCGGCGAAGAGCGGGATCAGCGCGTCCTGCGGCAGGCCGAGGCGGGCGCGGGCGGCGGCGCGGGCGGTCGTGGCCTGTCCCGGGCCCCGGGGCTCGGAGCCCTTGGGGAAGGGGCGGAACCGGTCGAGGTTCACTCCGGGGTGGACGACGGCGACCTTGGCCGGGTCGGCGGCGTAGTGCCGGACCAGTTCGTCGGCCTCCTCGGCGGTGTTGGCGATCAGCCGGTCGGAGGCGGCGACGATCTGGGTCTCGCCGATGACGCGGGCCGCCGGTTCGGGGGTGTCGCCGTCGGCCAGGTTGGCGTTCTTGACCTTGGCCATGGTGTGCATGGCGTGCACCAGGGGGGCGCCCCAGCGCTGGGCGGCGAGCCAGCCGACGTGGCCGGAGAGCCAGTAGTGGGAGTGGACGAGGTCGTAGTAGCCGGGGCGGTGGCCGGCCCAGGCCTGCATGACGCCGTGGGTGAAGGCGCACAGCTGGGCGGGGAGGTCGTCCTTGGCCAGGCCCTCGTAGGGTCCGGCGTCGACGTGCCGGACAAGGACGCCGGGGGCCAGGTCGACGGTGGGCGGGAGGGCGGCGGTGGTCGCCCGCGTGAAGATCTCGACCTCGATGTTGATCGCGGCGAGGCGCTGCGCGAGTTCGACGATGTAGACGTTCATGCCGCCGGCGTCGCCGGTGCCGGGCTGGTGGAGCGGTGAGGTGTGCACGGAGAGCATGGCGACGCGGCGGGGCCTGCGCGTCAGTCTGCGCCGCGCGGTTGCCGCCGGTGAGCGACGCCCGAGCCTGCTGACGTACTGGCTCACGAGCCGTTCCTCCTCGCTGCGGGCATGCCGTTCGAAGGACACGGACCGCCCTCCACGGGACGGAACGCCGGGCTGCGGCTTTCCATTTCCGGTTTCCCGGCCTTTGCCGAATCATTACTGTAGATCGCTCAACCGTTCGAGAGGGTGTTGCGTCAACGGGGGAGACGGCCGGGGAGGGCGCGCCCGGTGTGCCCGGTGCACCAGGGGGGTCCAGGCGGGTCCAGGCGGGCGGCCCCGGCGCGTCGAGGAGGCGGACGCGGCCGCATACCCTCGTACGCATGCCCTCCCGCACCACCCCCCTCCCCCACTCTCGGCTCCGCTCGAGCGGGAGGACCCCCGTCGTGGGCACGGTCACGCGCGGGACGACCAATCCGAACCGGCTGCGCCGCATGGACCGCTGGATCGCGGCCACGCACGGCGCGGAGCTGCGGCGCGCCGCCGACCCCGTCGCCGTCGACCTCGGTTACGGCGCGGCCCCCTGGACGGCCGTCGAGCTGCTGCACCGCCTGCGCACCGTCGCGCCGCACGCACGCGTGGTGGGCGTCGAGATCGACCCGGCGCGCGTGGCGGCGGCCGAGCCCTACACGCGCCCGGGGCTCGCCTTCCGGCACGGCGGCTTCGAGATCCCGCTCTCCCGCCGGCCCCTCCTCATCCGCGCGGCGAACGTGCTGCGCCAGTACGACGAGGCGGAGGTCGCCGCCGTCTGGCAGCGGCTGTGCGCGCGGCTCGCACCGGCGTCGGAGCACTCGCACGGCGGGCTCCTGGTCGAGGGGACCTGCGACGAGATCGGGCGTCGGCACGTGTGGGTCGCGCTCGGGCCGCAGGGACCGCGCACGGTGACCTTCGCGACCCGGCTCGGTTCACTGGAACGCCCGTCCGACCTGGCCGAGCGCCTGCCCAAGGCGCTCATCCACCGCAATGTGCCCGGCGAACCGGTGCACGCCTTCCTGCGCGACTTCGACCGCGCCTGGGCCGCCGCCGCGCCCTACGCCTCCTACGGCGCCCGCCAGCGCTGGATGCGGGCGGTGCGGGACCTGGCGGCCGACTGGCCGGTGGCGGACGGACCGGCGCGGTGGCGCCAGGGCGAGGTGACGGTGCGGTGGGAGGCCCTGGCGCCGCGCGGCTGAGCCGGCGCCGGGAACGATCTCCGTGCGGCGTTCGTCCCCCAACGGGGGAATCGTCCTACGACGAGACAGAAGGGGCGGGCATGAGGCGGGAGGCCTGAGGCGGGAGGCCTGAGGCGTGAGGCGTGAGGCCGAAGGCGGGAGACCTGAGGCGGGAGCAGGGGAGAAGCGGAGGCAAGCACGACCTCTGTCACTTTCCGCGCCGGCATGGCACGATCCCCCGGACGACGTATGTTACTGACGGTAAATCAGTTTGGAGGCGACGTATGCGTACGGGGAAGCATGGCTGGGTGGCCGCTGCCGTGACCGTGGTCTGCGCGATCACCGTGCTCGCGGCGCCGGGTACGGCGTTCGCGAACCCGGGACCCGCGCCCTCCCCCGGCGCCCCCAGCGCCTCCCCGGGCCCGGCCGCCCCCGTCGGCAAGGACCTGGAAGCCGTACGCGTGAAGCTCGACGCGCTCTACCGCTCGGCGGCCTCGGCCACGGACGAGTACAACGCCGCCGAGGAGAAGGCGGAGAAGCAGTCCGCCGAACTCGTCGCACTGGCCAAGAAGATCGTCAAGGGCCAGGAGGAGCTGGACGCGCTGCAGGACCGCGCGGGTGCCGCGGCCCGCGCCCAGTACCGCACCGGCGGCATGCCCGACGAGGCCAAGCTGATCCTGAGCGAGGACCCCGAGGACTTCCTCGACGGCACCGGCCGGGTGGTCCAGGGCCAGCGCGCGACCAAGGGCCTGCTCGGCGACCTGACCCGCGCGCAGGAGGACCTGAAGGCGTACGAGGCGGACGCCTCCGCCCGGCTCCGGACGCTGGAGGCGAACCGCAAGGCCAAGGCGACCGCCCAGAAGAAGATCGAGCAGCAGATCGCGGCGGCCGAGAAGCTGGAGTCCGAGCTGGAGAAGGAGGAGAAGGAGCGCCTCGCCCGGCTGGAGAAGGAGGCCCAGGCCAGGGCCCAGACCGCCTGGCTCGGCTCCGGCATCCTCGAGGACCTCGACGCCGAGGCGACCGAGCGCGGCCGCAAGGCCGTCGAGTACGCCACCGCCCAGGTCGGCAAGCCGTACCAGTGGGGCGCCGAGGGCCCGAAGGCCTACGACTGCTCCGGACTGACCTCACAGGCGTGGGTGGCGGCCGGGCAGGCGATCCCGCGCACCTCGCAGCAGCAGTGGAAGCAGCTGGAGCACGTCGCCGTGGAGGACATGCGCCCCGGCGACCTGATCATCTACTTCGACGACGCCAGCCATGTCGGCATGTACGTCGGTGACGGCTCCGTCGTGCACGCCCCGCGCCCGGGCCGCTCGGTGACGATCGCGGGGGCGGGCTCGATGCCCATCCTCGGGGTGGTCCGGCCGGACACGCGGGCGGCGCCCACGCGGTGACGCGGGCCGCGCGCACCGGCGCCGGGACGTGAAGCGGGCCACGTGACCCAGTCCACGCCCGGCGGCGCGCCCCGCGTGACGTTCGTCATCCCGGACCCCGGGTCGGCGTGTCCAACTGCGGTGCATAACGCGGCATATGACACCGGCCGGTGGCCGCCCGGCGTGTTCTGGACCATTCCGCAGCGGCGCCGTCACCCGCTATGGTCCCCGTCGGTGGGTCGAGGTCCCTCGCCCCGCCATGCCCTCGGGGGGAGGGAAGGAAACAAGACGATGCCCGTACCCGTACCGCGGCAGAGGGCGATCCCGGCCGTGGAGTGTGGTCAGGCGCCCGCCGCGCCCCAGGACCGCGGCCCTTCCAAGGAACAGGCCACGACCGGGACGCACCCGGCCGACAACCCCACCACCCGGCGAGAGAACCCCACGGAGAAGCGCGAGAAGACCACGGACCGGACCAGGGACAAGAGCACTGGCACGAGCACTGGCCCCAGTACCGCCCAGAGCACCGACCAGCGCGAGAACGCCCCCACGAACCTGACGCTGCTGCTGATCGAGGACGACCCGGTCGGCTCGCCGATCGTGCCCGACCTGCTCGACCAGGCCGGCAAGCCGATCCGCGTCCGCACCGCCCGCAACCTCACCGAGGCCGAGCGGCTGCTGACCGACGACGTCCACTGCATCCTGCTGGACCTCGCCCTGTCGGCACCGGCCCCGGCCCGCTCGGGAGCCGACGGGGACGGTGACGGCGACGAGGCCGACGAGCTGGCGGTGCTCAGGCACGTACTGCGGCTCGCGCCCCGGCACGCCGTGCTCGCGCTCACCTCCTCCAGCGACGCCGAGCGCGGCGCGGAGGCCGTGGCGGTCGGTGCCCAGGACTACCTGTTCCGCGACGAGCTGGACGGCCGGCTGCTGAGCCGGGCGATCCGCTACGCCGTCGAGCGCAAGAGGTCCGACTCGGCGGAGCGGCGGCTGGCCGAGGGCCGGCTGCGCGCCCAGGAGAACCGCCGTCTGGAGCGCGGTCTGCTGCCCACCCCGCTGCTGGCCGGCTCCCCGCTGCGCTTCGCCGCCCGCTACCGCCCGGGACGCTCGCGCGCCCTGCTCGGCGGCGACTTCTACGACGTCGTCCGCACCCCGGACGGCACCGTGCACGCCATGATCGGTGACGTCTGCGGGCACGGCCCGGACGAGGCGGCGCTCGGCGTGGAGCTGCGGATCGCCTGGCGCGCGCTGACCCTGGCGGGGCTCTGCGGCGACGAGCTGCTCGGCACGCTCCAGCAAGTGCTGGAGCACGAGCGCTCGGACGACGAGATCTTCGCGACGCTGTGCGCCGTGGACATCGCCCCGGACGGCCGCCGCGCCGGCCTGTGCCTGGCCGGACACCCCGCGCCCCTGGTCTCCGGCCCGGGCACACCCGCACGGCTGCTCCCCTACGACAACAACGGCCCGGCCCTCGGCCTGCTGCCGGGTGCCCGCTGGCCGCGCACGCAGGTGGAGCTGGGCGCCGAGTGGAGCCTGATGCTCTACACCGACGGCCTGATCGAGGGCCACATCGGTGAGGGCCGGGAGCGGCTCGGTCAGGACGGCATGGTGGAGCTGGTCCGCCGCCAGCTCTCCGCGGGTCTGCAGGGGGAGGAGCTGCTGCGGGCGACCGTCAACGAGGTCCGCCGGCTCAACGGCGGCGAACTGGCGGACGACGTGGCCGTGGTCCTGCTGGACCGGACGGCCTGAGCGGCCCGGACGGACGACCCCCGTCCGGATTCCCCGCTTCCGCCGACGGCCGGTCCGCTGTGGCCGGCCGGGCTGTTCCCCACGCCCCTTCGGGGTGCCTCAGCGTCCGCCGTTGTACGGGCCGTAGGGGCCGTCGCTGCTGGAGCCGCGCCGGCTGTTGCGGCCGCCGCCCGGCAGACCGCGCAGCGCGGGCCGTACGTCGACCATGTACACGATCGTCGCGATGAGCCCGAGGATCGGCAGGAACGACAGGATGTTGAAGATCAGGTTCACCACGAAGGCGATCCCGAGGATGATCAGCCAGAACGGCTTGGTCTTCTTGTCGGCCGCGCGGTAGGCGTCCTCGCGGCGCGTGGCGGCGTCGATCAACGCGAAGCCGCTGAAAAGGATCAGGGCCGTGCTCAGCAGCCACATGAAGCCTGCGAACCCCTGCATCAGCACAACGTCCACCACCAGACTCGGGTCGTCATCACGCGGCCACCGTACCCGTACAACGGGCCGGACATCCCAAGGGTGCCCGGCCCGTGCCGGACCCGTCGTCCCTTACTTGGCGGGCGGCGTCGTCTTCTTGGCGGTGGTGGTCTTCTTGACGGGAGCGGCCTTACGGGGGGCGGGGGTCCGCTTCGCCGCGGCGGGCTTGTCCTCCGTGACCCGGACCGGCTCGGGCTTGTTCGGCTCGACGGCCACGGCGAGCTCCTCCACCTCCTCGGCGATGTCCTCGATGCCGTCGGCGGCCTGGCCGCGCCAGGTGCGCACGGCCTGCTCGCCGCGCTCGGCGACCTTCTCGTAGGTCTCCCGGGCCTTGACGGCGTACTCGGCGGCGACACCGACCGAGCGCAGCGCGAGGTCCTGCGCGGTCTCGCCGAGCTTCTTGAAGTCGGCGTCGAGGGAGCCGAAGAGCTCGTTGGCCTTGGCCTGGAGGGTGCCCTGCGTCTCCCTGACGCGGGCGGTCGCCTTCTCCTGGACGGCCTTCGGGTCGGTGTTGCGCACGGCCTCGATACGGGCCGGGGCCTCGGCGCGCAGCTGCTCCACCAGCACCGGCACCTTCTTGGCCTGCTGGAAGGCCAGGTCGGCGGTGCCCGCGGCGAAGTAGAGGGGGGTGGGGTCGCTGAGGGTCTTGCGCAGGTCGTCGGTGATGGCCATGGTGATGGTCCTCCGGAAGTACGTTCGGCTGAGGGTTTTGTGGTGGTGGTCCCGCGTCCCGGCCGGCGGTTGCCCGCGCCCGCTCATCCGGCCGTCTGCTGCGGGCCGGCGTCACTGCCGCCGGTCGTGCGGGAGCGGTGCCCGGGTATGGAGGCGCCGCCGACGGGGGCGTCGTCCGCCGGGCCGTCCTGGGCCGCCGCCGGGGCGTCCGCGTCGACGCCGTACCCGTTCTCCTTGCGGAACGACTCGTAGATCTGGAGCAGCACCTGCTTCTGCCGCTCGTTCAACGAGGGGTCGGCGAGGATGACCGCACGCGTCTCCACGTCGTCCCGGTCCCGCTCGGCGTCGAGGATCCCGGCGCGCACGTACAGCGTCTCGGCGGAGATCCGCAGCGCCTTGGCGACCTGCTGGAGCACCTCCGCGCTCGGCTTGCGCAGCCCGCGCTCGATCTGGCTCAGATACGGATTGGACACCCCGGCGGCCTCGGCGAGCTGCCGCAGCGACAGCTGCGCGTGACGCCGCTGCTCGCGCAGGTACTCACCGAGATTGCCGACGTTGAGCGATGCCATGCCTCCACGATGCACCACGCTGCTAACTATTGCAAGCAGCCCGCTTGCAAGAGTGCGCCTTCCGTGGCACCACCTCCGCCGCCCCGCCACCCCGCCGCCCGTCGCGCGCTACGCACTTTTTTGTGGGTACTGGGCAGCGCGCCCCCCGTCGGCCGAGACTGATGGGGACGGGCGGGCACGTCAGGAGGCGGTGGCCTCGCGGGCGCCGGCTCCGTCGTCGGCAAGCCTGTCCAGGCGCCGGTGGCCCCAGTCGGAGAGGGGGGAGAGGGCCTCGGCGAGGTCGCGGCCGAACGCGGTCAGGGAGTACTCGGTCTTCAACGGAAGCACGTCGTACACCCGCCGGTCCACCAGTCCGTCCGCCTCCATCTCGCGCAACGCCTGGGTCAGCACCTTCTCGGTGAGGCCGGGCACCCGTCGGCGCAGCTCGGCCGGCCGGTGCGGGCCCGACTCCAGCAGCCACAGCAGCGTGGTCTTCCACTTGCCCTCGATCACCGCGATCGCGGCGGTCACCCCACAGACGTCCGGGTCGTGGCGCCGGTGCGCCATGCCGTGCCCCTTTCCTCAGTAATTGACTTCAATTCATCGATACGTTACGGGAGTTAAGCATGTCCGAGCACGCCGACCAGTCCGCCACCGCCGTCACCGTCCTCGGGCTCGGTCCGATGGGCCGGGCCCTGGCCGCCGCCTTCCTGGACGCCGGGCTGCGCACCACCGTCTGGAACCGCACCCCGGGCCGGGACGGCGACCTCGTCGCCCGGGGCGCGGCCGCGGCGGCGTCGGCCGAGGAGGCGGTCGCCGCCTCCCCGCTGACCGTCGTCTGCGTGGTCAACTACGACGCCTCCGACGCCGTACTGCGCCAGGACGCCGTCGAGACCGCCCTCAAGGGCCGTACGGTCGTGAACCTGAGCGCCGACACTCCCCAGCGCGCCCGGGACACGGCCGCATGGGCCGACCGGCACGGCATCCGCTACCTGGACGGCGCGATCATGACCCCGACGCCCACCATCGGCACGGACGACGCGGTGTTCCTGCACAGCGGCCCCGAGGAGCTGTACCGGGAGCACCGGCCCGTGCTGGCGGCGCTCGGCGGCACCCACACCCACCTCGGCGAGGACACCGGGCGGGCCGCGGCGTACGACATCGCGCTCCTGGACATCTTCTGGACGGCGATGGCGGGTTACGCGCACGCCCTCGCCGTGGCCCGGGCGGAGGGTGTCACCGGCGGGGAACTGGCCCCCTTCGCCCAGGGCATCGCCGCGATCCTGCCGCCGCTGTTCACCGAGTTCGCGGCCGACACCGACGCCGGCACCTACTCGGGCGAGCTGAACCCGATCACCTCGGCCGCGTCGACCATGGCGCACGTCGTCCACGCCTCCGAGGCGCACGGCATCGACGCGAGCGTGATGCGCGTGATCGAAGGGCAGGCCCGGCGGGTGATCGCGCTCGGCCACGGCACGGACGGGTTCACCCGCGTCGCCGACCTGATCGCCGCCCGCCGCTGAACGGGGCCCGGGCGGCCTCAGAACGGCAGGGGCCGCCCGTGCACCACGTCCAGCCGGGACACCGCCCGGGTGAGCACCACGTACAGCCGGTGCAGGCCCCGCCCTCCGGGGCCCTCCGCCTCCGCGATCGCCGCCGGTTCGACGGCGACGACGTGGTCGTACTCCAGGCCCTTGACCACGCTCGCCGGGACGACGGCCACCCGGGCGCCGAGTTCCTCCGGTCCCGCCGCCGGGATGCCGGCCGCGTCGAGGGCCTCCCGCAGCCGGGGCACGTCCGCGTCGGCGGCGATCACACCGACGGAGCCGTCCCGGGTGAGAGCGCCCCGTACGGCGTCGACGACCGCACCGGTGACCTGGCCGGGCGCGGTCGGGCGCATCGTCAACTCGCCGTCGCCGCGCAGGGAGCGGGCCTCCGGAACCTCCACGTCCAGCCGCGCCAGCAGCCGGTTGGCGAGGCCGACCACCGCCTGCGGCACCCGGAACCCGGTGGTCAGCGGCACCACGGCCGCCTCCGGCCGGCCCAGGTGCCCAAGGACCGTCCGCCACGACCGCGCGGCCCACGGCGTGGTCCCCTGGGCCAGGTCGCCCAGGACGGTGAGCGAACCGAAGGAGGCCCGGCGGGCGATGGCCCGGCACTCCATCGGGGAGAGGTCCTGGGCCTCGTCCACGACGATGTGGCCGTAGCCCTCGGGGTGTTCGAGGAGTCCGGCGACCTCGTCGAGGAGGACCAGGTCGGCGGCTGACCAGCGGGCCGACCTCCACGACCCCGGCGTCCGGGCCGGCCACAGCACCGCCTTCTGCTCGTCGTCGTCCAGCAGCCCGTCGGCGGCCCGCGCCAGCACGTCGGGGTCGCCGAGCAGCCCCGCGACGACCTCCTCCGGACGCACCCCGGGCCAGACGGAGTCGAGGTACGCGCCGACCGGCCGGGCCCGTTCGATCCGGCGCACCCAGGCGGCGGTACGCGGCCCGCCGCGCCGCTCGGCCCGGTCCCGGACGTACCGCACGATCCGCGCCCGCACCCGCTCGCGGCCCACGGTGTACGGCGGTTCCTCGTCCCGTACGTCCGCCACGATCCGGGCCAGCTCCTCGGCCGGGACCCGCCAGCGGTAGGAGCCGTCCGGTACGGCGAGGGAGTCGGCGGCGTCGACGCGCACGCGCGCGTACAGGGCGCGGCGCAGCACCTCGGCCGTCCGGGCGTCGTGCTTGACGGCGGCGGCCCGCTCGTCGTCCGTGCCGGTGACCGGGTGCCGGACGATCTCCCGGGCCAGCGTGGACTGCCGTACGCCGGTCTCGCCGAGGGCGGGCAGGACCTCGGCGATGTAGGAGAGGAAGGTCGGGTTGGGGCCGAGGATGAGGAGGCCGCCGCTGCGGATGCGCTGCGGGTGGGTGTAGAGCAGGTAGGCGGCCCGGTGCAGGCCGACGGCGGTCTTGCCCGTGCCCGGGGCGCCCTGGACGCAGACCGTGGCGGTGAGGCCGGCGCGGACGAGGTCGTCCTGCTCGGGCTGGATGGTGGCGGCGATGTCCCGCATGGGCCCGACGCGGGGCCGTTCGATCTCCCGGGCGACGATGTCGCTCGTCCGGGACTCGCCCCGGCCGAGGTGCTCGTCCTCCAGCCCGGTGAGGTCGGCCGAGTCCCCGCGGCTGCCGGGCGCCCACCCGAAGCGGCGGCGGACGGCGACGCCGCGCGGGTCGCCGGCGGTGGCCTGGTAGAAGGCGCGGGCGACGGGGGCGCGCCAGTCGACGACCAGGGGCGGGGCGGCGGGGTCCTCGCTGATCCGCAGCCGCCCGAGGTGCAGTGCCGGTTCGGCGGCCTCCGGCCGCGGGTGCTGCCCCGCGTGCTCGCCGACGGTGTCCGTTTCGGCGAAGTCCAGCCGCCCGAAGAACAGCGGCCCCGGCGGCAGTTCGCGCAGCGCCCTGGCCCGGCCGCGCAGCCGGCGTCCGAGCACCTCGGCGTCGGCGCCGGAGGCGGAGACGTCCTCACCGGTGACGACGTGTTCCCGGGCGCCGTCGACCATGGCGGCGAGGACGGCACGGCAGTGCTCGTGGTGGGCACGCTCACGGGCGAGGGCGTGCCGGAGGGCGGAGTCGGGTGGTGTCATTCCATCGAGCGTACCCGAATAACGTTACTCAGTAACGTTTATTACCCAGTCACCTATCCGATCGCGCGCCCGTTCGCCCGGTCAGGCCGCGAGCCGCGGCAGCCCCGCCGCCAGCCTGTCGAACGCCCGCTCCGCCGCCACCACGGCCTCCTCCCGCACGTCGGCCACCCGCTCCCCCGTCGCGACGCGGCGCCAGTTCTCCAGCGCGAGGACCCGCTGGACGGCGATGATCTGCCCGGCGGCCAGCCTGGCCTCCAGGTCACCGCCGAGGGCGTCGGCGAGCGCGGCCTCGGACCGCTCCAGGTGCGTGTGCAGCCGGGCCGTGAGGGCGGGGGTGCCGTAGAGCAGCGTGTGGAAGGCGAGTACGTCGGGACGGTCACTGAGCCCGGTCACCGGGTCGCACCGCTCCAGCCCCGCCAGGAAGTGCCGGCGCAGCGCCGTGAGCGGGGCCGGCCCCTCCCCCGCCACCCGTGCCGCCTCGCCCTCGTGGTCGGCGATGCGGTGCAGGACGAGGTCCTCCTTCGCCGGGAAGTACCGGAAGAGCGTCGGCTTGGACACCTCGGCCGCGGCGGCCACCTCCGCGACGGACACCGCGTCGAACCCCTTCTCCAAGAAGAGCCCGATGGCGATGTCCGACAGCACCTGGATCGTCCGCTGCTTCTTGCGTTCACGCAGGCCGGGGTCGTTCATGGGGCGAGCCTACGGCCCAGCTCCGCGGTCACCGGGGTCGCCGTCACCGGGGTCGCCGTGGTCACTGGTCGAGCTTCAGGTCCGTGCTGATGGTCTTCCACTGGCTCTCGAACCACTTGCCCGATTCCTCCACGAACCGCGCGTCCTGGTGACCGCCCTGTCGGGTGAAGGAGAACAGGAGGGACTGGGAGCCGAGGGCGTCGAACGTGTCCAGGGTCCGGCCCTCCCACTCCTCCTGCCGCCTTTCGACCATGTAGTAACCGAAGAGCGCCTCCTCGCCGTTGAGCACGTACAGCTTCATCGGCGGGGTGAAGGGCAACGCGCGGAAGGCGATGCGCACGTCCACGCGGCGTGCGTTGCGTATGCCGTGCAGGTTGTGCGCGAGCACGCGGGCCTGCGCGTTGCGCATCTGCAGCCAGCGCTGGTGGACCGGGGCGTCCTCCTCGCCCTCCACCAGGACGGGGAAGGCCAGCGGGATGTCCCGGGCCGGCAGCAGGACGCGGAAGTCGATCGACTCGGGACGGACGCTGCCCTCGTAGATCATGCGGATCGGCTCGCTGAGCGCCAGCACCAGGGTCTCCGACGTGTGGCACACGACGTCCACCCGTACGTGCGGCACCGAGAACGCCGCCGAGAGTCGCGGTCCGAGCGCCGTCATCGTCGGCTGGGGCCCGGCCCGGTTCGGCGTCGGCTCGGCGATGCGGGGCGGGCTGCCCTTGCTGATGTTCGTGAGCAGGCCGTGCTCCTGGAGCGCCCTCAGCGCCTGGCGGACGACGCCGCGCTCCACCCCGAATTCATCGGCCAGTTCGGCCTGGGTGGGCAGGCGGTCTCCCGCCCTGAGCTCACCCCCGCTGATCCGTTCCCGGAGGATGTCGGCGATCTCCTGCGCCGAGAGCCTTCTGCCGCCGTTCACGGACACGTTCTCCTGAGTCACAACCAAATGTTACAACTGCGACCTATCTAAAGAGAGTTACTTGCAACCCGTTTACAGATGGTTGCCAAGCGGAAGAACTTAGCTAGAAGTTGGTTGCCAACTTGGTTCGGGTTGGCTGGAGGGCCGCTCCAAGGGGGAGAAGACCATGCACGTCCTCAGTCTCGTCGCCGCGGTCCTCGTCGTCGGCTTCGAGCAGATCGTCCAGTGGAGGTACGGGGCCTCCGGCATCGCCGGCCTGCTCCTGCTCACGGTGGGCATCAAGGCCAAGAGCCCGGCCGTCAGTTCCGTCGGCGCGGTGGTGCTGGCGCTGCTGGTGGCCAAGCCTGCCCTCTGAAACCCCGCCGCGCCACAGGGCGACCAGAACACTGCTCGGTTCTCGCCACCCCTCCCTCACTCCACAGAAAGCTGGCACAACCCCTCCCTGGATGAAGACAAGTAGAGTAAGTTGGTTACCAACTTGAGCAGAGTGGTCGACTCGTCCAAGGGTTGGCCGCCACGGTGACAGGGGGTCCACCATGCCGCTCATCGCCATCGTCGTCGCCGCTCTGGCCATCGGCTTCGAGCAGCTCGTGCAGTGGAAGTACGGGCCCATGGGCATCATCGCGTTCGTCGCGCTGTCCATCGGGATCAAGGCGAAGAACACCGTGATCGGCGGTGTGGGGGCGGTGATCCTCGTGATGCTGCTCGCCCAGTCCGGCTGAACCGACGTACTGCTGTCCGGGCCCCCTTCCGGAGGGGAGCCGGGAGCCCGGGCAGTCAGTCGGCACCACGCACAACAACCACAACCACATAACGGCACGACCACCACAACTGAAGACGCGCTACGGATGCGCACACCCACCGTCACCGGCAGAAGGGAGCCGCCTCAGAACATGTCCGGGCACCAAGGCCGCCTGGACGTACGCAGCAGGGCGTCGGCCACACGGGCGGCGCCCGCTCGTTCTTCCCGCACCCGGCCGAGCGCGGCCAGTCGCACGGCCGACTCGTCCCCCAGCCACAACGCCGACAGCACGGCCACGTCGAGCACGAGGTGGGCGCTCTCGGTGGTCGGCACGCAGGACGCCCCGTCCGCTCCCGCCTCCAGCCGCCACCGCCCGCCGGCCGGCCCTCCCCGGTCCACGACCTCCAGCACCAGCGACCCCCGCCCCTCGTACGTCCGCGTCTCCAGCGCCCGAACGACGTCCAGGATCCGCACCCACAGCCAGTCCGCCTGCGTGGTGATCCTGGCCGCGCGCGGGTCCGGCAGGAGGTGCGGGAGCAGGTCGTCGGGGGCCCGCCAGCCGCTCTTCAGCTTCGTGACCCAGTCGATCGAGCACAGGTACCGCCACAGGGCGCGCTCGGCGGCCGGGGTCACGGCCAGCAGCCAGTCGACGGTCGCCGTGTTCAGCGGCTGCTTGGCCTCGCCCCAGTGGTCGTCGGCCCGGTACGAGACCATGCCCTCGACCTCGCCGTCCGGCGAGCGGTACACGGCGAAGAAGGGCTCGACCCACGGGGAGCCGTCCACGCTCAGGACGCCGGTCCGGACCAGCCACCACAGCTCGGCCCGGCTGACCGCGCCCGGCTGGACCCGACGCAGCCGCTCGTGCAGCTCGGGGCCCAGCTTGCGGACGTCCTCACCGTCCACGAGGTCGATCCGGCCGCCGTCCTCCGGGGCCGCCCAGCGCGGGTCGAGACCGGCCCGGGGCACGTCGACCGTCCACTCGGTCATGGTGGTGGCGGGGCCGAAGCCGTACCGGCCGTAGATCGGGTACTCGGCCGCGATCAGCGTCGCGACGACGTCCCCGCGGTCCTTCGCCGCCGCCAGGTCCTGCGTCATCATGCGGGTGAGCAGGCCGCGGCGGCGGTGGGTCGCGGTGACGGTGACGTTGGAGATCGCGTCGGCGGGGACCGGGGCGCCGCCCACGGCCGTGACCTCCTGCGCGAACGAACGGAAGGTCGCCACACAGCGGTCGCCGTCGAAGGCGCCGAGGAGCCGACCGGGGACGAACTGGTGGCGGCGGGCCGCCAACTGCTCCGCGCCCACGGCGGGAGACTGCAGTAAACCGGTGTTCAGGGCACGGTTCCAGTCGGGGAACTCGGCCTCGGTGACGGGGCGTATGTCGACGTCGGTACGGCGGGTCATGCGTTCACGGTAGGTCGCCGAACGCGTCGGCGTCGCGGGGATTTACCTGCGGCCACCCGCCCGCGCCGCCCCTCCGGGCCGACGGCAGCCCGACCACGGGGACCGCCATCCCCGGCGGGACCCGCCCGTCTGAAGGGGCCAACCCGAAACACGCGTCCCGACCCGCCGCCGGGCCGACCACGGACACCCCGCCGGGCCGGCCCGGCCACGAGGACCCACCCGTCCGACAGAGCACACGCACCCACCCCGCCCTCCCCACGGGACCCGCCCGGCCGACCAACCCCCGGGACGCATCCCGGCCCCCCCGACGGGCCGACCCCGGAAACCCCGCCAGGCCGGCCGGCAAGGCGTACGCACCCCGCTCCCCCCACGGGTTCCCGCCCGACAGCCACCGGGGGGTCCGACCGGCCGACCGGCACGGCGCATCACCGCCCCGCCCGGTTCGGCCCGGCGCGCCACCGCCACCGCCCGGCTCGTTCAGAACGCCGCCCTGATCTCCCCCACCTCGCGCCCGCCGCCCAGCAGGGGCGCGCGGCCGATGCGGTCCAGCACCGGGCCCTCCACTCCCAGCAGGGTCAGCGCGCGGGCCAGTACCGGGCCCAGGGCCCGGGTCGCGCCGTCCTCCACCTTGAAGGCCAGGGC
Source organism: Streptomyces lancefieldiae (assembly GCF_031845825.1). Taxonomy (NCBI): domain Bacteria; kingdom Bacillati; phylum Actinomycetota; class Actinomycetes; order Kitasatosporales; family Streptomycetaceae; genus Streptomyces; species Streptomyces lancefieldiae. The sequence goes on along the minus strand of NZ_JAVRFH010000033.1, from coordinate 77,041 downwards.
TCGGCCGTCCGGCAGCGCCACCGCCTGGACGGCCTCCGCGCCCATCTTGGAGAGGGTGCCGGGCACCTCCCGCATCAGCCAGGTGTCCGCGCGGCGGGTGCCGGCGACGTACTCGGGGTGCGCGCGCATCGCGTCGGCCACCCGGCGTTCGGCCGTGCCGGGCTCGGCGGCCACGAAGGCGCGGAACGCGCGGGCCAGCCCGACCAGGCTGATCGCCATCAGCGGCGCCCCGCACCCGTCCGTACCGACGGCGGCGACCGGCTCGCCCGCCGCGTCCTCCACAACCCTGTGGATGAGCCGCTGGAGGGGGTGGTCCGCGTCGAGGTAGGTGTCCAGCGGCCAGCCCCGCTGCAAGCAGACGGCGAGCATCGCGGTGTGCTTGCCGGAGCAGTTCATGGTGACCCGGTCGGGCACCGCGCCCGACGCCAGGTACGTCTCCCGCTCCTCGGGGTCCAGCGGCAGGTCGGCCGGGCACTGGAGCAGGGCCGGGTCCAGGCCGTGCTCGTCCAGCATCTTGCGCACCAGGTCGCGGTGGAAGGGCTCACCGGAGTGGCTCGCGGCGGCCAGCGCCAGCCGCTCCCCCGCGAGGTCCAGCCCGGCCCGCAGGACGCCCGCCGCCTGCATCGGCTTGCTGGAGGAGCGCGGGAAGACCGGCGCCGTCACCTCCCCCAGCGCCAGCTCCACGGCCCCGTCGGCCCCCAGGACGACCAGACTGCCCCGGTGCCGCCCCTCGACGAAGCCGGACCGCACGACCTCGGCGAGGACGGGCGGGACGACGGGCGTGAGGGCGGACGTGGGCGCGGACTGGGGCGGCTGGGGCGCGGACATCGGCGGTGGCCTTCCGGACGGGAGACCCGCCCGGCGACGTCCCGGGGTCACCGGGCCCGGCGGCGGCTCAAGAAGCCGCCCCCGGTGTCACACGAGCAGGTCGTCGACTTGTGCTTCCCCCTCACGGTACCGGCGTGCGATCTCCGCACTGCAGTCGTCGGCCGTGCGCTGGAGCCGCTGCCTGCGCCGGGACACCTGCTGCTCGTACCGCACGAGCCGTCCCATCGCGGCGGTCAGCTCGACGTCGGTGCGGGCCGTCAGGTCCGACAGCTCCACCTCGCCGAGCATCTCCGCGGCCAGCCGCCGCCCCTCCTCGCTGCGCGGCGTGCCCAGCGTCACATGCCGGGCGGAGGAACGCTGCCGGGCCGGGGCGTCGGTCAGGATCTCCGACAGCCGCTCGACCACGGACGCCTCGACCGCGTCCACCAGGGACGCCGACCCGCGCCGCGTCAGCTCCGCGCGCAGGATGTCGATCCGCCCCTGCAGCAGCCGCCGTACGTAGCTGAGGTCGGCCTCCTCGCGCTGGGCGTCCCGGCGCAGCGTGCGCAGCTCCGGCAGGCTCAGCGCGGGCAGGTCGTGCTCCGGCGGGTCCACGGGCAGCTCGGGGCTGTCCGTGCGCTGCACGGGTGGCCGGGGGGCCTCCAGGCCACCCGCGCGTGTCAACGAGACAGTCCCAAGCGGCTGCCCCGTACTCGGTGTGCTCATGTGCCTCAACCGTCCCCTCGACCGGCGTCTGGGGAGCATCGTGCCACCCCACGTGGCCGCTATGTGACCGAGTGCCCGTGATCAGCCCCAGATGGGGGGTTAGGTGAAGAAAAAGAAGCCCGTACGGGCCCGCGCGCCCACACCCCGGGGGCGCACGGCATCATGACGGGATGCGTGCAGTGGTGCAGAGGGTGGACGGCGCGAGCGTCGTCGTGGACGGCGAGACCGTGGGGGCGATCGAGGGCGAGGGCCTGTGCGTCCTGGTCGGCGTCACCCACGACGACACCAAGGAGAAGGCGGCGCAACTGGCCCGCAAGCTCTGGTCGGTGCGGGTGCTGCACGAGGAGAAGTCGTGCAGCGACATCGACGCACCGCTCCTGGTGATCAGCCAGTTCACCCTCTACGGCGACGCCCGCAAGGGCCGCCGCCCCACCTGGAACGCCGCCGCGCCCGGCGACGTCGCCGAACCGCTGGTCGACGAGGTCGTCGCGCGGTTGCGCTCGCTGGGCGCGACCGTGGCGACGGGCCGCTTCGGCGCGCGGATGCGGGTGTCGCTGACGAACGACGGCCCGTTCACGGTGCTGATCGAGGTCTAGCCAGGACTGCCTTACGGCTCCACGACCGTCTCCTGGGCGGCCGCCGTGTCCTCGGCCATCAGCCGGGCGTCCACGGGCACGTTCCGCTTCACCAGGGCGAGGGCGACCGGGCCGAGCTCGTGGTGGCGTGCGGACGTGGTGACGAAACCGATCTTCCGGCCGTCGGGGCCGTCGTCCGCGAGGCGGATCTCGGTGCCGGGTCCCGGCAGGTGGACGTCGCTGCCGTCCAGGTGCAGGAAGACCAGGCGTCGCGGCGGCTTGCCGAGGTTCTGCACCCGGGCGACGGTCTCCTGCCCGCGGTAACAGCCCTTCTGGAGGTGGACCGCCGTGCCGATCCAGCCCAGCTCGTGCGGGATCGTGCGGTGGTCGGTCTCGAAGCCGAGACGGGGCCGGTGCTGCTCGACGCGCAGCGCCTCGTGGGCGAGGACGCCGGCCGGCGGACCGGCCTGGGCGGCGAAGGCCTCCAGCTCGCCGCGGGGCAGGAAGAGGTCACGGCCGTACGGCGTCTCCCGGACGACGGCGTTCTCGGGGACCTCGGCGATGGAACCGGCCGGCAGGTGCACGACCGCGATGTCGGCGGTGCGGTCGGCGACCTCGACGCGGTAGAAGAACTTCATCGACTCCAGGTAGGCGATCAGCGCCCCCTGGCTGCCGGGCTCGACGTGGGCCCAGACGCTCGTGCCGTCGTCGACGAGGTACAGGGCGTGTTCGATGTGGCCGTTGGCGGAGAGGATCAGCGCCTCGGTGGCCCGGCCGACCGGCAGATCGCTGACGTGCTGGGTGAGCAGCAGGTGCAGCCAGGCCAGCCGGTCCTCGCCGGTGACGGTGACGACACCGCGGTGGGAGAGGTCGACGAAGCCGGTGCCGTCGGCGAGGGCACGCTGCTCGCGGAACAGGTCGCCGTAGTGGGCGGCGACGCCTTCGTCCACGCCCTCGGCGGGAACGGCGCCGGGCAGGGACAGCAGGGGGCTCTTCATGGGCCTAGCCTACGACTCGGTGGTCGAGCCCTTCAGGGAGCAGTCCTCGCACCGCCCGAAGATGGCGAAGTGCTTCATGTCCGTGTCGAAGCCGAACTGTTCGCGCAGCTTGGCGGTGAACTCGGCGGCCACCGACAGATCGGCCTCGATCACGTTGGTGCAGTCCCGGCAGACCAGGTGGATGTGGTGGTGCCGGTCGGCCAGGTGGTAGGTGGGCGCGCCGTGCCCGAGGTGGGCGTGCGAGACGAGCCCGAGCTCCTCCAGGAGCTCCAGCGTGCGGTACACGGTGGAAATGTTGACCCCCGACGCCGTCTTCCTCACTTCGCCGAGGATGTCGTCGGGGGTCGCGTGTTCGAGGGTGTCCACGGCTTCGAGGACCAGCTGCCGCTGCGGGGTCAGCCGGTAGCCGCGCTGCCTGAGGTCGCTCTTCCAGTCGGTGCTCACCACACCCCAGAGTCTAGGACTACTTGAAGAAAGCGATCCCGTCGTCGGGCATGTCGTCGGGCAGGGCCTTGGCCCAGCGCTCGACGTCCTCGGGGGTGACGACCTTCTTCAGGTGCGCCGACATGTAGGGGCGCAGCTCGACCTCGGGGGTCTGCTTCTCGCCGACCCACATCAGGTCGCTCTTGACGTAGCCGTACAGCCGCTTGCCGCCGGTGTAGGGCTGGGAGGCGGCCGTGCGGGCCACCGCGTCCGTCACCAGGTCGATCTGCGGCTTCTGGTCGGCCATCTCGCCGTACCAGATCTCGATGACGCCGTCGTCGCGGGTCATCGTGACCTCGACCTTGCGGTTCGCGTCGATGCGCCAGAAGCCGTGCTCGGACTCCAGGGGGCGGACCTTGTTCCCGTCCTGGTCCAGGACCCAGGTGTGGGACTGGTACTCCAGGAAGTCACGGCCGTCGTGGCTGAAGGTGACCTCCTGTCCGAAGTTGCACTTCTCGGCGCCGGGGAAGTCGTGCACGCCCGCGCCCGCCCAGTTGCCGAGGAGGAAGGCGAGGGGGACGAGGTCCTTGTGGAGGTCGGACGGGATCTCGATCATGAGCGGGACTTACTTCCTGGCGTCGGGATCAGCGCTGGCCCTGGTACAGCTTCTTCACGGTCAGACCGGCGAAGGCGAGGACGCCGACGCAGACCAGGACCAGCAGGGCTTCGAAGAAGATCTCCACGGGGTGCTCCTCGATTGAGCGGAGTGCGGTGCGTGCGGTACGTGTGCTGCGCGCACAGGGCCGGGACCCAGCTTAGCGGCCGGGGTCCGGCCCTGCGGACGAGGTGCGCCCCGGGACCGGGGGCGCACCGACGGCCGCGGTCCGGGTCGCGGCGCGGTTGACTACGATTCGGCCATGGCGAAGAAGCTCGTGATCAAGGTGACGGCAGGGGCCGACGCCCCTGAGCGGTGCTCCCAGGCGTTCACGGTGGCGGCGGTGGCCGTGGCCAGTGGGGTCGAGGTCTCCCTCTGGCTGACCGGCGAGTCCTCCTGGTTCGCGCTGCCGGGCCGCGCGGCCGAGTTCGAGCTGCCGCACGCCGCGCCGCTGCCCGACCTGCTGGACTCGGTCCTGGCGGGAGGCCGGCTGACCCTGTGCACCCAGTGCGCGGCCCGCCGGGACATCACCGAGAAGGACGTCCTCGAAGGCGTGCGGATCGCGGGTGCGCAGGTCTTCGTGCAGGAGGCGCTGGAGGACGGGACGCAGGCGCTGGTCTACTGACCGGCGGGGCCGGGACCAGGGCCCGCGCCCGCGCCGGCGCTCACCGGCCCATGACGTACGCGACCGTCGGCCCGGTGGTCCAGCCGCCGTCCACCGCGAGTTCGGCACCGGTGACGTAGGACGCGGCGTCCGAGAGCAGGAAGACGACCGCGCCGGCGATCTCGTGGGCCTCGCCGACCCGGCCCATGGGGGTGTTCGGGTACTTGCCGTCGCCCCGCTCGATGCCGACGGCCGCGGTCATCGGGGTGTAGGTCATCCCCGGGTGCACGGAGTTCACGCGGATGCGGGCGGTGCCCAGCTCCACGGCGCCGATCTTCGTGAGCCCCCGTACGCCCCACTTGGAGGCGCCGTAGCCGGCCGTGAGGGCGAGGCCCATCAGGCCCGCCGCGGACGAGACGTTGACGATCGAGCCGCCGCCGGCCTCCCGCAGTGCGGGGATCACGGTCTTCATGCCGATGAAGACGCCCGTGAGGTTGATGTCGAGCACCTTCCTGAAGTGCTCGACGGACTCCGACTCCAGCGGCGTTCCGGCCGAGATGCCGGCGTTGTTCACCAGGCCGTGCAGGGAGCCGAACTCGGTGACGGCGAAGTCGGCGACCCGCTGCCAGTCCTCCTGCGAGGTCACGTCGTGGTGCAGGAAGCGGGCGTGGGCGCCGAGTTCGCGGGCCATGGCCTCGCCCTCGCCGTCCAGGACGTCGGTGACCAGGACGTGCGCCCCGGCGGCGACCGCCTGACGGGCGGTTTCCGCGCCGAGGCCGCGGGCACCGCCGGTGACGACCAGGTTCTTGCCGGACAGGTCGTGCATGGTGCGCTCCTTTCCAGGGGCGGTGTCGGAGGCGGTGTCAGAAGTGGGTGCCGCCGTCGACCCGGATCTCGGTGCCCGTGATGAACCGGCCGTCCTCGGAGCCCAGCATCGCGACGACCGACGCCACCGTCTCCGGGCCGGCGAACCCCTTTCCGAGAGCGGGCGAGAGCTTCGCGAAGAGGCTCATGTCGGCGTCCTCGGGCAGCCCGGGGCCGACGCTCTGTCCGCTGACCCCGCTGCCGTCCGTCATGCCGGAGGAGATGGACCCGGGCTGCACGGCGGTGAAGCGGATGCCGCGCCCCGCGTACTCACTGGCCAGGGCGTGGGTCATGGACTGGATGCCGCCCTTGCTGGCCGCGTAGGCCGCCATGTACGGGTGTGCGAACGCCGCCGAGGTCGAGCTGAAGTTGACCACGGCCGCGTCCCGGCCCTCAAGGAGTGCCGGGATCGACTCGCGGATCACCAGGAACGTGCCGACGAGGTTCACCGTCAGGACGCTGGTGAACTCCTGGAGGCTGGTGTCCTCGGTGTGCGACGAACGCAGGATGCCGGCCGCGTTGACGAGGACGTCCAGCCCGCCCAGCGCCTCTGTCGCGGCCTTGACGCCCTCGCGCACCGAGGTCTCGTCGGCGATGTCGACGACGAGGGTGGTGAGCCGGTCCGCCTGGTCCGCCGCCTTCTCCACGGTGTCCGTCAGGCCCGGCTCGCTGACGTCGGCGGCCACGACGGCGCCGCCCTCCGCGAGGACGCGCAGCACGGTGGCCTGGCCTATGCCCGAGCCACCGCCGGTGACCAGGACGCGACGGCCTTCGTAGCGGTTCATGTGTGCTCCAACCCGGCCCGCGGCTGTCCGCCGGCCGGGCCCTTGCGGCGCCCGCTCTCTGGTGCCGGGCGCCTCGATTCCGCTTCACCGTACGCCGGTGTGGCACGTTTTGCCACTGCGTCACGGCATGCCATCGGGTCGTCGCGCGTCGTACCCTTCTGGAGTGAGCACCGAGCCGCCCCCGTCCCTGACCGAGCGCCGCAAGGCCGCCACCCAGCTCGACATCGCGCACGCGGCGGCCGAACTCTTCGCCACCCGGGGCCCGCACGCCACGACGGCCGAGGAGATCGCCCAACGCGCGGGGGTCGCGCTGCGCACCTTCTACCGGTACTTCCGCTCCAAGCAGGACGCGGTCAGCCCCCTTCTGACGGTCGGCGCCGACCGCTGGCGCGGGCTGCTGGAGAGCACGGAGCCGGGCACCCCGCTCGGTCCGGCGCTGCGGACCGCCGTCGAGGAGGCGCTGGCGGCTCCGGACGCCCGGGCCGCGGAGGCGCTGCTGCGGACGCGCGGGCTGCTGCGGGCCGGCGCGGACGATCCCGCGCTGCGCGCCGTGTGGTACCGCGTGAACCAGGAGTCGGAGGAACGGCTCGTCCCGGTGATCGCGCGTCTGACGGACGGCGGTTGCGATCCGCTGGAGGTGCGCCTGGTGGCCGCCGCCGCCACCGACGCCATCCGGATCGCCCTGGAGACCTGGGCCGGCACCGAGGCGGGGGCCGAGGGCCCCGGGTCCCCCGCCGATCTGGCGGTGCGCTGCCTGGAGCGCCTCGTCGGGGGCCTGGACAGGGCCTGAGAACGACGAGAGGCGAGAGAGCGGCCTGAGAGTTCCGCCGGCCCGCTCGGGATCAATACACCCAGCGTCCGTCGACAGGTCCAGGGCCTGTCCGACCATTCCCGTCGTCCGCCCGGAGAGCGGGCCGCGCGGCGCCTGGTGCGTGCGATCGCAAGGCGAGCGTGCGTGCCGGGCGCCGCGCGGCAGGCGGGAATGGACAGGCCCTAAGGCCGCGGGCCCTTCCTGCCGTCCAGCTCGTCCCACCACTCGTCGGACTTGGGGTCGCCGGAGGGGTCGTCCCACCAGCGGTCGTCGGGGCCCCGGCGGTTGGCGATCATCGCCGCGACCGGGGGGATCACCATGGCGACCACGCACATGCCGACGGCCGCGGGCACCGACCAGAGGCGGACGACGCCCCAGGCCAGGACGAACAGCGCGATGCAGATGCCCATCATCACGAAGTAGACATGCCGCCGCCGTGCGTACATACCTCAAGCGTAGGCCCGCGCGCCGGGTCGGACCCGGGCATGCCGAAGGGGCCGCGCCCCAGGTGTCCAACCCGGTGGGCGCGGCCCCTCGGCCGTCGCGCGGCGTGCCGTCAGACGGCGATCGCGACCTCCGCCAGGCCACCCTGCTGGGCGACGACCGTGCGGTCGGCGCTGGCGCCCGGGACGAGCGCCCGTACGGTCCAGGTGCCCTCGGCCGCGTAGAAGCGGAACTGGCCCGTCGCGGAGGTGGGGACCTCCGCCGTGAACTCTCCGGTGGAGTCCAGCAGACGCACGTAGCCCGTCACCGGCTCGCCGTCGCGGGTCACCTGACCCTGGATCGTGGTCTCACCGGGCTTGATCGTCGAGGCGTCGGGGCCGCCGGCCTTCGCTCCGCACATGTCGTACTCCTGAGGGGTTGAGAGGGGGCGGACTTACTTGTTGGCGCCGAGCTCGATCGGCACGCCGACGAGGGAGCCGTACTCGGTCCAGGAGCCGTCGTAGTTCTTGACGTTCTCCACGCCCAGCAGCTCGTGCAGGACGAACCAGGTCAGGGCCGAACGCTCACCGATGCGGCAGTAGGCGATGGTGTCCTTCGCCAGGTCGACCTGCTCGTCGACGTAGAGCTGCTTGAGCTCGTCGTCCGACTTGAAGGTGCCGTCGTCGTTGGCGTTCTTCGACCACGGGATGTTGCGGGCGGAGGGGACGTGGCCCGGGCGCTGCGACTGCTCCTGCGGGAGGTGGGCCGGAGCGAGCAGCTTGCCGGAGAACTCGTCGGGCGAGCGGACGTCGACCAGGTTCTGCGCGCCGATGGCGGCGACCACGTCGTCGCGGAAGGCGCGGATGGACTTGTCCTGCGGCTTGGCCTTGTAGTCGGTGGCCGGGCGCTCGGGCACCTCGGTGCCGTCGACCAGCTCGCGGGCGTCCAGCTCCCACTTCTTGCGGCCGCCGTCGAGGAGCTTGACGTTCTCGTGGCCGTACAGCTTGAAGTACCAGTAGGCGTAGGACGCGAACCAGTTGTTGTTGCCGCCGTAGAGGATCACCAGCGTGTCGTTGGCGATGCCCTTCGCGGAGAGGAGCTTCTCGAAGCCCTCCTGGTCGACGAAGTCGCGGCGGACCGGGTCCTGGAGGTCCTGGGTCCAGTCGATCCGGATCGCGTTCTTGATGTGGTTCTTGTCGTACGCGGACGTGTCCTCGTCCACCTCGACGATCGCGATGTTCGGGTCGTCCAGGTGGTCCTGCAGCCAGTCGGCGTCGACCAGGACGTCGCTGCGGCTCATTTTTTCTCCTCCGGGGCAGTTGCGGCGGGACGTGCGGTGAGAGGGTGTGCGCGCTCATGCCGGGGCGGCGCGCGGATGCCCTGAGCAGGGCGGTGAGGGGCACGGACGGCGGCGTCGCCGTCCGCTCAGAAGGTGCGACAGAGCATGGCGGCAACGCGGCACAGGTCCACTGCCCGCCGCTTCGTGAGGTCCGCCTGGCGCTTCATAAGGCCCGATCGTAGGGACGGACAGCGGGGCGTGTCACCGGGGTGTCGCATTCTGAGACGGGATCGTCCGTTATGTGGGATGGAGGCGGCTCCCGCGGCGCCGCGCGAGGACGCCCGGGCCGGGGCGCCCGTCGTCGCATCTGCGGTACGGACGACACCGTCTCGCCTGGCGGACGCCGCGCCCTGCCTGCGCGGGGGCTGCGGACCGGCCCGCCGGCCGCCGTCGTCCTACCCGGCCAGCCGCACGTGCGAACCCTTCACCGTGATCTCGACGCCGCTCTTCGCCGCCTGGACCTTGTCGAGCTCGACGCCGCCCGGCAGCTCGTCGATCGTCTGCTGGAAGTCGGTGATGGCCCGGATCCGCGACTCGGCGAGCTCCTTGCCGCCGACCTCGGGCAGGCCGTCGGCGACGACCTCGACGTTGTTGTCCTTGACCGTGACCGTGCTGAGCACCTCGACCGGCTCGGGCAGCTCGACGCCGAAGGCCGTGGCCCGGAGCGTCACCTTGATCTTGCCGTTGCCGCCGTCGGAGAGGCCGATGACCTTGGCGCTGACACCGGGCGCGACGTCCGTCGGCTCGGACCTGGCGGCCTTCATCAGCTCGTCGTAGCTGACGGTCGCGGTGCCGGTGGCCGAGGCGGCGGTGGCGGAGCCGAAGTCGCTCGAGAACTCGACGCCCTTCATGTTCGCCCGGAGGTCGTCGATACGGATCTTCTCGGTGCTGTTGGCGGTGGCCGCCTCGTAGTCGTCGATGCCGATCTCGACGTCGTCCAGCTCGCCGCCGACGACCTGGGTGAGGAAGGGGAAGCCCTTGATGGAGACGTCCGGCGTCGACGCCAGGTTCTCGTTGCTCCGCAGCTTGTCCGCCGCCTCGCCCTCCGCGAAGTTGACCGCGACCCGGTCCGCGATCACGAAGAGGCCGCCGACAATCACGACGACGATCAGCAGTATTCGCAGTGCGCGCATGCGGTGTTTCCCCAACCCTGTGCAGTCAAAGACGGCGGCCCCGACGACCGACGGACGTCCAGCGCGAGGGTAACGCGACCGGCAAGGGCCTCCGGCGTTTTGTCGATCACCTGTGACAGGGGAGCCGGTCCGGAGGGCACGGGGGCGCCGGGTCGGCGCCCGGCTCCGAGGGGAGCGGGACCCGTGCCCGACGGACGTCGGACGGCCCCGCCGGCCTCAGCCGAGGACCCGGCCGAGCACGTACACGGCCGGTGCCGCGGCCGCGAGGGGGAGCGCCACGCCCGCCGTGAAGTGGACGAAACGGGAGGGGTAGTCGTACGCCGCCACCCGGTGGCCGATCAGCGCGCACACCGCCGCGCCCGCCCCGAGCAGCGCCCCCGGCGTCCCGAGCCCCGTCATCGAACCGACCACGACTCCCGCCCCGGCCGCCGCGAGCAGCGCGACGACCACCGACGCCGGCGTCGGCAGCGGCAGGGCGCGGGCCACGACGGCGACGGCCACCGCGACCGCACCGACCGTCACCGCGTCCGCGTCGGCGGCGAGGTACCCGCCCGCGATCACGGCGAGGGCCGCCGCCGCGACGGTCGCCATCAGGCCGTACATCCGCTCGTCGGGGTCGGCGTGCGAGCGCAGTTGCAGGACGAGGGAGAGCAGGACCCACATCCCGAGCGCGCCGAGGATGGCCGCCGGGGAGCGGTCCGACACCAGCAGCGCCGCGTCGGCGGCGAGCGCGCCCGCGAAGCCCAGCGCGATGCCCTGCCGGGCGGGCCACATGCCGTTCAGCCGGAACCAGCCCGCCGAGGTGACGGCCTGGAGGACGACGAGCGGGACGAGGAGCGCGTACGTGCCGAGCGCCGCCGCACCGGCCAGCAGGAGCCCGAGCAGCGCGGTGAGCCCGGCGGGCTGCATCCCCGGGTCGATGATCGGCGAGCGCCCCTCGGCGCGGGCGCGCTGCGCGTCGGTGATCCGTGTGTTCCCGGCGAGGGTCGCCGGGCCGTAGTCCGGGGCCTCGGGGGACTCCGTGACGGCGGAGGGCGCGGTGGGGGTGGAGGCGGCGGCGGAGGCCGTGGTGGCGGGCGCAGGGGGGCCGTACGGCTGTGACTCGTACGGCTGCGGCTGTGGCTGCGGCTGTGCCGGGTACGTCGGCTGCGGGTGGCCACCGGTCGCCGTTCCGTACGGGGCGGCGGCCGGCTGCTGGTACGGCTGCGGGGCCTGTGGGGTCTGCGGCGGCATGTACGCCGTCTCCTCCGCCGAGACCGGCGGCTGCATCCGGGTCTCCCAGGTCTGCCCCTGCCACTGCTGCGTGTACTGGGCGGCGTCCGGGTCCTCGTACGCCTGGTACGGCTGCTGCCCCTGGGGCTGCTGATGCCCGGGCCACGCCTGGGCGTCGTACCCGGCGTACGCCTGGTATTCCTCGTGTCCCTCGTGTCCCTCGTACGGCTGATTCCACTGATGCGGTCGGTGCGGCTGGTTGGTCATCGCTCACCCTCCTGCGAACGGCGGGAGCACCTCGACCGTGCCGCCGTCGGCCAGCCGTACCGTCTCATGTCCGCGGGTGCCCACGGGGTCGCCGTCGACGAGGAACGAGCAGCGCAGCAGCACGCGCGTGAGTTCGCCGGGGTGGCGTTCGCGCACCGCGCCGAGCGCGTCGGCGAGCGTGGCCGCCTCGTACGGCTCCTCGGCCACCCCCGCCGCGGCCTTCGCGGCGGCCCAGTAGCGCACCGTGACCTTTGCCATCTGGATCCTTCGTCGCCGGTGCCGGTCGGCGTCCGTGCCGCCCGGCAGTGAACACCTCAGGCTAGCCCGCCCGCGTCACGGCCCAGTCGCCGATCCGGCGCAGCAGCTCCTCGCCGGAGGCGTGCTCCGCGTGGCCCATGCCGGGTTCCAGCCAGAGTTCGCCGTGGTCACCGGCGGCCTCGGCCAGCATCCGGGGGTGGTCGACGGGAAAGTAGCCGTCCCGGTCGCCGTGCACGACCAGGAGGGGCGTCGGGGCGATCCGCGGCACCGCCTCCACCGGCGACAGCGGCACCGGGTCCCAGTCCCGGTGATGGATACGGGTGCGCAGTCCGTAGCGGCCCACCAGGCGCCCGGTGCGGCGCATCACCAGCCAGTGCAGCCGGCGCATGGGCGCCGTCCCCCGGTAGTACCAGCGGGCGGGGGCGCTCACCGACACGACGGCGTCCGTGCGGGCCGCGCCGTCGTCGCCGTACAGCGCGGCGTGCCGCAGGACCACCGAGCCGCCCATGGAGAAGCCGACGGTCACCACGCGCGCGTGCCCGAAGCCGCGCGCCCAGGCGACCGACGCCGCCAGGTCGAGCACCTCCCGGTCACCGACGGTGGACCGTCCGCCGGACGCACCGTGGCCCCGGAAGGAGAACGTGACCACCGCCCCGTGGCGCGCGAGCGCCGCCGCGATCCGCCGTACGTGCGGGCGGTCCGCGTCGCCCGTGAAGCCGTGCGCGACGACGAAGACCAGGTCACAGGCGTCGTGGCCGCTGGCGCCGGGCTCGTACACGGCGTCGATCCGGACCCCGTCGGCCGCCCGGAGGAAAGTCCGTGCGGGCGTCCGTCGTGTCGTCTTCCGGGACACCCCGGGGGGCGTCTCACGATGCGGACCAAGGGTGGAACGCGCCACATGACCTGACGGACGGATGCTCATGTCGGCTATTCTGCTGGGCAGAGGACTCGGGCGATGTAGCCCCCGGGTCCTTTCGTGCTTTCGGGAGCGTTGGCGTGCGTTCACCTCCCGGTCGCGCGGCGGGCCCCACGGGCACGGGATCCGCACCCGTACGAAGCAGTGCCGTAAACGTCCTCGCAGGGACCGAGGAGGAACCAGACGTTATGGGCGAGCGAACCGTGCACGACCGTGAGACGACCCGGGCAGGTGGGGCGCGATGAGCTCTCTGCTGCTCCTGACCAACGCCCTCCAGCCGTCGACGGAGGTGCTCCCCGCCCTCGGCCTGCTGCTGCACAACGTCCGCGTGGCCCCGGCGGAGGGCCCGGCCCTGGTCGACACCCCCGGCGCCGACGTGATCCTCGTCGACGGGCGCCGTGACCTGCCCCAGGTCCGCAGCCTGTGCCAGCTGCTGCGCTCCACGGGGCTCGGCTGTCCGCTGATCCTCGTCGTCACCGAGGGCGGCCTCGCCGCCGTCACCGCCGACTGGGGCATCGACGACGTCCTGCTGGACACCGCCGGTCCGGCGGAGGTCGAGGCCCGGCTGCGGCTGGCCATGGGCCGCCAGCAGATCGTCGGCGACGACTCCCCCATGGAGATCCGCAACGGCGACCTGTCGGTGGACGAGGCGACGTACTCCGCCAAGCTCAAGGGCCGGGTCCTGGACCTGACCTTCAAGGAGTTCGAGCTGCTGAAGTACCTCGCCCAGCACCCGGGCCGGGTCTTCACCCGCGCCCAGCTCCTCCAGGAGGTGTGGGGCTACGACTACTTCGGCGGCACCCGCACCGTCGACGTGCACGTACGGCGGCTGCGCGCCAAGCTCGGCCCCGAGCACGAGTCGCTGATCGGCACCGTCCGCAACGTCGGCTACCGCTTCGTCACTCCGGAGAAACCCGAGAAGCCCGAGAAGCCCGAGAAGACGGAGCGCGCCGCGGAGGACGCCGGGGCGAAGGGCGAGGCGAAGGACAGGGCCGAGTCCGGGGCGGCGGCGCCGGGCACCGCTTAGGCGACGTCGACCAAGGTGTGACACGCCCTGCCCGGAGCGGGTCCATCCGCGTAGACTCCGCGCGTGGCCAAGGTGACTCGGGACGATGTGGCGCGACTGGCGGGGACTTCCACCGCCGTCGTCAGCTATGTCATCAACAACGGACCCCGGCCGGTCGCCCCGGCCACGCGCGAGCGTGTCCTCGCCGCGATCAAGGAACTGGGGTACCGGCCGGACCGGGTCGCCCAGGCGATGGCGTCGCGGCGCACGGACCTCATAGGCCTGATCGTGCCCGACGCGCGCCAGCCCTTCTTCGCGGAGATGGCGCACGCGGTCGAGTGGGCCGCCTCCGAGCGCGGAAAGATGGTCCTCGTCGGCAACTCCGACTACGTCGGCGAGCGTGAGGTCCACTACCTGCGCGCCTTCCTCGGCATGCGCGTCTCCGGCCTGATCCTGGTCAGCCACGCCCTGAACGACCTGGCCGCCGCCGAGATCGACGCCTGGGACGCCCGGATCGTCCTGCTGCACGAGCGCCCCGAGGCCATCGACGACGTCGCCGTCGTCACCGACGACCTGGGCGGCGCCCAGCTCGCCGTACGCCACCTGCTGGAGCACGGGTACGAGTACGTCGCCTGCATGGGCGGCACCGCCGAGACCCCGTCCGTCGGCGACCCGGTCTCCGACCACGTCGAGGGCTGGAAGCGCGCGATGAAGGAGGCCGGGCTCTCCACCGAGGGCCGGCTCTTCGAGGCGCCGTACAACCGCTACGACGCGTACCGCGTGGCTCTGGAGCTCCTGTCCGGGCCCCGGCGTCCGCCCGCGATCTTCTGCTCCACCGACGACCAGGCGATCGGCCTGCTGCGCGCGGCCCGCGAGCTGCGCATCGACGTGCCCGGCGAGCTGGCGGTGGCCGGCTTCGACGACATCAAGGAGGCGGGCCTGGCGGACCCGCCGCTGACGACGGTCGCCTCCGACCGCTCGGCCATGGCCCGGGCCGCCGTGGACCTGGTCCTCGACGACGGTCTGCGGGTGGCGGGCTCACGACGGGAGCGGCTGAAGGTGTTCCCGTCGCGGCTGGTGGTACGGCGGTCCTGCGGCTGCGAGTAGCCTCCGGCGGCTGGCCTGGTTGTCCACCCCGACCCGGGTCCTTATATCGGGCATACGAGGTTCTGCCGGGCTTCTCAGGCAGCACTCAGGTCGCTCTCATCCGGGGGCGGGAGGCTCATGGACATGACCGAGAGCCTCCGCCGCAGCGGCGAGTACGAGCACGCGCAAGAGAACCCGTACGGGAACCCGTACCAGGGCACCCCGCAGCACGCCTCCTCTCCCGTCAACCCCGAGTGGCCGCCCCCGCCGGCGCAGCCGCCCGCGGAGTCCCCGCAGGCTGCGCAGCCCGCACAGCCCGCACAGCCCGCACAGCTCATGCAGCCCGCACAGCCCGAGCAGCCGCCCAGGAAGCGGGCGGCACGTCGCGGCCCGGTCGCCCTGCTCGCGGCCGTGGCGATCGTCGCGGCGGCCGTCGGCGGCGGCACCGCCTACGGCATCCAGGAGCTGACGGGCAGCGACACCGTCGCCTCCAGCGCCACCAGCACCACCGTGGTGCCCTCCAGCCAGAAGGGCACGGTCTCCGGGGTCGCCCAGGCCGTCAGCCCGAGCATCGTGGAGATCAACGCCACCTCGAACGCCGGTTCCTCCACCGGTTCCGGTGTGGTCATCACCGGCGACGGCGAGATCATCACCAACAACCACGTCGTGTCCGGCGCCTCGTCCGTCAAGGTGACGACGAACGAGGGCAAGCAGTACACCGCGCAGGTCGTCGGCACCGACAGCGGCAAGGACCTCGCGCTGATCAAGCTGGAGAACGCCTCCGGTCTCAAGGCCGCCACGCTCGGCGACTCCGCCGGCGTCCGGGTGGGCGACCAGGTCGTGGCGATCGGCTCCCCGGAGGGTCTGACCGGCACCGTGACCAGCGGCATCGTCTCGGCCCTGGACCGTGACGTGACCGTCTCGACGGACGAGGACCAGCAGCAGCAACAGCAGCGCCAGGGCGGTGGCTGGCCGTTCGAGTTCGGCGGCCGGGAGTTCAACGGCGACACCGGCTCGTCGACGACGACGTACAAGGCGATCCAGACCGACGCCTCCCTCAACCCGGGCAACTCCGGTGGCGCGCTGATCGACATGAACGGCAACATCGTCGGCATCAACTCCGCGATGTACTCGGCGACCGAGTCCTCCGCGAGCGCGGGCAGCGTCGGCCTGGGCTTCGCCATCCCGATCAACACCGTCAAGGCCGACCTGGCGAAGCTGCGGGCGGGCGCCGACGGCTGAGCGGGCACGAGAACGTGCGACGCTGAACGCGGGGGCAGCCGTGTCCCACCGGATCCGTCGCACCCACCGCACCCATCGCACCCACCGTGTCCACCCATCGCACCCGAGGAAGCCGAGCCCATGAGCCCCGCAGAAGGCGACCGCGACCGTGACGTCCAGCGCATCCTGATCGTCGACGACGAGCCCGCGGTCCGCGAAGCCCTCCAGCGCAGCCTCGCCTTCGAGGGGTACGGCACCGAGGTCGCCGTCGACGGCGCCGACGCCCTGGAGAAGGCGGCGGCGTACCGGCCCGACCTGGTCGTCCTCGACATCCAGATGCCCCGCATGGACGGCCTGACCGCCGCCCGCCGGATCCGCGGCGCGGGCGACACGACCCCGATCCTGATGCTGACGGCCCGCGACACGGTCGGCGACCGGGTGACCGGTCTGGACGCCGGCGCCGACGACTACCTGGTCAAGCCCTTCGAACTGGACGAGCTGTTCGCCCGCATCCGCGCGCTGCTGCGCCGCAGCTCCTACGCGGCGGCCCTCGAGGCCACCGCCGAGGACGACGACTCCCTCACCTTCGCCGACCTGACCATGGACCTGGCGACGCGGGAGGTCGTCCGGGGCGGGCGGCGCGTGGAACTGACCCGCACGGAGTTCACGCTGCTGGAGATGTTCATGGCGCACCCGCGCCAGGTCCTCACGCGGGAGCAGATCCTGAAGGCGGTCTGGGGCTTCGACTTCGAGCCGTCGTCCAACTCCCTCGACGTGTACGTCATGTACCTGCGCCGCAAGACCGAGGCGGGCGGCGAACCGCGCCTCGTGCACACGGTCCGCGGCGTCGGCTACGTCCTGCGGCAGGGCGGCGCGGAGTGACAGGGCCGGTCCGCCGTTTCCGGGCGCTGCCCATCCGGGCCCGGCTGGCGCTGCTGGTGGCGGCGGCGGTGGCGTTCGCCGTGGCGGCGGCCGCGGTGGCGTGCTGGTTCGTGGTGAAGAGCGTGCTGGTGAGCTCCCTGGACGAGGCCCTGAAGGCGAACCGCATGGACGGGCAGCAGGTGAGCCAGTACGTCAACCTGCGCACCGGCCTGTGCGCGCACGATCCCGTCACGCACGAACAGAACCCCTTCGGCTCCTCCGTACAGCTCGTGGACCGGACCGGCGGGAGCTGCCTCATCATCGGTACGGAGGAGGTCCCGCTCACCGGCGCCGACCACGCCGTGGCCGAGGGCTCGTCCTCCGACGCGCTGCACAACGCCACCGGGTCCGACGGCACCCGGTACCGCGTCTTCACCTACACCGTGCCCGGTGTGCCGGAAGTCGCCGTCTCCGCCGCGCGACCGCTGGGCGAGGTGAACAGCTCCCTCAGCAACCTCGCCCTGGTGCTCGTCTTCGTCGCGGGCGCCGGAGTCGTCGGCGCCGGCGCCGCCGGGCTCTGGGTGGCCCGGACCGGCCTGCGTCCCGTGGACGAACTGACCCGGGCCGTCGAACACGTGGCCCGCACCGAGGACTTGGCCATCCGCATCCCCGTCGAGGACGACAGCGACGACGAGATCGCCCGCCTCTCCCGTTCCTTCAACAGCATGACCTCTTCCCTGGCCGGCTCCCGCGACCTGCAGCAGCAGCTCATCGCCGACGCGGGCCACGAGTTGCGCACCCCCCTCACCTCCCTGCGTACCAACATCGAACTCCTCACCCGCAGCGAGGAGACCGGCCGCCCGATCCCGGAGGCGGACCGCAGGGCGCTGCTCGCCTCGCTGAAGGCACAGATGACGGAACTGGCGGCGCTGATCGGCGACCTCCAGGAACTCTCCCGCCCCGACACCGGCCAGCACGCGGGCCGCACCCGGATCCTCGCCTGGCACGACGTCGTCGAGTCGGCCCTGCGCCGCGCCCGCCTGCGCGGCCCGGAGCTGACGATCACGGCGGACGTCCGGCCCTGGTACGTACGGGCGGAACCGGCCGCCCTGGAACGCGCGGTCGTCAACATCCTGGACAACGCGGTGAAGTTCAGCCCGGAGACCGGCACCGTCGAGGTACGCCTGGCCGACGGCGTCCTCACCGTCCGCGACCACGGCCCCGGCGTCCCGGCCGACGAACTCCCCCACGTCTTCGACCGCTTCTGGCGCTCACCGAGCGCGCGCGCCCTGCCCGGCTCCGGCCTGGGCCTGTCGATCGTGGCGCGGACGGTGCAGCAGGCGGGCGGCGAGGTGACCCTGACCCCGGCGGTGGGGGGCGGCACGACCGCGACGATCCGCCTGCCGGGGGCGCCTACGCCACCTCCCGAGGTGCCGTAGGACGGACTGATTCCGGCCGGCGGCAACCTTTCCGTGCCGGGCGGCGACTCAGCGGCGGACCATCCCCCCCACTCGGATTGGATCGCTGAATGAGTGAGCACCGCAGCAAGCCCCGTCACCGCAAGGGCAGGAAGGCCCTGGCCATCGGGTTCCCCCTCGCCCTGACCGCCACGGGAACCCTGGTCTACGGGTCGGACCTCGGCGTGTTCGGCTCAGGGGCCCGGGAGGCGTCCGCCGCGGCGTCCGCGCCCGACTGGGCGACCGCGACCGCCGACGGCTTCGCCTCCGTCAACGCCCTCGGCCAGAACGGCACGTACGGCGGCCGGGACGGCGAGACGGTGACCGTGCGCACGCAGGCGGAGCTGGAGAAGTACGCGACGGCCGCGGAGCCGTACGTCATCGTCGTCGCCGGGACGATCGACATGGCCCCGGTCGGCAAGGAGATCAAGGTCGCCTCGGACAAGACGATCGTGGGCTCCGGCACCGCCGGCCAGATCGTCGGCGGCGGCTTCTTCCTCGGCACCGGCGTCCACAACGTGATCATCCGGAACCTCACGATCCGGGACTCGTACCAGGGCGTGTGGAACGACAAGGAGCACGACTTCGACGCGATCCAGATGGACGGCGCCCACCACGTCTGGATCGACCACAACGACCTGCGGCACATGGCGGACGGCCTGATCGACGTCCGCAAGGACAGCACGAACGTCACGGTGTCCTGGAACAAGCTGAGCGACAACAACAAGACGTTCGGCATCGGCTGGACGGACAACGTCACCACGGACATCACGGTCCACCACAACTGGTTCCGCGAGACCGAGCAGCGCAACCCGTCCACCGACAACGCCGCGCACGCGCACCTCTACAACAACTACCTGGAGGACGCCCCCGGCACGGACGTCACGTCCGCCTACGGCAACTACGCGCGCGGCAGGACGAAGATGGTCCTGGAGAACAGCTACTTCCAGGGCGTGAGGAACCCCGTCACCAGGGACAGCACCGCGGCCCTGGTCCAGCGCGGCAGCGTCTTCACCGGCACGAGCGGCCGCAACGAGAGCGGCGGCGGCACGGCCTTCGACCCGAAGACGTACTACGCCTACACGCTCGACAAGGCGGCGGACGTGCCGTCGCTGCTCAGGTCGGGCACGGGCCCGCGCGGCTCGATCGGCACGACGCCGGCCGCCACCAAGGCGGCGACGACCCTCACGGTCGCCCAGGACGGCAGCGGCCAGTACCGGACCGTGCAGGCGGCCGTGAACGCCGTACCCGCGAACAACCCGGACCGGGTCGTGATCGCGGTCAAGCCGGGAACGTACCGCGAGACGGTCAGGATCCCCTCCAACAAACCGCACGTCACCCTCCAGGGCACCGGCAGCAGCCGCAAGGACACGGTGATCGTGTACGGCAACGCCTCCGGGACGCCGAAGCCGGACGGCTCCGGGACCTACGGCACCGCGGGCAGCGCCACGGTCGCCGTCGAGGCCGACGACTTCCAGGCCCGCAACCTGACGATCTCGAACGACTTCGACGAGAAGGCGAACCAGTCCCTGTCCGGGCACCAGGCGGTGGCCCTGCGCACGGCGGCCGACAAGGTCTTCCTGGACGGCGTGATCGTCACGGGGGACCAGGACACACTGCTCCTGGACACGGCGTCGAAGGACCGGCTCGGCCGCGTCCGCATGACGAACTCCTACGTCGTCGGCAACGTCGACTTCATCTTCGGCCGGGCGACGGCCGTGATCGACCGGTCGGTCATCACCCTGAAGAAGCGCTGGGACGGCACCTCGGGCGGCTATGTCACCGCCCCGAGCACCCCCGCGAACCGCAAGGGCATCCTCATCGCCAACTCCGCCGTCAACGGCGATGTCGCCGACCGCACCTTCCACCTCGGCCGCCCCTGGCACGCGGGCGGCGACGCCTCCCTCGACCCGCAGACCACGGTCCGCGACACCACCCTCAGCGCCGCGATCAGGTCCACCCCCTGGAGCGACATGAGCGGCTTCTCCTGGAAGGACGACCGCTTCGCCGAGTACCGCAACACGGGCCCCGGCGCGGGCCCGGCGGGCACCGACCGCCCCCACCTGACCGACGCCCAGGCGGCGGACCAGGAGATCGGCGACTGGCTGGGCGGCTGGGTGCCCACGGCGTCGTAGCGGGTCCCGCGGAACCCACCCGCTACGCCGGGCGCAGATGGCCGAGGAGCGCCCGGAACCTGCGCCACGCGCCGGGATCCGATCCGTCGCCCAGCCGGTAGTGCAGCGCGGGCTCGCCGACGTGGCCGAGGCGCACGGGCGGCGGCCCGACGGGGGGACGCTCGGCCCGGCCCCTGCCCACACGCCCGGCCTCGCCGTGGCCGAGGGTGAACGCCGCGGGGACCGGCGGTTGTTCGGCCTGGGCGGGCACGGTGAGGTCCCGGCGCGCGGACCGGATCGAAGTGAGCAGGGTGACCAGTCCGTGCCCGGTGCCCAGTTCGGCGACGAGCTCCTCGACGGCGCCCAGCGGCGGTGGTCCACCGTCGCCGTAGCCGAGGGCCAGGGAGATGTCCTCCTCGACGCCCGCCGGGGTGCGCAGCACGCGAACGGTGGCGATGGCGGGACGGTCGGGGGCCCCGACGGCAACCAGCCAGGTGGGCCGGGGTGCGCGCGCTCGCGCCAGGTCGGTCAGCTCACGGGTGGACCAGGGCAGGTTGACCGGTTCGGCCGTGCTCCAGCCGACGGGCGGGCTGCCGGTGAGATGCCTGAAGGCCGCTTCCAGTGAGCGGCCCAGCACGAGGTCCGTGTCGGGCGTGTGACGGGTGCGCAGGGTGAGCAGCAACTGGCGGTCGCCGGGGACGAGGGCGGCGGCGGTGAACGCCTCCGCCAGGCGGGCCTTGCCCTCCTCGTCGCGTACGGGGGTGAACGTGCCGCCCTTCCAGTGGAGTACGGCGCCGGACAGACCGTCGTAGTAGCCGTGCTCGGGGTCCTGGACCACCCAGCGGTTGGGCAGGCCGTGCAGTGCGGCGCGGGTGGGCAGGGTGAGGCGTGCGGTGGGCGGCGTGACGATCTGCAGGGCCCGGTCGCTGTCGGCCGCGGTGCGCAGGGCGTCGGAGAGCCAGCTGGTCAGGGGGACGAGCGGGCGGTCCTGGATGACCACGGCGGTGGTCGTGGTGAGGACGTCCACGGCCGGCGTGCCGGTGGCGGGGACCCGGACGGCGGAGACGTCGGTGGTCAGGGGCACGACCTCGGTCGTCGCGGCCGACGGCGGCCAGACCGTGCCGCCGAGCACGGCGGCCAGCCGCCCCGCGAAGGACCCCGCGAGCCGCCCGGCCTCGGCGATCGCCGTGGAGGCCCGCGCCTCGGTCCACCACACCGGCGCTTCCGGCCCGGCACTGCCCAGCAGGCGGGTCGTCTCGCCGGGCACCTGGACCAGGACGGGTGCTTCCACCGACACGAGCGGGTGGCCGTCGGGCGCGCAGAGCTGCACGACGGCCCCGTCGGCCAGGGTGCTCACGCCCAGATCGGGGCCGCCCGCGTAGAGGCCGGCCAGGAGGGTACGCAGGTCCGGCATGGCGGGGGTGAGGGCGATGACATCCTTGGTCACGGGGTCTCTTCACCTGTGAGGGCGGTCTGGATCAGTTGGTGGGGACGGCCGCGCCGGACGAGCGTGCCCCGGCCCGGCGGCTGCGGTGAGAAGTACAGGCCAGGGAAGATCTGGCCCTCGGTGCGGTCGCCGGTCATGAGGAGCGCGGTGGTGCCGGTCTCGCGCAGGGTGGTCAGCAGCGGCTCGTACAGCGCACGGGAGGACCCGGCGGCGCGGCGGGCGACGACGAAGTGCAGGCCGATGTCCCGGGCCGAGGAGACGTAGGGCAGAAAGGGCGCCAGAGGCTGCTGACCGGCGGTGGTGAGGATGTCGTAGTCGTCGACGAGGATGACGATCCGCGGTCCGGTGAAGGCCGGTTCGTCCTCGGGGACGGCGTCGGGGTCCGCGCTCTCCGGCAGGCGTCTGTCCAGTTCGGCGGCGATGCCGGTGGACAGGGCCGCGGCGAGTCTGGCGTTGTGGGCGTAGCCGCCGCGGTAGGGCTCGGGGATCGCGCCGCGCAGGCCGCGCCGTGGGTCGTAGACGCCGAAGACGAGGTCCTTGTCCGTGTGGCGTTCGACGAGCCGGCCGGCGATCAGCTTCAGCAGGTTCGTCTTGCCGCACTCGTTGTCGCCGAGGATCAGCAGGTGCTGGTCCTCGGCGAAGAGGTCGAGCAGGGCGGGGGCGAGGGTGTCCTGGTCGACGCCAAGGGGTATGCGGTGCGGTTCCTCGGCCGGGGAGGGCAGCTTGGCGGCGGGCAGCCGGGTGGGCAGGACCCGCACGGGCGGGGCGACGGCGCCGTGCCAGGAGGCGCGGAGGGTACGGGCGGTGCGTTCGAGGGCCGGGCCCAGGTCGTCCGCGACGGGGCGGTCGTCTATGCGGGGCAGCGCGGTGTGGGCGAACAGCTTGCCGTCGGTCAGCACCCGGCCCGGCACGTCCGGAGCGAGGGTCTCGGACAGCTTGCGGTCGATGGAGGAGTCTGCGGGGTCGTTCAGCCGCAGCTCGACGCGGGTGCCGAACATCGACTGGGTGGCGATGCGGACGTCGTTCCAGCGCAGCATGCCGGCGACGACGTGGACGCCGTAGCCGCCGCCCCGCTTGAGCAGGTCGGTCACCGCGTCCTCGAGGTCGGCGAACTCGTCCCGCAGGGCGCCGAAACCGTCGACGAGGAGTACGACGTCGGTGGCGCCCAGCTCCGGGAGCCGACCCTGCGTACGCAACTGCCGGAGCCGGTCGACGGAGTCGATGCCGTGCTCAGGGAACAGCTCCTCCCGCCGGGCCAGCATCGCCCGCACCTCGGCGACGGTGCGGGCGGCCCGCTCGTGGTCGGCGCGGGACGCGATGCCGCCGACGTGCGGCAGCCCCGACAGGGCCGACAGCCCGCCCCCGGCCAGGTCGAGGCCGTACACGGCGACGTCGTACGGGGTGTGGGTGAGCGCCAGGGACAGGGCGAGGGTGCGCAGCAGGGTGGTCTTGCCGGACTGCGGTCCGCCGACGACCGCCGCGTGACCGCCGGCGACGGTGAGGTCCAGGAGCCAGGGCCGCTGCCACTGGCGGGCCGGGTCGTCGAGGGTGCCGAGCGGGACGCGCAGCGGGCCGTCCTCGTGGGCGAGGCGCAGCCCCTGGGGCCCCGCCCGCAGAGGGCCCGCGGCCCGGTCCAGGGTCGTCACGTCGGGCAGCGGGGGAAGCCAGATCCGGCGTACCGGTGCTGCCGCCGCGGCCAGCCGACCGACCATGACGGACAGGACGGTCGGCCCGGTCTCCCGCTTGGCTGCAACCGGTTCGTCGTTCTCTTCGGGCTCCTTTGGTGTGTTGTACGCCGGGTAGGGGCGGGCGAGCGGCTCGTCGGCGCGCTCCTCGCGCCGGGTCGGACCGCGGTACGCGCCGGACACGTACCCCGCCTTGAACCGCTCGTAGGTGGAGGTGTCGACCTTCAGGTAGCCGAAGCCCGGCAGCGGCGGCAGGTGGAAGGCGTCGGTGGTGTCCAGGACGGTGCGGGACTCGTCGGCGGAGAACGTCCGCAGCCCCAGTCGGTACGACAGATAGGTGTCCAGGCCCTTCAGCTTGCCGCCCTCGATGCGCTGGCTGGACAGCAGCAGGTGCACGCCGATGGAGCGGCCGATGCGGCCTATGGAGAGGAACAGGTCGATGAAGTCGGGCTTGGCGGCGATCAGTTCGCCGAACTCGTCGATGACGACGAAGAGGTGCGGGAGTGGCTCCAGGTCGGGCCGGGTCGTGGCGCGCAGCGTGGCGTAGTGGCCGATGTCGGCGACGTCTCCGGCGTCCTTCAGCACCTGCTGGCGGCGCTTGACCTCGCCGGCCAGGCTGGAGTGGACGCGTTCGACGAGGCCGGCCTGGTTCTCCAGGTTGGTGATCACACCGGCCACGTGCGGGAGCTGCGCGAAGGGGGCGAAGGTGGCGCCGCCCTTGTAGTCGACGAGTACCAGCGCCAGGTCGTCCGGGGAGTGGGTGGTGGCCAGGGCGAGGACCAGGGTGCGCAGCAGCTCGCTCTTGCCGGAGCCGGTGGCGCCGACGCACAGGCCGTGCGGGCCCATGCCGAGCTGTGAGGACTCCTTCAGGTCGAGCAGCACGGGTTCGTGCCGGTCCGTGACTCCGACGGGCACGCGCAGGAAGTCCCGCTCACCGCGTGGTGCCCAGAGCCTCGCCAGGTCCAGGTCGGCCGGGTCCTCGATGCCGAGCAGGGCGGGGAAGTCGACCGCGCCGGAGACCGGGGTGCCCTCGGCCGCGGACTCCGCGGACAGCCGCAGCGGGGCGAGCATGCGGGCGACGCCCTCGGCGCCGGCGGCGGTGACGGGGTCGGCGGTGCCCCGGGTGAGGGTGCCGCGCAGGTCGTCGACGACGACGCGGTCACCGTCGACGGTGATGCGGACGCTGACCTGGTCCGGCTCGTGCACCTGCTCACGCAGCAGGTGGAGCACGGTGACGCCCATGTGGGCCGGGCCGACCGCCGAGTCCGGCAGCGGAAGATCGGAGGCGGTGTCCCCGTAGGAGTCGCTGATCACGAGGAGCCGGCCGGTGAGCCGCAGCGCGTCCGGGCCGGACAGACCGCGCCGCACCTCGGCCGCGTACGCGGCACGCTGTCGCAGGTCGGCGCCGCACAACCCGGCGAGCCGGGCGAGGTCCGGGGCGATCCGCCGGGCGGCGACCGGACCGTCGTACGTCTGCGGGTCGAGGACGTGCGGCAACCACTTGAACCAGGCCCACGCCGATTCGTCGGCGGTGGCCAGGGCGAACGAGACGTCGTCGGGGGCGTGCGTGACGGCGGTCTGGACCAGCAGTGCGCGGGCGACGCGCAGTACGTCGTCGCGCTCACCGATGACGCTGACGTTCCCGGCCCGGTCCAGCGGCACCGTGAGCGGGAAGTCGGCGGCGGTGGCGAAGCGGCCTCGCAGCGCCCGGGCCTCGTTGAGCATGAAGGGGTCCGGCGGAGTGAGCACGCCGCCCGCGCTGTTCTGTCCGATGGCCAGTTCCTGGACGGGCACGTGACCGGTGCCCAGCCGCGGGTGCAGGAAGTCGGCGTCCCCACGACGGCGCTCCCACAGCCGCGCCGGATCCCGGACGAGGTCGTACAGGGCCGCGTGCGGCGGGTTCAGCTCACGCGCGGCACGCCGCGACTCACGCTCCTCGGCGCCCAAGTCCTCCCGAAGCTCCTCCAGGTACTCCAGATACCGCTCCCGTTGCACCCGCCGGGTGCGCTGCGCCTTCCCGCGCTGGGACAGGAACAGCGCGACCGCGCCGAACAGCGCGGCGACCAGCACGACCGCGCCGAGCACGGCGAACCGGCTGTTGCGGATGACGGTCATCAGCACGACCGAGCTGATGACGCCGGCCATCGGCAGCAGGGCGGTCGCCGCGCTCCCGACCTTGCCCTCGGGCAGGTTCGGCGGCGGCTCGATCGTGCGCGGCTCGGCGGGGGCGAGCGGGCGGGTGGAACGCGCCGGGCGGTGGACGAGCCGCTGGGTCATCGCACCCTCACCGCCCGCCGCATCACCTCGGCGGCCAGGCGGACGGCCGCGTCCCGGGTGTCGCGGGCCAGCTTGGCGGTGTGGATGGGGCCTCCTTGGGCCAGGTGACGGTCGTAGGGCAGGGGGACCACGGTCACGCCGGGCTCGCGCAGGTGGGCGGTGGCCGCCTTGGCGTCGAGCGTGGCGTCCGGGGTGGCGGCGCTGAGTGCGACGACGGTGGAGGCCAGCGCCGAGTGCGGAAGACGGGCCAGCCAGTCGAGGACCTGCCGGGTGCCGTGGACGCCCTCGGCGGTCATCGGCGCCACCACCACCCGGGCGTGGGCGGTGTCCATCGCCGTACGGGCCACCTCGCCGGGCAGCGTCTCGCAGTCCACGACGGTGACGGCGAAGTACCGGCGCAGGGCGAGGGTGACCGTGCGGTAGGTGGCCACGTCCAGCGGGGCGCCGACCCGCCCCTGCCCGGCGGGCAGCAGCCAGCCTCCGTCGGCCACGGGCACCAGGTATCCGGTGACGTCGGTGAGCTGCATGGCGGGACTGAGCAGGGAAGCGAGGTCGGCCGCGGACCACCGCACCGACTCCGCGCCCATGCGCACCGGCAGCGTGCCCAGCGCGGCATCGGCCTCCAGGGTCAGGACGGGGTCCTGCCGGTAGTGGTTGAAGGTACGGCCGAGCAGCGCCGCGACCGTGGACTTGCCGACCCCACCGCGGATCGAGGTCACGGCGACGACCCGCCCGGTGGTAACGGGTTGCTGCAACTCCTGGGCGTGTCTGGTCTGTTCGGCCACCTCCCGCCCGGCGGAGGCGGTGAGCCGCCGCAGACCGGCCCCGGCCCGCCGCGCGGCGGAGTCGCCGTACCGGGGGCGGCCGAGAGCGATGGCGAGGCGGGGGTCGACGGTGGGGAGGGACTCGGGGACGGGGGCCGGGGTGCGGGGGTCGCGAGGCTGCCGTGGGGCGGGGGGCCTGGGCTGGGGCTGCGTCTGGGGCTGCTGCTCCGGCTCGGACGTGTGAGTCGCCGGGCTGCCCGGCACTGGGCCCTCGGTCAGCTCCCGTACCAGGTCGCGCTGCCAGTCGCCGCCACCGCTCCCGGTCATACGCTCCCCACCGTGTGTCCGCTTTCCAGGCTCTCAGGCGAAGGTGCCGAGGAGCCGCGCGTATACGCCGAACGCCCCCAGGACCAGCGGCAGCAGGGCGATCACAGCCACGGATTCCAGCACGTCACCGACCCGCCGCAGGCGCACCCGCACGTGCTCGGCCGGTTCCACGGTGAGAACCAGCAACGGCAGAAGGGCAAGCACACCGAGCGCGGCGAGAGGCCCGCCGGCCCCGGCGTACTCGCTCCACACCCATACGAGCCGCACGGCGACCACGGCGGCGGCGAGGAGCAACACCACGACCTCGGCGGTGAGCGGAAACGCACGGGCGCGCAGCGCGAGCGCGACGGTCACGGCGACGGCCAGCAGCACGGTCCACACGGACACGGTGCGCAGCACCAGCACGCCGCCCGCTCCGGCGGAGACGGCGAGGGCGACGGTGGCGAGCACCAGCCCGCGGTGGGTGGCGGCGAGGGCGGTGGAGACGTCGTACCGGCTGACGGACGCGCCGCCGGCCCGCCGGTCGTCCAGCGCCGTGAGACCGGACGCCATCAACGCCAGCCGCGGCAGCACCCCGAGGGCGACTACCGAGACCACGGCCGCCACGGCACCGACCCGGGCCACGTCGTCCTGCACAGCGAGCGCCGATTCCCACAGCACTGCACACCCGGCGAGGGCCCCACCCCCGACGAGCGCACCACGCCCGAGCGGCGTGACCCACCCGGCGAGCAGCAGGACGACGACCACGGCACCGACCAGGCCAGCAAGCCGCGCGGCACCGCTCCACCCGTAGGCGTCGGCACACGCCCAGACACCGAAGGCGGCCAGCGCGGCCGCGGTGACCAGCAGCGTCGCTGCCGGCGCCTGCCGCCGCCCTCGCCCGCACAGCACCCCGGCCACCGCGCACAACGCCGCGCCGCCGAGCACCCCGGCTCCCAAGCCGGAAGCCGCGAACTCACCGCGCGCCAACAGGGCTGCGACGAAGGCGAAGAGGACGGTCGCACCCCCGGCGACGACACGACGCACCGCGGGTCGCCAGCGCCACGCCCGCACGTCGAGGTCATCGGCGACCTCGTCGGTCACGTCGTGCACGACGGGTGCGGAGGGGGCGTCCTCGACCCGCACGAGCCGCAGCACGGCTCCGTCGGGAACGGCCGCCGACTCGAGCGTGCTGTCGAGCGCGAGGGCGGACCCGTCCGGCAGAACAAGGTGCCGCAACTCCGGCCGCTCCCCCACCCGGTCGTCCAGCAACCGCATGACCTCGGGCAACAGCACCCCGACGGGCTCCCGCGACGGCAACACGAGATCGACCCGACGCCGCTCACCGACCAGGGTGACTCTGCTGAGCGCGGTACGACCAGTGGTCGCGGCACGACTCAAGGACCCCGTGGACATCACGCGTTCGAACCTATCATCGTACAGACGCCCTGACTGAGAGTGACGAACCCGAGGCGCCCTCACCGGCCGGCCCCACCGAAGCCCCGTACGGGCTCTTCCCACTCTCCCCCATGACCCGGTTCTCCACGAACGACCACCCCACACACCCGGCACACACCACAGCCGCGATCACCACCCCGGCAACCACCTTCCCCAGCCGCTCATCGACGGACCGCCGCTGCCGCTGGGCACCGAAGAGAAGCGCGTCGCGCAGGCGTCGGCGACGGACGGAGACGGACTCGAGGAGCTGGGTGTCGTAGTCGTGGGCGGTCATGTCGGGAACTCGCCGAGCCACGTGTGCTGGAGGAGATGCCTGGGCAGATAATCCGACTCGACCTCGATGGGGAACTCCCCGTCGTACGCCCAGCAGGCGATCGCCAGCGGGCCCAGGGCGATACTCCCGTCAATGTCCGCCGCCCGTTCCTCGTTCAGGGTCCAGTACGACTGATGCAGCTTCAACGCCCCGGCCAAAGCGGGAGAAAAGCCTTCCCGGTCGTTGCGTACGAGGTGGTAGAAGAGGTTGATCGGCGGATAGAGCACGCCGTCGAGCAAGTCGCGCGGCGCGACGCGCGCCACAGAGGGATTCGAGGTTTGAAGGGTACTCGTGAGCTTCTCCACCAGACCGGGCCGCCGCAGCCAGTATGTCTGCAGCGTGTCCACCCAATGGTAGATGTACTCGTCGTACTGCCCCTCCGGCGATCGCAGCCGCTCCAAGGGGATCTCACATAGCTGAGTCATCCGCTGCGTCTCACGGCAGATGACTGCCAGCCAGAAGGCGGTGAGCCAGTTGCCCGCGTCGGCCGTCGAAAGCGGGCCGACGACTGGGAGGCTGCGCATCTTATTGTTGATACGACACTCGACAGGACCCTCGATCGCGCCGGTAACAGCAAACAGTGCAGACCCTAGCTGCATCGCGTTCACTGCGGCGTCCCATGTCTCCGCCTTCGCTGCTCGCGGGTCATTCACGCAATGGGCACGTAGCGCCATGACAGCAGTATCGAAGGTGAAGTCGATCATGCCTGCCGACTCTTCCAGGCCGTCGATACGCCTGGCCACGCGCTCACTGAGCCGACCAGCGTCAGTGTCCGCCGGGAGCCCATGCCGGGAGATATGTACGGTCACGGAAGCGTCCCCCTGCTGATGTCAAACCGTCGATACCTGTAACCAGTGTACGTGCCCGCGTTTCTCTCACCCCTGATGACTACATAATCCAGCTTCCCTCCACCGATCGCCTTCTCCATGTCTTCCACGAGGTCATACTCACCTCGCTTTTCCATGGCCGCGAGGATGTCATAGAAGTATTCCTTACTCCCCTGAGAGACCTGTCTACCACCTGGCAGGGTCCGTCTGCCAAGCTCGGTATCGGGACTACTCTTCGCCTCGATGACGACTATTCGACCGTCTTCATGCTTCCATACCTGGTCGAACTGATCGTTACCGTTCCTCGGGCCAAGCAGTGTCTGTTTCTTGAAGTCGGGGTGATTCTCCGCAATATAGTGATACTCGGCGGCCTTTTCACCGAAAGCCTCGGTGGCGTCCCTCATCGCGGTATGCGATTCCTTATATGCCCCCTTGGCCTCTCCCCACTGCGCGGCTGTGTCGACGGTTCCGTGCATCCCGTGGGCAGCGCCCGTCTGCGCCTTCCAGTCCGCGACGAGGTTGTCGTATTGGACGGCGGCATGGCGCTCCCACGCTGCCTCTTGCAGAACCCGGAGCCTCTCCGCACTCGTCACGGTGTCCGCGCCCACGCGGATGTACTCGGCGTCTATGTAGTGCGGCTTGGGCGGTTCGGGAGCGTCCTTTGCTCGAATCCACAAACCGTTGTCCGGCACCTGGGTGAGTTGGGGTGGTGTGTGCCCGCTCTCGTCGTGGAGTTCCACGTCCAGGCGCGTGCCGTTCTTCCGGTAGTACTGCTTGCGGTACCCGGGCTCATGGTTGGCACGGTAGACCTGGATCTCTTCGATTTGCTCCAGCGTGAGCGAGCCCCGAGGGCCATAGGGGTTGGGCCCGTTGCCCATAAAACTGGGACGCTGACTGTCCGTGTACTGACGAGGAAGGCCGCTACCAGCCGCGTCGGCCGCACCATCGATTCCAGCACCCGACGCCTCGCCGCCGGGTCGCCCGAGATCGTCCGGGCCGCCATTCCCGCGACTACCGGAGCCATTACCCATATGACCGTCGCTGGTAGTACCACCCCCTGATCCAGGTACGTGGGAGCCGACGGCGTGACCGGCTCCCACACTGCTGACTGCTTCCCCCGTACTGCCACGAGGCATACCCGCACCGCTGGGACTGGTGTGCGTATCGCGGCCGGCCCCGGGCGGAAGCGTGTCACCGGCGTGAGCGGTGGCGTCCGAGGTACGTGACATGGCACCGACCCCGGCGAGCTCCTGCTCTCGCCTCGGCGCCACCTGCTCCGGAGCGGGCTCGGCGGCGGCGTATCGTTCCTGCTTCGGCGTATCCGAAATGGCCTCGCCATGCTTGTCGTAGGGGACGAATTCACCGTTCTCCAGTACGACCTTGGACCCGTCATCAAGCTCGATGACACTGTGTACGCGCTGCACATCCGCCGTCGCGCCCGTTACTCCTGTGGTCCGGGAGGTGAGCTCGGAGATCTTGGGGAGCTTGCCGACCGCAGTGCTTGACGCTCTCAGGCCCACATAGACCGGGTCCATGAACATCCCGGCCTTCGCGGCGACACCGGCGGCTTTGCCGGCCGTGCCCCCCTTGCTGGCCTTGGAAGCGGTCGCCAGCGGCCCGGCACCGAGCGTGAGTGCGTTGAAGACGACGGTCCCGGTCGCACGGGCCGGGTTCTCCTGCCACATGTCCCATGCCACAAGAGCCTTGCCGAACTCCTTCGTAGCCTTTTTCGCCCTGGCTTCGTCCGCGCTCTCCTCGTCCGGGCCGACCGCCCAGTCCATGAACGCGTCGTACGGCGTCATGGTGTAGAGACCGATGCCGGTGACGACATCCTTCAGGCCGCTCCACGCCTCGCTGTCCCCAGTGACCAGGTCCCACAGGCCTTTGGCGCCCGCCTCGATGCCGTCCTTGTATATGCCGTCCCAGAAGAGGCTCTTGGCCCCGTGTCCGAACCAGCCCAGGCTCCACGCCTCATAGGTCTGATCCTCGGGAGTCCCCCAGGGCAGGTCCTCGGCCTCTTCGAGCAAGTCGGCCTCGTAGCCGTACCGCACGGTGTCGAACCTGATCAGCCCGCTGCCGTTGTCTGCGACGAATTTCGGACCGCCCACGATCGCCGAAATCTTGGTGGCCGCCCGGCGTTCCGACTCCTGGAACGCAAACTGTGCAGCGGTGACGTCGTCCAGAAGCTGCCGGTTCTGATCGACCTTGTCCTCGTCCTCGGTCCAGACGTCGTCACCGTCGACGCTGTTGACGAACGCGATGGCGTCTGCCTTGAGTTGTTCCAGGCGCTTGGCCAACGGCCGTGCCTCGATGGCGAACGTGTCCAGCGCGTCGGCGACCGTCTCCAGCTTCGCTGCGAAGGTGTCTGCCTTGTCCATCACCGGCTGAGTGGTGGCGAACAGCGTCTCCGCCTCCGGCGCGGTGTAGAAGGCCTCCAGCATCTGAAAGCGGGAGTGGACGTCCGAGCCACCGTCACGGATGCCGATGGCATCACTGCGCAACGAGGAGACGTCCTTGTCCAGCTGGTCGAAGTCGCCTGTGAACTGCGGTATGCCGGCCGGACTGATCACTTCTTCGCGTCCCCCTTGCCGTCACCCGGCATGTCGATTCTCGGCGCGGCCAGAGCGTTGCGCTGCGCGCGAGCAGCCGTCTCCTCGTCGCCGATCACGTAGTACGCCGTGGCCTCCCGCGCACCGTTCACGGACTTAGCGGCACGAGCACCGAGGAACAGCACGTCACCCGCTGTCCTCTCCGCGAACAGCGACAACGCCACGCCGATGAGCCCCGTAGGCGCCTCACCGCAATACACGCCACTGATGGTCCCGGCAGAGGCAGCCGCGCTCATGACGTCCGTGCCGTACGCCTTGACGTCCTTGGCCAGGTCGTCCATCGCGTCCTCGACGAGCGAGGTCACGAACTCGACCCCCGGCGGCGATATGTCCCACCCCGTCATTCCGAATCCCCCGTTCGGTTCACCGTCTCACTGCCACGGCTGCCCGCCGCGTCACCCGATGTTGTCCACGGCCGCCCGCGCCTTGGCCAGCGTCGACTGGGCGGTGCCGTCGTTCTGCTCCATCGTCGTGCGGACCAGCCGGATGATCTCGCGGACCTCGGCGGCGGCCCTGTTCCAGCGGACCTCCTTGCCGTGGTACTCGTCCGAGACCCCGTCGGCCTGAAATTCGGCCATCGCGGCCTTCACGGCTCGGTCGCGGTCGGTCAGTACGCGTTCGAGCTGGGCGATGACCCCGTGCAGGCTGGTCTGGACATCGGCCGAGGCACCGGTGTCGTACGAACGGCGGTCCAGATTCTGTCCCATGTTCAACTTCCCCCTTGGAAACGGTGACGGCTTCGCGGACCCGGCCCTAGCGAGTACCGAAGCGAGCCGCGTCGAAGTTGGCGGTGCCCATGTTCTGGTGGGCGTTGCCCTCCAGCTCCTGATCACCGGTACCGAAGGCAGTGTCCATGCCGGACTGCCCGCCCAGGATCGCGTTGAGCGAGCCGTTCAGGTCACTCGTGATCTCGTCGGCATGCAGCTTGAACGTGTCGAACGCCGCCTTGCCCGCGCCGTTGAACTTCCCCTCCAGCGGCTCCGCCGCCTGGATCAGCCACGTGATCAACGTGCCCAGGTCGTCGACTGAGCCGACCGTGCTCTTCCCCAGATCCGACAGGGTCGTCGAGCCCATGTCGAACTTCATCATCCACCCCCGTGTATCACTCAAACCCCACGATCTCGAACATCCTTGCGCTCACCGGGTCGCATATGCAACGTCGTTGGCCCGACTTGGCGCGATCCGGACGCTGATCAGTGGTCGACGACCACGGTGTCCGGCAGCTTGTCGTGCAGGCACTGCCGGTACGGCCTGTCCCAGCAGCACCACAGCGAGTTGAGCAGCCCGAGAACAGGGACGAAGGAGAAGACCGGCCAGGAGATCTCCCGGACCAGCGCGCGTCCGAAGCCGATGTTCCGTCCTGTGTCGCGGTGCACGACGCGCATCCCGCAGATGCGCTTGCCCAGCGTCGAGCCGAACTCGGAGACGCAGAAAGGAAAGTAGAAGAGGAAGGTCGCGATGAACCAGCTGAACAAGATCGCGTCGGCCGCGTCGCCGCCCCCGTTGTCCTTCCAGACGTTCACCGGGAGCACGCCCGTGACGACGTACCCGGCGAACCAGATGACCATGTCGAGAAGCCGGGCTCCGAGACGCGACCCGGGGTCGACGAGACCCGTAGGTACGGGGAAGAGGCCCGGGGCGTGCGGCATCGGGTAGTTGTAGGGCGGCTGCGGCGGGTAGTACCGCGCGCCGTGAGAGCCAGAGTTGGAATTGACGGGGTAGTGCGGGAGACCGGTCACGTCCTCCTCGGTACGGAGATGAATGGGTGGCTCAGTGCGGCTGCGGCGGGCCTTGTTCAGGCGCCGCCCTTCACGCCCGCCACGAACGCCCTCCACGGTGCCGCGCCGAACACGAGCACCTGTCCGCCCCGGACCTTGCTGTCCCGGACCGGTACGAGGTCGGGGCAGCCGTCGGCGACCTCGACGCAGTTCGTGCCGCCTCCGTCGCTGTAGGAGGACTTGCGCCAGCTCGCGATGGTGAGGTCAGGGAGTCGGTTCATGGTCTGCGCTCCTCCAGAAGGCCCTTGATGAACGCCATCGACTCCACCGGAGTCAGAGCCACGTCCCTGACCAGATCGTAGGACAAGCGAAACGACAGCACCTTGTCCGGATCATCGACCAACTCACCGAAGCCGTTGC
The DNA here is from genome assembly GCF_031845825.1 of Streptomyces lancefieldiae. Lineage (NCBI taxonomy): Bacteria > Bacillati > Actinomycetota > Actinomycetes > Kitasatosporales > Streptomycetaceae > Streptomyces > Streptomyces lancefieldiae. The sequence continues at coordinate 42,676 of NZ_JAVRFH010000033.1, read as the reverse complement.
CCTCCACGTAGGCGACGGGATCGCCGACTCGTTGCCACAGGAGCCAGAGGTGGCTGTCCATGAGGTCGTGCACGCCTGCCGTGTAGGGCAGCACCTGGAGCGCGACGGACGGCAGTTCCGCCGCGTGCAAAAGGTGCGTCAGCTGATCCCTCCACACCTTCACGTCCGGGACACGTCGTCGCAGCGCGCCTTCGTCCAGGATCACTCGGACACTCGGCGCCGGCCGACGGTGCAGCAGCTCCTGACGCCCCAGGCGCAGCGCCACCTGTTCCTCTACCGCCTCACCGTTGCCCGCCGTTGTCTGTGCGCCGGACAACCCCGACAACACCGTCCGGGCGTAGTCCTCGGTCTGCAGCAGCCCTGGCACGCGGAGCTGGAAGAGCCACATGAACCGGGCTGTCGCCTCCAGTTCCATGAACGCCTTGTACTTGTCCTTGATGACTTCCTTGTGCGCGTCCCGCCACAAGCGAACCAGCAGGTCACCCGTGCCGTGGTACCTGTCCAGGTCCTCCATCACCGCTCGCTTGGAGAGCCGTTCCCCTTTCTCCAAGCGGTACAGGTAACTCTTGTCGTACGACGTCTCCTCGGCCAGCTGCCCGAGCGATCTGCCTGCCTTCTCGCGCAGTATCCGCAGCGTCTGTCCGAGCTCGGCACGCCTCGAATCCGGTTCAACATCCGGGCTTTCGGCCACTTCACCCCTCCCCGTTGTCTGACCCGCAGGCAACACCAGGCCTCTTCCGCAGCGTACGACGGAGCAGTGACGATCGACGCACGATCGGTAGTCACCGCTGGTCGGTACCTCGAAGGGACATGAGTCATGAAGTCATCGCCACTCCGCCTCCTCCCCTGGACCACCCCCGAAGGCAACCCCTGCTACCTGAGCACCGACAGCGACCACAGCCGACTCTCCCGGCTCGCCGACGACATCGAGGCGGCCCAACTGGACTCGGGCGAACAGGTACTCGTGGGAGCCAGGGCCGTACTCGCCGACCGGAACGCCGGTGAGCGGGCGGTGCGGTTCGCGCTGACCAGGGCGACGGAAGCCCTGGAGGACGTGCTCCGCATCGCGGTGAGTCGCGGGCGGCGCATCCCCTACCCGGTCGAGTGAACCGACCTGGAAACAGTCCCGAGCTGGACGACGTCGTGTCGTCCATCGGGAGGGCGAGGACCGCTCACTGCCAGAAGATTTCCTCCACCACCAGCTGCGGGTCCTCGACGCGGCGCACGAAGGTGTAGATCAGCCAGCCGTGCCCATGGTCGAAGAAGTAGATGCGCGCGCCCTTCGGATCACTGGACCGCACCGGTCCGACCCTCATGCCATCCGGGAGGTCCGCATCAGCCTCGATACCCCGGAAGTACGGGTCCTTCGCCGAGACCAGCTCGGCACGCGCTGCGTCAACGATCTTCCGCACCTTCTCAGGCAGTGCGTCGCGGGCAGCCTGCGCCTTGAGCGTCCACTCCATCTACCAGGGCGGCCCCATGAATCCACCATCGGTCACTGACCGGGCTCCATTCGCTGCGCCTGGTAGCGGATATTGGACGCTTCTTCGAGAAGCGCCCTGGCCTCGACGAGGTCGGTGGACTCTGCTGCGCGCTGCTCAAGTTCTGTCAGGTGGGCCTCGAGCTTGGGATCACGTGCGATCGCGTACGCACCCCACCAGCGAGCCATGAAAGCGGGCACCGTGCTGATGTCGTACGCCTCGGCGACGGCCCACGCCCAGTGCTCGTCGAAGTCGGTGAGCAGCTGCGGTGGCGTTCTGGGCGATGGCCGCGCGCAGCGCCTTGGGGCTCCGCTCCGGCATGGGCGGGACGACCGGTTGGAAGTCCGAGGCGTGGACGCTCATGATCGATGTGCTCCTTCACTGCGTCGTGTCTACGACCATAGCCGGAGCGTCCGCGTCCTGGGGCCTGATCACCACGCCCGTCGGGCGAGGATCAGCGGCACCTCCGACCTCGTGAATCAGGCGGGGCCACCACAGCAGGCAGAAGAAGCGGGCCCATGACGGACGAGGTCATGGGCCCGCTGGAAACCGCGGAGTGCTACCGGACGACCGTGATCCGGTCCGCAGCCGGCGGCGTGATCGGGGCGGTCGCCGACGAGTTGGCCGTCAGGTACTGCTCCAGTGCCGTCAGGTCGTCCGCGCCGACGAGTTCGTTCGTGCCCTGGCCCAGCGTGGTGAAGCCGTCGCCGCCGCCCGCGAGGAAGCTGTTCGACGCGACGCGGTACGTGGCGGTCGGGTCGATCGCCGAGCCGTTCAGGCGGACGGAGTCCATGACGACGCGGTCGGCGCCCGTCTTCGTCAGATCCAGGGTGTAGGTCAGGCCGGACGAGATCTGGAGGATCTTCGGGGCCGACTCGTTCGGGCCGCTCACCTGCTCCTTGAGGACCTGGATCAGCTGGGCGCCCGTGTAGTCCTTGAGGTTCACCGTGTTGGCGAAGGGCTGGACCGCGAAGCCCTCGGCGTACGTGACGACACCGTCGCCCTCGCTCCCCGTGGCCGCGTACGTGAGCGGCGCGCGGATGCCGCCCGGGTTCATCAGGGCCAGGTCGGTCTCCGGGTCCTGGGACTTCCCGTAGGCAAGTTGCGCGTCGGCGATCAGGTCGCCCATCGGGGACTCGGTGCCGTCGCGGGGGATGTCGCCGAAGATGTAGCCGACGGGGCGGCTGCCGATCGGGGCGGCGAGGCTGCTCCACCTGTCGATCAGCCGGGTCATGTCCGGCGCCTTCGGGACGTCCCGCGTCACCACGTGGTTCGCCGACTTCACGGCCGTACGGGCTATGTCACCCGTGCGGCGGTCGTAGGTCAGCGTCGTGTCCGTGTACAGGCGGCCGAAGGACGCCGCCGACGTGACCATGCGGGGCTTGCCCGCCGGGTCGGGGATCGTGCAGACGTACGCCGCGTGGGTGTGGCCGGTGACCAGCGCGTCGACCTCGGGTGTGACGTTCTCGGCGATGTCGGCGATCGGGCCGGAGATGCCGTCGCCGGCGCCCGGGGAGTCGCAGTCGTAGTTGTAGGAGGACGAGGCCGGGAAGCCGCCCTCGTGGACGAGGGCCACGATCGACTTCACGCCCTGGCGCCGGAGCTCCTCGGCGTACTTGTTGATCGTCTCGACCTCGTCCTTGAAGGTCAGACCCTTCACGCCCTCCGCCGAGACGACGTCCGGGGTGCCCTCCAGGGTCACGCCGATGAAGCCGACCTTGACGCCCTGCCGCTTCCACACCCAGTAGGGCTTCAGGAGGGGCTTCTTCGTCTTCTCGTCCAGGACGTTCGCCGCCAGGTACGGGAAGTCGGCGCCCTCGAACTCCTTGTCCGTGTAGCAGCCCTCGGTGGGGTGGCAACCGCCGTTCTGGAGGCGGCCGAGCTCGGTGGCGCCCTCGTCGAACTCGTGGTTGCCGACGCTCGTCACGTCCAGGTCGAGCTTGTTCAGCGCCTCGATGGTCGGCTCGTCGTGGAAGAGGCCGGAGAGGAGGGGTGACGCGCCGACCATGTCGCCGCCGGCGGCGGTGATGGAGTAACGGTGCCCCTTGCGGGCCTCGCGCAGGTGGGTGGCGAGGTACTCCACACCGCCCGCGTCGATCGTCTTCGTCGTACCGTCCGGCTGGAGTTCGGTGACCCGGCCGGAGGAGCCGGCCGGCGCTTCCAGGTTGCCGTGCAGGTCGTTGAAGGACAGGAGCTGGACGTCCTGGTAGCGGCCCGGGCGGTGGTCGGGCTGGTGACCGCCGTGGTCTCGTCCGCTCTCGTCCGCGCTCGCGGTCGCGGTCGCGGGCAGCGCCGCCGCGGCGAGCGCCCCGGCGGTGAGGACGGTGGCGGCGACGGCGAGGAGACGGTTCGTACGGCGTCTGCGGCGCGGTCGGTGCGACGGTGCGGTGAGTGGCATGCGCCCCCCTGTGGTGTGCGTGTCGCGAGCCGCTGAGGAGACGGCTCGTCGGCGCAGAAGCCTATGGTCAACGCGCGTAGCGCGACAGGGGGTTCCGGGTTACATCCTGGTCTACCGGCACTTTCGCAGAACGCCCCGGCGTTCACGCCGGGGACGCGACCGGGTCATGTCGGCCCTCGGGGGTATCCGAACGGCCATGGTGGTGGGCGCCGGCCCGGGTCGTGGTCCGGCCGGGCACGAGACCTGGGACGGAGGTGCCCCCTCTCACAGGGATACGCCCAACTACCCCCGCCAAGTTACGAACCGCGTCCTCCTCGGTGGCGACCGGCTCGTCGACCCGGCCCCGTTCCAGGCAGCCGGGCGACGTCGGCGAGTCGTGGCGCGGGCCCCGGTCTCAGCCCGGGGCGATACGGCTGAGGTGCTCCCAGGACCGGTACTGATCCGCTTGGACCCGGCCCATCTCCAAGACGTGGTCAAAGGACTGGCTGCCGACTATCAGCCGTCGCGGCGGGTCCGGCAACGCGGCCAGCTCCATGATGACCGGGGCAGCGGTGTCCGGCTCCGGGGCGACGGCATCGCCCCACATCGCCTCCATCTCGGCGCGCAGGGACTGGTACTGCGCCAAGGGTTCGGTATGGGTGGTGCCGGTGGTGAACAGGCCGGTGTTGTAGCCGCCCATCTGCACGATGGTGACCTTGACGCCGAACCCCTCGGCCTCCATCGCCAGTGCCTCGCTGACCGAGTCCAGCGCGGCCTTGCCCGCACCGTAGAAGCCGACGGTGGCCATGCCACCGCCACTGCCCATCGAGGTGACCTGGAGGAGCCGTCCCCCGCCCTGAGCGCGCAGGTGGGGAAGCACCGCCTGGGCCACCCACACAGCGCCGAAGAAGTTCACGTCCATGTGAGCCCGGATCTGCTCCTCCGTGGCCTCCTCCACCATGCCGTAGAGCATGGCGCCGGCGTTGTTGACGACGACGTCCAGTCCGCCGAACGCGGCTGCCGCCCGCTCCACCCCGTCGAACACGCCTCGGCGGTCGGCGACGTCCAGCGGAAGCGGGACCAGGTGGTCGGGGTACTTCCCGGTCAGTTCCGCCAAGGGCTCGACGTTGCGGGCGGCAGCCACCACGCGGTCGCCGCCCGCCAGGGCGGCCTCGGCGAAAGCCCTGCCCAGGCCGCGGGATGCGCCGGTGATGAGCCAGACCCTCGCGCGCGTCATGGTGTCTCACTCTCAGTAAAGGAAACGGCCCGTCTCGTTTCGATGCCACCGTAGAGCATCGCCGCCGATTCATCAATACGGATCGTCTCGTTTCGTTCGGCGGGTAGCCTGGACGCATGTCCCATGAGAAGGGGCCGGACCACTCCCGGCGCAAGGAACGGTCCCGGCAGGCAATCCTCGCGGCCGCCCGCGCGCTGGTCGCGGAGGAGGCATACGAGAAGGTCACGGTCGAAGCCATCGCGGCCCGCGCCGGCGTCGGCAAGCAGACGATCTATCGGCGGTGGCCGTCGAAGAGCGCGGTCGTCTTCGCCGCCCTTCTGGCCCTCAGTGAGGGTGCGGACGGCCAGTCGGTCGCACTGCCGGACACGGGCGACCTCGAGGCCGACCTCAAGCTCGTCATGCGGGCCACGGCGGAGGAGTTCGCCGACCCGTCCTTCGACCGGCTGATCCGCGCCCTCAACACCGAGATCGCCAACGACGCCGCGCTGGCGGCCGAGTACCGCGAGAAGCTGGCCCGGCCGCTGGACGAGGCGAAGAAGGCGCGCCTGCGCAGCGCCCAGGAGGCCGGCCAGCTCGACCCCGACGCCGACCTCGACCTGGCCCTCGACATGCTCTACGCCCCCCTCTTCCAGCGGTGGCTGCACCGCAGCGGTCCGTTGACCACCGCATACGCCGACTCGCTCGTCGACGCGACCCTGCGAGCTTTCGGCCCCTGAACAGGAAAGGACCCACACCCGCAGAGCCCGGCCCGGCCGGCTCCCGACTCCGGGAGCACGGGCCCGGGGAACACGTCGGCTTGCCGTCCGTCCGTCTCCCCGCCCGTGTGCGTGCCCATCTCCCCGGACTGCCGCCGCTTTGCCGCACCCTCCCCTTAACCTCGTACACATGACCAGCGACGACACCGTACGGCCCGGCCGCCCCCGCTCGATCGAGACCCTCGCCGAACTCAGCCCGGAGCAGACCGACGCCGTCCTCGCCCTGCTCGCCGAGGCCGCCCGCAACGACGGGCAGCAGGCCGTGTCCGAGCAGGGACGGCTGCAACTGCGCGGCGCCGCACGGGAGGGCATCGCGCACCTGCTGCTCACCGTGGACGGCAGTGAACTCGTCGGCTACGCCCAGCTGGAGGACACCGACCCGGTGGAGCCGCCGGCCGCCGAACTGGTCGTCCACCCCTCGCACCGGGGGCAGGGCCACGGGCGGGCCCTCGGCTCCGCGCTGCTCGCCGCCTCCGGCAAGCGGCTGCGCATCTGGGCGCACGGCGGCCACTCCGCCGCCCGGCATCTCGCGCAGGTGCTCGGCCTCACCCTCTTCCGGGAACTGCGCCAGCTGCGGCGCCCGTTGGCCGACCTGGACCTGCCCGACCCGCGCCTGCCCGAAGGCGTGACCGTGCGCTCCTTCGTCCCCGGGCAGGACGACGCCGCCTGGCTCGCGGTGAACGCCGCGGCCTTCGCCCACCACCCCGAGCAGGGCGCCCTCACCCAACGCGACCTCGACGACCGCAAGGCCGAGGGATGGTTCGACCCGGCGGGGTTCTTCCTGGCCGAGCGCGGCGGCGAGCTGATCGGCTTCCACTGGACCAAGGTGCACGCGGCCGAGCGGCTCGGTGAGGTGTACGTCCTCGGCATCCGCCCCGACGCCCAGGGCGGTGGCCTGGGCAAGGCCCTCACCACCATCGGCCTGCGTCATCTGGCGGGGCTGGGGCTGCCCACGGCGATGTTGTACGTCGACGCCGACAACGAGGCCGCGGTGTCCGTCTACGAGCGCCTGGGCTTCGTCACGCACGAGACGGACCTGATGTACCGCACGGAGACGTGAGACCCGCGCGGCGAACCGGTCAGACTGACCGCACGCAGACGTGAGACCCGCACGGCGAACCGGTCATGCGGCCCCACGTGCCCCCCGCCGCCCCCCGCGCTCCCGCCGCTCCGGCCGCCCCCGCTGTCCCAACGGCTCCGGCCCGCACACCCCCCACGCCACGACCACCACCGCCGGCACCACCGCCCACCGGTCGTGCGCCGCCGACCACCGAGGATCCTCGGACGGTACGAACAGCGCCCAGTCGTCCGGCGCCAGCAGGGGCGCGAGGACGGCCGTGAGCAGCAGCGCCGCCACGACGGCCGGCCCCGGACGCGCCTCGTCCGTCAGCCGTACCGCCACCGCGGCACCGGCGAGCGCCAGGACGCCCAGCACCGCCGCCTCCAGCGTGATGTCACCGGCCGGGGGCCGGGACGACGAGGGCACGAGGAGCAGCACGGCCGCCCACCACAGCGCGGCGAGCGGTGCGACCAGGCCCACCCGCAGCGCCTGCCGCAGCGGACGCCGGGTCGGGACGGGCGTGGTGAGGTGCCGGGCCGGGTCGTCCAGCAGGAAGGCCAGGCCGAGGGCTCCGATCAGGGCGATGCCCCGCATGAGGACGAGCGTCTGCCAGGGGGCCGGCTCCGCGCCGGTGAGCCCCGGCGCGGCGGCGAGCAGCAGCCCGAGGGCCCCCGCCGCACCCAGGGCCCGCCACGGCAGCGTCCGCCACACCGGACCCACCAGGGCCGGCGTCACTCCTCGCACGAGTCCGCCTTCTCCGGCCCGGCCACGCCCAGCAGTTCGGCCGCCCGCGCGGTGGTGACGCCCGGCGCGGTCAGCTCGTCCCAGTGCGCCTTCACCCGGTCCCCGACACCGGGCCGCGGCTTCTCGAGCAGGCGCCGCACGACGTCCGTCTGCCCCTCCGTCATGGTCAACGGGTTGGTGGGCGACAGGACGATGGCGGAACCCTCCACGCTGTCGTCGAGACGGACCCGGCGCAGGGCGTTCATCGGGTCGTCCTGCCAGCTCAGGGAGAGCCACATGAGGGTCACCATCCGCCCGTCGCAGATCTCGCCCCCGGCCTCCTCCGTGCCCGCGACCAGCACGGCGGCGACGGCGCTGGAGAACTCCGGGACCCGGTTGCCGCCCCAGGCGGTGCCCACGGTCACCTGGTCCGGGGCGGTCAGCGCGGGGATCGCGGAGTCGGCCTCCAGCCCGTACCGGGCGTCGATCCGCTGCCGTACGACGATCCGCCGGTCGTGCGCGGAGCCGCCCGCGAGGGACTGGACCCGGTCCACGACGCCGGCCCAGGTACCGGCGCGGGGCACCCACTCGGGGAAGGCGCAGTACGTCGACCGTCCGCGCTCCACACACGTCTGCTCGGGACGTACCGAGGCACGCTCACGGGCCGCCGTCAGTTCCGGTGACGGCGCCACGCCCCGGGCCTGTAGCACACCGCCCGTCACCGCCAGCGCGAGGGACAGGGCGACGCCCGCCCGGACGGCGACGCTCCGCCCGCCGGCGAGGAGCACCGCGAGGAAGGCCGCGCACAGGGCCGCGCCCGTCAGGTACAGGGCGTGCCAGGCGGCGGGCCGGCCCAGCAGCTCGGAGGGGAAGCTGTTCGCGGTGCCCCCGGCGACGACCGGTGCCAGCCACGACGTACCGTCCGCGCCGCTCGGCCCCGTACCGAGCGCGAAGGCGAACAGCAGGAGGACCATCGTCAGCGGACCGGCGAGCGCCGACCGCACCACCCGGGCCAGCAGCACCCCGAGCGCTCCGAACAACAGGACCGTCAGCGGCCCGACGAGCAACTCGGCCGGCGAACCGTGCCCGACCGCACCCGGCTTGAACGCCTCCCAGGCGAACTGCCCGGCCACGCACGCCGCGGTGAGCAGGGCCGCCGGTACGACGGACAGCACGTGGGCCACCGTGCGGCGCCAGGGCTGGACGACCAGCACCGCGAAGTGCGCCTCGGTACCGTGGCGTTCGGAGCGCAGGGCGGCGAAGTTGGCGTACAGCAGGACGGCCAGGCCGACGAGCATCGGCATGCCCTGGGTGGCGCGGTCGGCGTCCTGAAGGGCCGGGTAGCCGTCCCAGGAGCTGCGGCCGCGCCACACGATCCAGGCGAGGTAGCCGAGGAAGGCAAGGACGACGGGAACGCTCGACAGCATCCGGCGCGTCTCGAACCGGGCCAGGGCGAGCACGGCGTGTACGCCACCGTCGCGCGCCCCGGTGTCCGCGACGGAAGGGTCCGTCACCAGCACGGCGCTCACGCGGCCACCTCCGGGACGGCGCCGTCGAGGGCGAGCAGGTAGCCGTCCTCCAACGTGGGTTCGACCAAGTCGGCTCCGGCGGGCGGATCACCGACGTTGCGGAAGGACCCGGTCCCCGTACGCCACCCGGCCTTCGCCCCCGCGTCCCGCTCCGTACTGCTCCACACGCGCCCGGCGGCCCGCGCGGTCAGCTCGGCCGGGGTGCCGTCGAACCGCACCGCCCCGGCGGCCAGGACGACCACCCGGTGGCAGAGCATCGCGACGTCCTCGGTCTGGTGGGTGGAGAGCAGCACGGTCCGCCCCTCCCCCGACCCGGCGATCAGCTCCCGGAACCGCATCCGCTGTTCCGGGTCGAGCCCGACGGTCGGCTCGTCGAGCACGAGGAACCCGGGATCACCGACCAGCGCGGCCGCGAGCGCGACCCGCTGCCGCATACCACCGGACAGCTTCTTGATCCTCTTCCCGCGCACGTCCCCCAGGTCCACCTCCTCCAGCACCCGTCGCACCTCGCGGTGCCGGGCGCCGCGGTCCGTCAGCTCCTTCAGGATCGCGACGTAGTCGACGAACTCGAAGGCGGTGAAGTCCGGGTGGAAGCCGGGCGTCTGCGGCAGGTACCCGAGCCGCCGCCGCACCTCCTGCCGCCCGCGCGCGGTCCCCGGATCGTGTCCGAGCACGGTGAAGGAGCCGCGGTCGGCGGGCACGGCGGTGGCGAGCACGCGCAGCAGCGTGGTCTTGCCGGCCCCGTTGGGCCCGAGCAGCCCGGTGACGCCCGGGGTCAGCCGCAGCGACACGTCGTCGAGGGCACGGGTGCGCCCGTAGTGGAGGCTGAGCCCCGAGGCGGAGACGGTGGCGGTCATACGGCACTCCCGTACAAGAACGAGCAACGGAACAAGAAGAGGGAAGGACTCACGCGGCACCCCGCGCGAAGACGTCGAACCGGTCGCGGAACAGGAACAGCAGCCCGGCCCCCAGGAGGGCCACGACCGCGGACACGCCCTGGCCGGCCGCGGTGAACGGCGCCAGCGGGCTGTCCTCGGCCGCCCGGGCCACGTCCGCGGCCAGCAGGACGGCCACCCAGGCCCCCGCGGCCACGGACGGCGCGAGCACGGGACCCAGCCGAGGCGTCAGCGCGAGGCCGGTCGTGGTGAGGGCGAGCCCGGGCAGCAGCCAGGCCAGGGCCCGCAGCCCGTACCCCGGCAGGGCGAGGGTCGCCAGGCCGTTGACGCCGAGCGCCACGACCAGCACGGCGACCGTGCGGATCATCAGCAGCCGGAAGCCGTGCACCGGTGAGACGACCGCCATCTCGTACGTCGGGTCCAGCGCGGGCCCGTAGGCGAGCGCCACCCCGGCCAGCGGCAGCAGCGACGCGAGGGCGAGGAACGGAGTGGGCGTGCCGGCGGCGCCGGCCGCAAGGGCGACGGCGCAGGTCATCAGCAGTACGGCGACGACCGCACCGAGCCACGAGCGGCGCAGTACGGGGGTGGCCGCGAGCAGCCGCGCGGTGCCGTCGGCGACGCCGCACCGCACCAGCAAGCCCTCGAACCGGCCCGGCCGGGGCGCGTCCAGCTCGGTGTCGAGCCGCTCCCACCCCAGGTCCAGGGCGGCGACGTCACTCACCTCGGCGAGGACGCCGCGACACTGCGCGCAGGCGGTCAGGTGCGCGTCGGCGGACCACAGCGCGGGGGCGGTCAACACCCCCTGGGCGTAGGCCCGCAGGTCGTCCTCGTCCACGTGCCAGGTGTCCCGGCGACTGTCTTCGCTTCTCATGCCAGCGCCTCCCGCAACTGCCGACGGGCCCGCATCGCCCGCGTCTTGACCGTGCCCGGCGGGATGCCGAGCAGGACGGCCGCCTCGCGGGTGGTCAGCCCGTCGACGACCGTGGCCTGGAGCACCGCGCGCAGCTCCGGCGAGAGCCGGACGAGCGCGCCGGCGAGGTCCCCGTGCTCGACACCGGCGAGCACCCGCTCCTCGGCGGACACCTCGTCCCGGTGCCGCAGCCGGGCCAGCGCCTGCCGCAGCCGTCCCCTCGCCCCGTCGCCGCGCAGCACGTCGATGAGCCGCCGCGACCCGATCCGCCACAGCCAGCCCGCCACGTCCCCGTCCTCCCGGTAGCGCGCGCTGCCCCGCCACACCGCGAGAAAGGTCTCCTGTACGACGTCGTCGACGACACCGGCGTCGGCGCAGCGGCTGCGCATGCGGGCGGTCAGCCAGGGGGCGTACCGGCGGTACAGCTCCTCGAAGGCGCGCCGGTCGCCGTCTTCCGCGACGGCCCGCAGCAACGCGCCGTCGCTCCTCGTTTCGCTCACATCTCCTCATCGCACGAGCCCGGCCAACCGGTTCACACGATCGCAGCCGGCCTTTTTTCGACCCGGGGTGGGTGCCCTTGGCTCGTGAGTACGGGCCCGGCGCGTACGGCGCACCCCACCCGCCGGAGGCCCCCCGCTATCCCACACGTCATGTCCTCGTAACCATCGATTCAGACAGCCTTGCGACCCTCACCGAATGAAGCCGACCGTGCCACCAGGAGCAGAGCATTCCGCGCCTTCCGACGCGCCTGTCCTGCGCGTGGCGCGGAAGAATGGGTTCATGAGGCAGCCGAACACCCAGGCAGAGGTCCAGCACACGCAGCCCTCCGTGGGCTCCATCGCCGCGCACCGCCCGCACACCGTTGCCGCCACGGTCTCCGACCTGGAACCCGACATCGACGCCGACCTCGACGGGTACGAGGAGTCGGAGGAGTCCCAGGCGGGCGGCGCCCAGCTCCCGCAGGGCCGCTTCCTGGACCGCGAACGCAGCTGGCTCGCGTTCAACGAGCGCGTGCTCGAGCTCGCCGAGGACCCGAACACCCCCCTGCTCGAGCGTGCCAACTTCCTCGCGATCTTCGCCAGCAACCTGGACGAGTTCTTCATGGTCCGCGTCGCCGGCCTCAAGCGCCGCATCGCGACCGGCGTCGCCACCCGCTCCGCCTCCGGCCTCCAGCCCCGCGAGGTCCTGGACATGATCTGGGCCCGCTCACGCGAGCTCATGGCCCGTCACGCCGCCTGCTTCCACGAGGACGTCGCCCCCGCCCTCGCCGAGGAGGGCATCCACCTGGTCCGCTGGAACGAACTCGCGGAGAAGGAGCAGGCCCGCCTCTTCACCCTCTTCCGGCACCAGATCTTCCCGGTCCTCACCCCCCTCGCGGTCGACCCGGCCCACCCCTTCCCGTACATCTCGGGCCTCTCCCTCAACCTCGCGGTCGTCGTCCGCAACCCCGTCACGGGCCACCGCCACTTCGCCCGCGTCAAGGTCCCCCCGCTGCTCTCCCGCTTCCTGGAGGCCGCCCCGGGCCGCTACGTCCCCATAGAGGACGTCATCGCCGCCCACCTCGAGGAACTCTTCCCCGGCATGGAGGTCCTGGAGCACCACGCCTTCCGCCTCACCCGCAACGAGGACCTCGAGGTCGAGGAGGACGACGCCGAGAACCTCCTCCAGGCCCTCGAGAAGGAACTCATGCGGCGCCGCTTCGGCCCGCCCGTCCGCCTCGAGGTCGAGGAGTCGATCGACCGCGAGGTCCTGGACCTCCTCGTGCGCGAACTCAAGATCGGCGAGGCCGAGGTCTACCCGCTCCCCGGCCCCCTCGACCTCACCGGCCTCTTCCGCATCCACAGCATCGACCGGCCGGAGCTGAAGTACCCGAAGTTCGTCGCCGGCACCCACCGCGAGCTGGCCGAGGTGGAATCCGCGTCGGCGCCGGACATCTTCGCGGCCCTCCGCAGCAGGGACGTCCTGCTCCACCACCCCTACGACTCCTTCTCCACCTCCGTGCAGGCCTTCCTGGAGCAGGCCGCCGCCGACCCGGACGTCCTCGCGATCAAGCAGACGCTGTACCGCACCTCGGGCGACTCCCCGATAGTCGACGCGCTCATCGACGCGGCCGAGTCCGGCAAGCAGGTCCTCGTCCTGGTCGAGATCAAGGCCCGCTTCGACGAGCACGCCAACATCAAGTGGGCCCGCAAACTGGAGGAGTCCGGCTGCCACGTCGTCTACGGCCTCGTCGGCCTGAAGACGCACTGCAAGCTGTCCCTCGTCGTCCGCCAGGAGGGCGAGACGCTGCGCCGCTACAGCCACGTCGGCACCGGCAACTACCACCCGAAGACGGCCCGCCTCTACGAGGACCTCGGCCTGCTCACCGCGGACCCGCAGGTCGGCGCGGACCTCTCCGACCTGTTCAACCGCCTCTCCGGCTACTCCCGCCGCGAGACCTACCGCCGCCTGCTCGTCGCGCCCAAGTCCCTGCGCGACGGCCTGGTCTCCCGTATCCACAAGGAGATCCAGCACCACCGCGCCGGGCGTCCCGCCTACATCCGCATCAAGGTCAACTCGATGGTCGACGAGGCCGTGGTCGACGCGTGCTACCGCGCGTCCCAGGCCGGTGTCCCGGTCGACGTGTGGGTGCGGGGCATCTGCGCGCTGCGCCCGGGTGTGACGGGCCTGTCGGAGAACATCCAGGTCCGTTCGATCCTCGGCCGCTTCCTCGAGCACTCGCGTGTCTTCGCCTTCGGCAACGGCGGCGAGCCCGAGGTGTGGTTCGGCAGCGCCGACATGATGCACCGCAATCTCGACCGCCGTATAGAGGCCCTGGTCCGGGTCACCGACCCGGCCCACCGGGCGGCCCTCAACCGGCTCCTCGAGACCGGCATGTCCGACGGCACCGCTTCCTGGCACCTCGGCCCGGACGGCGAGTGGACCCGGCACGCGACCGACGCGGACGGCCAACCCCTGCGCAACGTCCAGGAGATGCTCATAGACGCCCGGAGGCGCCGGCGTGGCACAGCAGCACCTTGAACCTACGGAATCCACGACCGCCACCGGGCCGCCGGTACCCGCGACCTCGGACACGGACGCCCTCGCGTCCTACCTGCGCGCCCAGGCCACGGAGTTCCTCCGCGCCCTGCGCCTGCACCGGGAAACGGGGGGCGGCGGGAGCGCGAGCGCGAACGGGGCCCACGGCCCGGACGCGGCGTCCCCGCCCGAGCGCCCCGTGGACGCGGCCCGCGCCCTGCGCCGGGCCGCCCGTCGGCTCAGCGGCACCCTGCACACGTACCAGCCGCTGCTGGACGCCGACTGGGCCGAGGCCATGCGCCCCGAACTGGCCTGGCTGTCCGGCACGCTGGCGCTGGAGCACGCGTACGCGTCCCGCCTGGAACGCCTGCTCCAGGCCCTGCACCGGCTGTCCGGTTCATCGGCGTTCCCGGACCGCCGGCCGACGGGCCGGACCGCCGCGACCGTCACCGGAACCACCACCGGACCCGCGACCGGAACCCCGGCCGTCACCGTACCGGCCGCCCACCGGCCGCCCCCGGACCGCGCCCACCTGACCGTGGGCGCGGCCAAGGCGGGTGCGCTGCTCGACCGCCAGCTGACCCTGGCCCGCACCCGGGCGCACTCCACCGCGCTCCAGGCGCTGGGCAGCAGCCGCTTCCACGCGGTCGCCGACAAGGTCGCCCTGCTGGCCAGCGATGTCCCCCTGAGGCCCACCGCCGGGATCACCGCCGGGCCGGCCCAGGGGCTCACCGCGCCCGGGTCCACGCCCACCACCGGCCTCCGGCTCCTGGCCGCCGCCGCGGAGGACCGCCTCACCGACGCCGTGGCCGCGCTCCCCCTCGTCACCGCGGGAAGCCCGTACAACGCCCAGGCACTGGTCCACGGCCTCTCCCCGGACCCGGCGCCCCATCCCCAGGACACCCAGTGGCACCAGGTACGCCTGCTGCTGCGCCTGCACCGGTACGCACTCGAAGTGCTGGCGGGAGGGGACGGCGCGGTCGCCGAGGACGTACGCCTGCTGGCCGCCGCCGAGGCCCTGGACCGCCACCGGGACGCCTCGGAAGCCGCCGCGGCCGCCGCCCAGGCGGCTCGCACGCCGCGCATCGCACCGGCGACGGCGTACGCGCTCGGTGTGCTCCACGCCGACCAGCGGCATGAGGTGGAGGCGGCGAGGTACGCGTTCCAGCACAGTTGGCGCAAGGAGCCCATCAGGCTGCCTTGAAAGGAGCCCCGAAGACCGGCCACCGGACCCACCGGACAGAAGGCGAGAGCGCACCCCGTGACCCCGGCCGAGGACATCACCGTCCACGCGGCCGGCTGCGTCCTGTGGCGCCGCGCCCCGCGCGCCCCCGGCCTGGAGCTCTGCCTCGTCCACCGGCCCAGGTACGACGACTGGTCACACCCCAAGGGCAAGCTGAGGCGCGGCGAGGACCCGCTCGCCGGCGCCCTGCGCGAGGTGGCCGAGGAGACGGGGTACGACGCCGTACCGGGCGCCGAGCTGCCCACGGCGCGCTACCTGGTGGACGGCCGTCCCAAGGAGGTCCGGTACTGGGCGGCGGCGGCCACCACCGGCGGTTTCACCCCCTCCGACGAGGTCGACCGCATCCTGTGGCTGCCGCCCGCGGCGGCCCGGGCCCGCCTCACCACGCCCGGGGACCGGGCCCTCGTCGACGCGCTGCTCGCCACGCATCCTGCCGGAACCACTCCGTGTCCTTGACGTGAGCGTTCCGTGACCTCACCGCACCGTCCACAGGGGTTCACCCCGCGTTCATTTCCGCCCATCGGCGGCTTCACCTGATCTGCCTAATTTCGGCCTTACCGATACGGGGCGCGTCCCGAGAACGCGTCCGTGTCACCCAGCCTTCATCGCAGTCACCGCAGTTCACCGTTGACCGCGGTTCATCGCAGTCCTCGCACGCCGCCGGTTCAGGACGGCGGCTCCTGGAAGGAACTCCCTCAAGTGAAGCTTCAGCGCAAGAACCGGCGGGCCCTTGCTCTCGGTGCTCTCGCCGTCTCCGGCGCCCTGGCCCTCACGGCGTGCGGCTCCGACGACACCGGCGGCAACAGCAACGGCGGTGACGCCAGCACCTCCGCCAACAGCGGCAACATCAAGTGCGAGGACGCCAAGGGCCAGCTCCAGGCCTCCGGCTCCTCCGCGCAGAAGAACGCGATCGACGCCTGGGTCAAGCAGTACGTCACCGCCTGCAAGGGCGTGCAGATCAACTACAACCCGACCGGCTCCGGGGCGGGCATCACCGCGTTCACGCAGGGCCAGACCGCCTTCGCCGGCTCGGACTCCGCGCTGAAGCCCGACGAGGTCGAGGCGTCGAAGAAGGTCTGCAAGGACGGCCAGGCCATCAACCTGCCGATGGTCGGCGGCCCGATCGCCGTGGGCTTCAACGTCCCGGGTGTCGACTCGCTCGTCCTGGACGCCCCGACGCTCTCCAAGATCTTCGACAGCAAGATCACCAACTGGAACGACGAGGCGATCGCGAAGCTCAACCCCGGCGCCAAGCTGCCCGACCTCAAGATCCAGGCCTTCCACCGCTCGGACGAGTCCGGCACCACGGACAACTTCACCAAGTACCTGAAGGCCGCCGCGCCCGCGGACTGGAAGTACGAGGGCGGCAAGTCCTGGCAGGCCAAGGGCGGCCAGTCCGCGCAGGGCTCCTCCGGCCTGGCCGCGCAGGTGAAGCAGACGTCCGGCGCCATCTCGTACTTCGAGCTGTCGTACGCCAAGGACGGCGTCAAGACCGTCGACATCAAGACCGAGGCCGCCCAGCCGGTCAAGGCCACCGTCGAGAACGCCACCGCGGCCATCGGCGCGGCCAAGGTCGTCGGCACCGGCAAGGACCTCGCCCTGGAGCTGGACTACACCCCGTCCGCCGACGGCGCGTACCCGCTCGTCCTCGTGACGTACGAGATCGCCTGTGACAAGGGCAACAAGGCGGACACCCTGCCCGCCACCAAGTCCTTCCTGAACTACATGGCCTCGGAGGACGGCCAGGGCCTGCTGGCGGACGCCGGCTACGCCCCGATGCCCACCGAGATCATCACCAAGGTCCGCGAGACCATCTCGGGCCTGAGCTGACCCGAGTGCGGTCCGGTCCCCCCACGGGGCCGGGCCGCACCGTCCGGTGCACCGCCGCCAGGAGCCCCCGACAGTCGGGCGGCTCCGCCCGAGCCGCCGCGTACGACGGCTCCGCAGACCGGAGAACCCGATGGACATAACCACCGACACGACCGACGCCCAGCAGCCGGCACTCTCCCCCACACCCCAGCGCCCCGGGGCCGAGCAGAAGCGGGCCGCGCGCGGCGCCACCCGCCCAGGCGACCGGATCTTCCTCGGGCTCTCCCGCGGGTCCGGCATCCTCGTGCTGGTCATCATGGCCGCCATCGCGGCCTTCCTCACCTACCGCGCCTACCTCGCCATCAGCGAGGACGAGGCGAACTTCTTCACCAGCTTCGAGTGGAACCCCACCGGCGTCCCGCCGAAGTTCGGCATCGCGGTCCTGGCCTTCGGCACCATCGTGTCGTCGATCATCGCCATGGCCATCGCGGTCCCGATCTCGGTCGGCATCGCCCTGTTCATCACGCACTACGCGCCGCGCAAGCTCGGCGGCCCCATCGCGTACGTGATCGACCTGCTCGCCGCCGTGCCCTCGATCGTCTACGGCCTGTGGGGCGCGCTCGTCCTCGTGCCGCACCTGGACGGGCTCTACGGCTGGCTGGACGAGTACTTCGGCTGGACCGGAATCCTGGAGTGGAACGGCGGCGCGGGGCGCTCGCTGTTCACCGTGGGCATCCTGCTCGCGATCATGATCCTGCCGATCATCACCAACGTCAGCCGCGAGGTCTTCCGGCAGGTCCCGCGCATGCACGAGGAGGCCGCCCTGGCCCTCGGCGCCACGCGCTGGGAAGTCATCCGGATGTCGGTGATCCCCTTCGGCCGCTCCGGCGTCATCTCCGCCTCGATGCTCGGCCTCGGCCGCGCGCTCGGCGAGACGATGGCCGTGGCCATGGTGCTCTCCCCGACCTTCGACATCACCGCCAGCCTGCTCGACCCGGGCGGCGGCACCTTCGCCCAGAACATCGCCAGCAAGTTCAACGAGGCCACGCCGATGGGCCGCGACGCCCTGATCGCCTCCGGTCTCGTCCTCTTCGTCATCACCCTGCTGGTCAACGGTGCGGCCCGCATGATCATCGCCCGCCGCAAGGAGTACTCGGGGGCCAACGCATGAGCAACGCAACCCTTACCCCCAAGAGCGCCGGCTCCCTGCGCGGCGCCACGCTGCCCAAGTGGTTCCCCTGGGCGGTCGCGGCCGGCTCGGTCGCCCTCGGCCTCGGCATCAGCGCCGCGGCCGGGCTGAACAGCAGCATCCAGTGGGCCCTGATCGCCGCGGTCCTCTTCGTCCTCGGCACCTTCGCCGTCTCGGCCCGCGTCGAGGGGAGGCGGCAGGCCAAGGACCGGGTGGCGACCAGCATGGTGTGGGTCGCGTTCCTGATGGCCCTGATCCCGCTGCTCTCCCTGCTGTGGGAGACCGTCAAGCAGGGCGTGAAAGTCCTCGACGGCTACTTCCTCACCCACTCGATGGGCGTGGTCGCCGACGACGAGGCCGGCGGCGGCATCTACCACGCCATCCTCGGCACCCTGGAGCAGGTCGGCCTCGCCACCCTGTTCTCCGTGCCGATCGGTGTACTCACCGCGATCTACCTGGTCGAGTACGGACGCGGCCGGCTCGCCAAGGCCGTCACCTTCTTCGTCGACGTCATGACGGGCATCCCGTCGATCGTCGCGGGTCTGTTCGTCCTCAGTCTGTGGGTGCTGATCCTGGACATGGGCCCGTCCGGCATCGCCGGCTCGTTCGCCCTGTGCATCCTGATGATCCCGGTCGTCGTCCGCTCCACCGAGGAGATGCTCAAGCTCGTCCCGAACGAACTGCGCGAGGCGTCGCTGGCGCTGGGCGTACCGAAGTGGCGCACGATCCTGAAGGTGGTCCTGCCGACGTCGATCGGCGGCATCATCACCGGCGTGATGCTGGCCGTCGCCCGCATCACCGGCGAGACGGCCCCCGTGCTGCTGCTGGTCTGGGGCACGGACTTCATCAACGCCAACCCGTTCCAGGACCCGCAGGAATCGCTGCCGATGTACATCTACCTGCAGTACAGCGCCGGCTCCGACGCGGCGTACGACCGTGCCTGGGCGGCGGCCCTGACGCTCATCGCGTTCATCATGATCCTCAACCTCGTGGCCCGCGGCGTCGCCCGCTGGAAGGCCCCGAAGACCGGTCGCTGACGCGGCCAGCGGTAACAGTCAGCGACTCGGACTCGAAAGAAGCAGTGATTCCCATGGCCAAGCGCATAGATGTCAGCGGCCTCAACGCCTACTACGGCTCCTTCCTGGCCATCGAGGACATCTCGATGACCGTCGAACCCCGCTCCGTGACGGCTTTCATCGGCCCCTCCGGCTGCGGCAAGTCCACCTTCCTGCGCACGCTCAACCGCATGCACGAGGTCACGCCGGGCGGCCGCGTCGACGGCAAGGTCATGCTCGACGACGAGAACCTCTACGGCCCCGGCATCGACCCGGTGGCCGTGCGCCGCGAGGTCGGCATGGTCTTCCAGCGCCCGAACCCGTTCCCGACGATGTCGGTCTACGACAACGTGGCGGCGGGCCTGCGCCTCAACGGCAAGTACAAGAAGTCCCAGCTGGACGACATCGTCGAGAAGTCCCTCAAGGGCGCGAACCTCTGGAACGAGGTCAAGGACCGCCTGAACAAGCCGGGCTCCGGCCTCTCCGGCGGCCAGCAGCAGCGCCTGTGCATCGCGCGGGCGATCGCCGTCGAGCCGAACGTCCTGCTCATGGACGAGCCCTGCTCCGCCCTGGACCCGATCTCCACCCTCGCCATCGAGGACCTGATCGGCGAGCTGAAGGAGCGCTTCACGATCGTCATCGTGACGCACAACATGCAGCAGGCGGCGCGCGTCTCCGACCGTACGGCGTTCTTCAACCTGGCGGCGGTCGGCCAGCCCGGCAAGCTGATCGAGATCGACGAGACGGAGCGCATCTTCTCCAACCCGTCGGTCCAGGCCACGGAGGACTACATCTCGGGCCGCTTCGGCTAGGCCCGAACCCGATCCCCTCGCGGTGCTGCATGGCGGTGCCACCGCGAGGCGCACAAGGGCCCGCCCCCGAAACAGGGGGCGGGCCCATACGCTTCAGCTGCGGGCAGTCGTGCCTCCCCCAGTGCCTGAACGGCCTGGGAGGTGTACCCCCAGGGCGGCACGGGGGGGCCGTGGGGGAGGCGCCGCCCCGCCGGCGCCGGGCTGCGCACCCACTCCCGCCCAGCACAGACGCCGGTCAGCCCTCTACAGAACCACCAGATCCACCAGCCAGTAGCAACACGCGGCCACCACCGCCGCGGCCGGCATCGTGATGAACCACCCCATGATGATGTTCTTCGCGACCCCCCACCGCACGGCGTTCACCCGCTTCGTGGCCCCCACACCCATGATCGCCGACGTGATCACATGCGTCGTCGAGATCGGCGCGTGGAACAGGAACGCCGACCCGAACATGATCGACGCCCCCGTCGTCTCCGCGGCGAACCCCTGCGGCGGATCGAGTTCGATGATCTTCCGCCCCAGCGTCCGCATGATCCGCCAGCCACCCGCGTACGTGCCCAGCGACAGCATCAGCGCACAGGCGATCTTCACCCACACCGGAATGGGATCGCCGTAGTCCTCGACATCGGCGATGACCAGCGCCATCACCACGATGCCCATCGTCTTCTGCGCGTCCTGCAGACCGTGTCCCAGCGCCATACCCGCCGCCGACACCGTCTGCGCGATGCGGAAGCCCCGCTTCGCCTTGTGCGGGTTGGCCCGCCGGAACATCCACATGATCGCCGTCATGACGAGGTAACCGGCGACCAGACCGATCACCGGCGACACGAACATGGGGATCACGACCTTGTCGACGACCCCGTGCCAGTACACGGTCGTACTGCCGGCCAGCGCCGCCCCCACCATGCCGCCGAACAGCGCGTGCGAGGAGGACGAGGGCAGGCCGAAGTACCAGGTGATGAGGTTCCAGACGATGGCGCCCACGAGCGCCGCGAAGAGGATCCCCATCCCCTTCGAGCCCTCGGGCGTCTCGATCAGCCCCTCGCTGACGGTCTTGGCGACCCCGGAACCGAGGAACGCGCCGGCGAGGTTCATGACCGCGGCCATCGCGAGCGCCGCCCGCGGCGTCAGCGCACGCGTCGACACGGACGTCGCGATCGCGTTGGCCGAGTCGTGGAAACCGTTGGTGTACGTGAAGAAGAGCGCGACCCCGATGGTCACGACCAGAGCAAAGGTGTCCATGAAACGTTCAGGACTCCTTGACGGCGATGGTCTCCACCGTGTTCGCCACGTGCTCGAACGCGTCGGCCGCTTCCTCCAGCACGTCCACGATCTGCTTGAGCTTGAGGACCTCGATGGCGTCATACTTGCCGTTGAAGAGGTGCGCCAGCAGCTTGCGGTGGATCTGGTCGGCCTGGTTCTCCAGCCGGTTGACC
The DNA here is from genome assembly GCF_031845825.1 of Streptomyces lancefieldiae. Classification (NCBI taxonomy): domain Bacteria; kingdom Bacillati; phylum Actinomycetota; class Actinomycetes; order Kitasatosporales; family Streptomycetaceae; genus Streptomyces; species Streptomyces lancefieldiae. Next base: position 21,146 of record NZ_JAVRFH010000033.1, on the reverse strand, counting down.
TCGATCCAGTACTCGGTGAGGTTGTCCATGGTCCGCAGGCTCGGCATCGCCTCGGCGGTCAGCTCGGCGGCCCGCGCCAGCACCTCGATCTGCTGCTCGACACCCTTGGGCAGTTCCTCGACGTTGTAGAGGACGACCAGGTCGACGGCCTCCTCCATGAAGTCCATGATGTCGTCGAGGGAGGAGGCGAGGGAGTAGATGTCCTCGCGGTCGAACGGCGTGATGAACGAGGAGTTCAACTGGTGGAAGATCGCGTGCGTGGCGTCGTCACCCGCGTGTTCGGCGGCCCGCATACGCTCTGCGATCTCGGCCCGGGCGGATGCGTCCGCCCCGAGCAGTTCCATCAGGAGCTTGGAGCCCGTGACGATGTTGTCCGCGGAGGCGGCGAACATGTCGTAGAAGCTCGTCTCCCTGGGGGTCAGACGAAAGCGCACGTGGGGTCCTCGGGGTGCATCGGTTTCGGTCAGGCTGATGCTAGGCGCATCATCCGGCCACGGCTAACGGGCCGTCCTCCAGTGTCGCCCATCGGGCACAGTGATGAGCAGGGGGGCGAACCGGGGGATCTCGCCGGACCCGGCAAGGTCCTCCCTACCCCGCAAAGTTCGGTACGATATACCCACCAGGGGTATATGCCGGCTATCTGTCCAACAGGAGGACGCGATGACGACCACTGAGGCCCGCGCAGGTGCGCCCTCCGCCACCGCCGACGCGGTGGAGACGGACGGCACCGACGTGGTGACGGACCACTGCGCCGCGCCCGTGACCGATCACGACCGCGGAGTGCACGGGTACCACAAACAGAAGGACGAGCACCTCAAGCGCCTGCGCCGCATCGAGGGCCAGATCCGCGGCCTGCAGCGGATGGTCGACGAGGACGTCTACTGCATCGACATACTCACCCAGGTCTCCGCCTCCACGAAGGCCCTGCAGTCCTTCGCCCTGCAACTCCTGGAGGAGCACCTGCGCCACTGCGTCGCCGACGCCGCCGTGAAGGGCGGTGCCGAGATCGACGCGAAGGTGGAGGAGGCGACGAAGGCGATCGGGCGGCTCCTGCGCACGTGACCGCGCGTCCCGACTGCCAGGTTCCGGCCCAGCCGGGGCCTGGCACCGGTAGGACCTGGCACCGCCGGCTAGGGCTTGGCCTGGTGACCGGCGGCGCCGCGCGCTTGCTCCTCCGCCACCCGCAGCACCTCGTCGATGCTCTCCAGACTGAGCCGCTCCCGGGCGGCCGACGCCGCGATGATCAGCTCCCCGCACAGCTCGATCTCGGCGAGGGCCACGTGGTCCTGAACCGCCGTACCACCGCCCGGAGCCACGCGCGTCACCTCGTCTCTGCCGTCACCGGCTTCCTAGAGTAGGGAGCGGCCTACACACCGCGCATGGCACGGAAGGGCTAGTTCTTGCCGCCCGCCCCGTCACCCGCCCCGTCGCCCGCCCCGTCGCCCGCCCCGTCGCCCCGCTGCTCCGCGATCCTGCCGGTGTAGATGTCCACGTCCTCGGGCAGCCGTACGCGGACGGCGGCGCCGAAGTCGTAGAGCAGTGTCGTCGAAGCGACGGCGACGGTGCCCTCGTCCCGCCCGTTGGCGAAGCTGAAGCGGTGCCGGAGCTTGCGGATGCGGCCGTCGTCGTCGAGGTAGGCGTCGAAGGGCACCTCGGCGGTGGCGAATCCCTCGGCCGCCGCGGCCAGCGCCTGCCGGTTGCCGTCCGAGGCGTCGCGCGCCGCCCGCGCGAGATCGGCGGTCCCCCGGTAGTGCCGCACCGGGGTGCCCGCGACCTCCGTGCGCCCCAGGTACGTCGCCGTCCGCGTCCCCCGCAGCACCTCGGCGGCGGCGAAGGGGTCCGTCGCCCCGCCGGTCACCAGGTTCCCGTCGGACAGCGAGGCGGTCTCCACCCGCACCCACTTGTCGGCGGGCACACCGGCGCCCCGGTTCTTCATGAACAGCGCACCCGGCGTGAGCAGCTCGGTGATCGGCCGATGACCGCTCGTCCCCGCGGGATCCTGCGGCAGACGCACCTTCAGCCGGCCGGACCGTCCCTCGAAGTCGTACACGCCCTCGCCCCGGATGGTCACCCGCGTCCCGCCGCTGGCCATCTCCATCGCCGTACACGCCTTGGCGCTTCCGGCGGCCACGAGCCGGTCGGCGGCCCCGTGCAGCACGGCGACCGGATCACCGGCGCCGGATCCCTCGACGGCGGCCCCCGGTCCCGAGCACGCACCGGCCGCCAGACACACGCAGACCACGCCTCCGCTGACGGCAAGACCCCCGACGGACCTCCTGCCCCGCCGCTCCCTCTCCCGCCCGACCATCGCCACCTACCCCAGCCGTCACGCCCGTTCCGGGCCCCCTGCCGTCCGGGCTAACGAGGAGCAGGCGACCCCGGTAACGTGGTGCCGTGGCGCAGCAGAGCGATCTTGAAGCTCCCCGGGACGTTCCGGAACACCGCACGACGACGGTCGAACAGGGCCCCTTCTGCCTGGCCCGCTGCACCTGCGGCTGGCGAGGCCCGGCCCGCAGAGCCAGAAGCCAGGCCCGCACCGACGCGAAAACCCACGCCTCCACCTGACCCACCCACGCCACCATCACCGCGGGCATTCGTGCCGCCCAGGGCGGCCGGGTGGGCGCGGCGGCACGGGTATGGGCGCGGCGGCACCCCGCAAACGCCGGGACGCGCGGCCCACCCCCGGGCCCGCACCACCCACCTGGCACCCGACACCACCCCCCTGGCCCCCCGCCGGGAACCCGCACCCCCCACACCCCCGTCTCCCTCCACGAACCCCCACGGGACCCGGAGACGCACATGAACCGGCGCACCTTCATCGGCGGCACCACCACCGCCGCCCTCACAGCGACGACAGCCGCCTGCACGGGCAAGGACACGGCCACCGACCGCCCCGGCAAAAACCCGGGAACCACCTCCCACCTCACCCCAACCCCCACCACTCGCACCGCCACCGCCACCGCCGCTGCCACCGGCATCGCCACCGGCACCCCCACCCCCGCCAGCTGGACCGCCCTGGCCAAGTCCCTCGACGGCACCCTCGTCCGCCCCGGCGACCAGTCCTGGAAAACGGCCCGTCAGCTCTACAACACCCGCTTCGACACCCTCAAGCCCGCCGCCGTCGCCTACGCCGCCCACCCCGACGACATCCGCACCGCCCTCTCCTACGCCCGCGCCCACCGCGTCCCCGTGGCGATCCGCAACGGCGGCCACTCCTACGCCGGCTGGTCCTCGGGCGACGACCGCCTGATCATCGACGTCTCGAAACTCGGCCGGGTCCGCGCGAGCGGCGGCCAGGCCGTGGTCGGCGCCGGCGCCAAGCTGATCGACGTCTACCGCGCCCTCGCCGCGAAGGGCGTGACCATCCCGGCCGGTTCCTGCCCCACCGTCGGCGTCTCCGGCCTCACCCTCGGCGGCGGTCACGGCGTCGTCTCCCGCGCCTACGGCCTGACCTGCGACAGCCTCACCCAGGCGACCCTGATCACGGCGGACGGCCGGCAGCTCACGGCCGACGCCACCACGCACAAGGACCTCTTCTGGGCCCTGCGCGGCGCGGGCAACGGCAACTTCGGCATCGTCACGGAACTCCGCTTCCGGACCCACCCGGCGCCCCGCGCCGTATCGGCGTACCTCACCTGGCCCTGGCGGAAGGCGGACGCGGTCGTCCGCGCCTGGCAGGAGTGGGGCCCGGACCAGCCCGACGAGATCTGGTCCTCCCTGCACCTGGCCGCCGCGCCCGGCGGCTCCCCCTCCGTCTCCGTCGCCGCCTTCTCACTCGGCACCTACGGCGAACTCCAGAACGCCGTCGACCGCCTCGCCGACCGCATCGGCGCCCCGGCGAGCAGCGTCTCCCTCAAGCGCCGTACGTACGAGGAGTCGATGGAGATGTACGCCGGCTGCTCCTCGTTCTCCGCCGACGCCCAGTGCCATCTCCCGGGTCCCACCGCCGGCCGTTCACCGGAGGGGTCGCTCGGCCGCGAGACGTACGCGGCCCGCTCGGACTTCTACGACCGCCCCGTCCCGGCGTCCGGCATCCGCACCCTGCTCGCCCAGGTCACCTCGGTGCGCGGCGGCGCGGGCAGCATCGCGTTCACCGCGCTCGGCGGAGCGGTGAACCGCGTCTCACCGACGGCCACCGCGTTCGTGCACCGCCGTTCGCGGATGCTGGCCCAGTACATCGCCTCGTGGCGGCCGGGAACCGGCGGCTCCACGGCCCAGTCCTGGCTGGCCACGGCGCACCGGGCCATGCGTCCGTACGCCTCGGGCGCCGCCTACCAGAACTACACGGACCCGCATCTGACGGACTGGCGGAAGGCCTACTACGCGGACGCGGCCCCGCGCCTGGCGAAATTGAAGCACCAGTACGACCCGGACCGCGTCTTCACGTACCCGCAGGCGCTGTAGGCGCCCGCGCACTCCCTAGGCGGCGAGATCCCGCTCCTCCACCCCGGCGCCCTCCTTGCGGGCGCCGGGAATCACGGCCCCCCGCCCGTCGGCACCGCCGCTGCCCCGCGCCTTGATCAGCCACCCCGCCCGGGGCGACCGCTCGACGGCCCGGGTCAGCGGCGTCAGCAGGGCCATGGCGACCGGCGAGAGCAGCAGCGCGACCGCCGTACCGAGGGCGAACCCGCCGATGACGTCCGTCGGGTAGTGCACGCCCATGTAGACCCGGACGAACCCGCCGAGCACGGCCAGCACGATCGCGACGATCCCGAACTTCCGGTTGGCGACGAACAGCGCGACGGCCAGCGCCATGACGAGCGTCGCGTGATCGCTCACGAACGAGAAGTCGTTCTTCCCGTCGACGAGCACTTCCAGCCCGTCATGGTCCTTGAACGGCCGGGGCCGCTCGACGAACCCCCGTATCGGCACGTTGACCAGGACCGCGACACCGGCCGCGAGCGGCGCCCACATCAGTGCGGCGACGTTCGAGGCCGCGTCCTCGTCGGCCCGCCGCCGCCCGGACCACCAGCACCACAGCACCAGCAGCACGATCGCGAACAGCAGTCCGTACTCACCCACGAACTCCATGACCCGGTCGAACCAGTGCGGTGCGGCCTTGGCCAGTCCATTGATGTCGTAGAGCAGCTCGACGTCGGGGTTCGACCCGGATTCGGCGAGTCCAGCCATGGTGCAGCGGCCCCTTCGTCATGTCCTCCGGCGCACCGAGCGCACGCCTCTTCTGCCACCCCCGTGGTCGTAGATCCGCCGGCTCCGCCTGGTCCCCGCACACCTACTCGTCAACAGGAACGCACGGCCCCCGTTGATACGTTCCACGCTCCACCGAATGATCACGCAGACGTTATCGAAGAGAGACACGCCGTGGTTCACATCGCCGCAGCTCAGGGCATGATTTCACGCTGTGTTCCCACCGTGGCGGTCACACCGTGGTGGGCAGCGCTTTCGCGCCATCCTCGGTGACCCGGGTGGCCCCGAAGTAATCGGGGGTGTCGATCGGGTCGAACCGGATCACAGCGCCCGTCCGCGGCGCGTCGATCATGTACCCGCCACCCACGTAAATGCCCACATGCCGGATGGCCCGCGAGTTGGTGAGGTCGTCCGAGAAGAACACCAGGTCACCGGGGAGCAACTCGTCCCGGGCGGGATGCGGCCCCGCGTTGTACTGGTCGTTCGCGACCCGCGGCAGCTCGATCCCCACGCTCTCGTACGCCGCCTTGGTCAACCCCGAACAGTCGAACCGCCCACCCTGGTCGGCCGTCCCGTTCCCGCCCCACAGATAGGGCGTCCCGAGCTTCTTCTGCGCGTAGGCGATGGCCCCCGCGGCCTGCTCGGTCGGATCGACCCGAGTCGTCGGCGCGGCGAAGCTCTTCTCCAGGGCACGGATGTTCCGTACGTAGTTCCGCGTCTCGGTCAGCGCCGGAATCCCACCGGCGTCGATGACCCGGTACGGCCCGGAGTTGTAGGCGGCCAGCATGTTGTTGGTGACGTCGCCGGGGACGTCCTTCACGTAGTTGGCGAGGTGGCAGTCGTAGGACGCTGCCGAGGGGATCGCGTCCTTGGGGTCCCACACGTCGCGATCGCCGTCGCCGTCCCCGTCAATGCCGTACGCCGCCCAGGTCGTCGGAATGAACTGAGCGATGCCGCGGGCATCCGCGTGGCTGACGGCGTCCGTGCGCCATTTGCTCTCTTGATAGATCTGCGCGGCGAGAAGCGCCGGATTGATTGCCTTGCACTTGTTGCCCCACGTCTGCACGAGCTGCTGGTACGCGGCAGGAACGGTCCCCTTGGCGAGCGTCTTGGCGCCGCCTCCGCTCGCTCCCCCTGCGAGATCCCCGGCGACGACGTAGACCCCTACGACGAGCAGCATGACGAAGCCAAGCCCAGCCGCAAGAGCTGCTCCGGCAGCGACCCACACTTTGCGCATGCTCCAACACTCCCCCACGGCAACGCTGTTCAGAGGCCATTTTCGGCCATGTCGGCCCCCATCGGCTTACTCCGCCTTGAAGCCGTCGCACGCTATGGACGCGAACTCACTGTTCTCTCTGACGTGGAGGAACAGGACCGTCCAGTCCCCGGGTGTCGTGGCAACGGGAACCGCGTCCTGGTACTTCTTCCCTTGCACGTACTCGTCGAAGTCGTCCGGGTAGGTCAGCGTGATCGTGCCGTTGCTGTCCGGCTTCTTGTAGACCTCGTACATGTCGATGGGTCGGCTGGTGAAGCCCAGCGACACGTTGCCCTGAGCCGCGTTGTGCAGCGCCTCTCCGGTCTCCGGGTCGACGAAGTACGGCGGCTTCATGGCGACCGAGAGGTAGTACCTCTCGCCTGGTTCGGGGTCGGCGTACTTGAGGCGGACGGAGATCTTCACCGGACCGGACGAGTACGACTCACCTCCGTCCGCCGGAACAATCCCGTACTGGAGGTACTCGTTGCGCTCCTCCGCAGGCAGGTTGCACTGCTGGGTGTCGCCGAGCCACATGTCGCGCACCAGCCTCTGTGACTCGACGTACATCGGCGCGTCAGCCTCACCCCCTCCACCGGCTGGGTCCGTCGGCGTGGAGGACGTGGCGGCCGGGCGGGCGGCTCCGGTCTCCTCTTGGCCACCCTTGGCACTCCCCCCTTCCTTGCCGTCGGGCAGCGCCAGCATCACCGCGGCCGTACCGACACCGATGGCGAGTCCAGTGGCCACAGCGATCAGCCAGGAGCGCCCCCGGCGCCGTGCCGCCGTGCCGGTGACGACTTGGGTGGGCGTGTATCCCGGATGAGCGGGACCCGGTGCTCGAGTCGGGAGGTCGTGCACTCCCAAGGGAGCCGCCTGCCCCAACGGAGTGGCTCCTGCGGCCCCGGGCCCGGGACCACGTGGCACCGCTTCCGCGAGGGTCAGCAGACTCGCGTAATGGGTGTCCTCGACCAGCGCGGACCGCACTCCGCAGCGCTCCACGACTTGGCCGGGCGTGGGCCGTTCAGCCGGATCCTTGGCCACACACTGGTTGATGAGGGCTGCCAGCTCCGGCTCCACACCACCCACGTCGATGGGTTCGTGGACGGCGCGATAATGCACACCCGACGGGTCACCGGTGCCGAACGGCGGGCGCCCGGTCGCGGCGTACGCGAGAGTCGCCCCGAGCGCGAAGACGTCCGCGGCCGGACCGGCGTCGTTGCGCACCAGCGTCTCGGGCGCGATGTAACCGGGCGTACCGGGCGCGTAACCCGCCTCCGTGAGGGCGGTCTGCCCGACTCCACGTGCGATGCCGAAGTCGATGAGCTGCGGCCCCTGCCCGGCCAGGATCACGTTCTGCGGCTTGAGGTCCCGATGCGTCACGCCCTGCGCGTGCACCGCCGCGAGCCCCTCGGCGAGCGCCGCGAGTACACCTCGGCACGTCTCCGCGGGCAGCGGCCCCCGTCCCTCCACGCTCAGGCTCAGCGTCGGTCCCGCCACATACTCGGTCGCCAGCCAGTAGGGCGCGGCCTCCAGTGAGGCATCGATCAGATTCGCCGTGTACGCGCTCCGTACCGCACGCACGGTCTCCACCTCGCGCCGAAACCGCGCCAGCGCCTCCGGACGGTCCACGATCTCGTCGCGGATCACCTTGAGCGCGACCAGCCGGCCACCCGGTGAGCGCCCGAGGTAGACCTGCCCCATGCCGCCGGCACCGAGCCGGGCGAGCAGCGTGTACGCGCCTATGTGCGCGGGATCCTGAGCCTTGAGTGCCTCCACGTACCAGACCTTGCCACAGAGACCAGCCAGGCGCAGGGGGCCGCAGGGCAGCAACATCCCCTTTACGACGCGTCTATGACACCCCCTCAGTCGCAGCCGGTCGCCTCCTTGGCGCCGTACATCGGGAGATCGTCGGTGGTGATCTCTCCGGCCAGCGGCGCCGGCAGCCGCACAGCCTCCCCGAATTTGCCCGGCCGCACGTCCTGATAAGCGCCGTTGACAGGTCGGCTGTGCAGGGCCCACCCGCCCTTCCGGGGGTCGATGACGAGGAGCACGGGGACACGGGCGACTGCGTACCAGTCGGCCTTGTCCCTGATCCCTCTTGCCTTTTCGGATGCGGAAATGACCTCGATGGCGAGCGCGGCGTCCTGCGAGTCGGCCAGCCAGGCGTCGTCGTCCTCCCACTCGGTGGGCAGCACGACCAGATCGGGCGTCACGTAGTCCTCCGGATCGTCGGGCAGCGCGATGGACGACACCTCGTAGGCATCCAGTCCGTCGGGGAGGCCTGCCGTCTCCAGGTGCCTGCGCAGGCGCCTGATCACTCCCGCGTGCTTCCCACGCGGGGTCGGTGACATCACGAGCTTCCCTCCCACGATCTGCGCCCGCAGACCCGTCGCGTCCTCGATCCTCTCGGCGAGGCCACGCAGGTAACCGGGACGCGGACGGGGTCGGTCCTTCGCTGACCCGGACATGGCTCGTCGCCTCCGCCCCTCTGCCTCGTCGGTCCCTTCGACCACGCCGGCGGGTTCGGTGGGAGGTCCGGCACCCCGCTCGGCACCGAGCCCACCGTACTGTGCGGGTTCCGTGCCCGCCTCCACGCCGCGCTCCACATGCGCACGGGCCCGGGCCCGAGCCGCTTTGTTCAGCGGCTGATCAAGCGTCGCCATGAGACGCCCCTCCCTTCAGTGGCACTCGGCCCACAGCAGCTTCCCGCCCTTCGACGCGCCGTGCTCCCGGAGGACGGAGACCCCGACGGCGACCGCACAGGCCCGCACCAGGTGCAGCCCCCGGCCGCTCTCGGCGTCCTCAGGGGGTACGGCACCGGGTTCGCCCTCCCGGAAGCCGGGCGGCACCCTCCAGTCGCTGTCCCACACGCCCACCCGCAACCGGCCCGGTTCGCGCGACAGGATGCGGAGGGCGTAGGGCCCGGCGGTGTGGAGGTGGGCGTTGGCCAGGAGTTCGGCGGCCACCAGCTCGGCGGTGGGCGTCAGCTCCGCGAGCCCGTGCGCGGCCAGGGTCGCGCGGAGGGTTGTACGGGCGATCCCCGGTGCGCGTGGATCGTGCGGAAGATGGAGGGTGTAGCCCCAGGACGGGTTTACGGTGGCCATGGAAGCCTCCGGTCGTTGAAGGACGTTGGACAGCCTGCTCGGTCGCCCAGTGGCCTGCCGGACCGTCGACCGGTGCGCTTCTGGGCGGGGCGCCACTCGTAAGGTAGCGGTGGCCGGATAAGTAGTTATCCAAACCCCGGCATCTGGCTTAGCTTCCACCCGTGTGGGTGACCGTAGCGCCAAGGAGGCGGCAAGCCCGTGAGGACGAACCCGACGGGGCGGCAGCTGCGACTCGGGGCGGAGCTGCGAAAACTGCGTGAGCGGGCGGGACTGACCTCCACTCAGGCCGGTCAACTGCTCGGCGTGAAGCAGAACCAGATCAGCAACACCGAGGCCGGCCGCATGGGAGTGAGCGCCGAGCGCATCCACACACTCGCCTGCCACTACGCCTGTTCCGACCAGGCTCTCATCGACGCACTCAGCGCCATGACCACCGAACGCAAACGCGGCTGGTGGGAGGAGTACAGGGAGATTTTTCCCAGTTCACTGCTCGATCTCGCCGAGGTCGAACACCACGCGGTTGCCTTGCGCACGGCCATCACAGTGTACATCCCCGGCCTGCTCCAGACCACGGACCACGCCCGCGAGACCTTTCGCCAAGTCGTGCCCGACCTCTCGCCACCGGACATCGAGCATCGCGTCTCGTTCCGCATCAAGCGCCAGACCGTGCTCTTCCGCGATCCTCCGACCCCCTACCTGGCCCTGGTGCACGAGGCCGCCCTGCGGATGCAGTTCGGGGGCCGGGCGATAGCGCGGGCACAGTTGCGCCACCTGCTCCACATGAGCGAGCGAGACCACGTGACGATCAGAGTGATCCCCTTCGCCGCCGGAGGCTTCCCGGGATCAGGCCAGTCGATCTTCTACTCGACCGGCCCAGTGCAGCAACTGGACACAGTCCACCTCGATCAGTCCCACGGACCCGTCTTCCTCGACGCCGAAGCGCAGCTGGCCAAGTACCGCGTCCTGCTGGACCGCACCGAGGCCAAAGCTCTTCCCCCGGCGGAGTCACGTGACCTCATCCACAACATCGCCCAAGGCCTGTGAAGGGAACGCACATGAGCGAGAGCACCTGGCAGAAGTCCTCCTACTGCGGCGAGGGGGATTCCTGCCTCCACGTCGCCGCGACCCCCACCGGTGTCCATCTCACCGAGAGCAGCGACCCCACCCGCTCCATACTCACCGCCACCCCGACCGCCTTCGGCGCCCTGCTCGCCGCGCTGAAGTCGAGCACCCGGCCGGAACCCATCCAGGTCACCTTCGCTCACGGGGCTGACGCCGACGCACCCGTCCGTATCCACGGCACCGACACCCCGGGGGCCGTCGTCACGACGGACCGTCAGAAGTGGGAAGCCTTCGTGCTCGGCGTGAAGGCGGGCGAGTTCGATCACTTCGCGGAAGAGCCCGACGAGGCAACCACAGGGCAGATCGCACCCCAGCCTCATTGCTCGACGTAACATGTCGTGATACACAGAGTGACCATATGACTCTTTACACACCGGTTCGCACCGCCCTCCTAGGGGTCGGAGCGGACCGGTGGCAAGCTGTTCGTACGAAACCCGCCAATCAATGACGCCAAGTCGACATGCGACGGCGCCGTTGTCGGCGACAATGAGGCTTGACCTCTGCACGTCCGCAGAGGGCGCGGAACTACCCAACAGGGGCGGTGACTTACATGCTCTTTGCGGCCGACAAGGGAGACATCAACACCATCATCGGCGGGATCGCTCCGGACTGGGGCCCCTTCGGTGCGCTGGGGACCGAGGCGAAGACGATGGTCCAGGTCGTCATGGCCGTAGCCATCCTGCTCTGTCTCGGCATCGCCATCTGGGGTGCGGCCAAGCAGCGCATCGGTGCCACCGCGCTCCGCGACACGTTCAGCGCGGAGCAGGGCAAGGGCCTCATCATCGCGGGCCTGACGGGCGTGTTCATCATCGGCTCGCTCGGCACGCTCTTCACCATCGTGTACGGAATGGCCGTGTAGCCCAACGCGTATCCGTCCGTCCCCTCCACCCCACCCGCCCGTCGTGCCAACCTGGCTGAGGTTGCGTTTCCCTGATGTCGAGTCATAACACCGCGCCCGCGCGGGAACCAGCACGGCTACCGTCGTACTCGTACGGCAGGTACGACGTCGAGGGGGCGTACGCGGCATGAGTCTCGGAGACGATCACCAGTCCTCCGGCGGTTACGGCGGCACGGGCCAGACGCGGACGCGGTTGCCCGACGGGGGCGGCGACGGTTTCGGCGGTCCCCGGCGCGGCGGTCGCTCGTCCTCGCGGAGCCTGGTCACCGTGGTCGGCGTCGTCGTCCTCCTGATCGCCGCGATCGCCTTCGCGAACCGTGGAGGAGACGATTCCTCATCCTCGGACGACACCGCCGCCGACAAGCCGAAGACGTCGGCGACGGCACCCACCGGCAAGCAGCCGGTCCAGTCGGGCTTCGCCCACGACGAGCAGGGGGCGCAGAGCGCGGCGGCGAACTATGCGGTGGCTCTGGGCTCGTCCGACATGTTCGACAAGGCCAGACGGCACGAGATTGTCAACACCGTCTACGCGCCCGATGTCGCCGCTTCCCGGCAGGCAGACCTGGACGGCGCGTACTCGAGCCAGAAGTTCCTGGCGAACATCGGCCTCGACAAGAACGGCAAGGCACCAACCGGTCAGACCTTTGTCTCGCGGGTAATTCCGGTAGGCACGAAAGTGACCGCGTCCAGCTTGGAGAAGGCCACCGTTGAGGTTTGGTACACGTCCCTCTTCGGTCTTTCCGGTGGCACGTCCACCAACCCGGTGACCGAGAGTTGGTACACCACCACGTACCAACTGACGTGGACCAATGACGACTGGAAGGTCACCGACTTCCAGCAGAAGGACGGACCAGTGCCGGTCGGGCGCGATCAAAGGGCCTCCACCGCCGACGACATGACGAAGGCCGTCGAGGAGTACGGAGGATTCACGTATGCGCGCTAGTCACCGCCTCCTCAAGGCCACGACCGCCGTTGTCGTGGTGCAGGCCGCCATGGTGTTGCTGGCCACCCGTGCCTTCGCCGCACCCACGCCCACACCCACGCCGACCGACACCGAGGATCCCTGCGACCTCATCCGCGGCCCCGCCAAGGACTACTGCGAACGCGGCGAAGGCGGCGGCACCACCAGAGGTGGAGGTGGCAGCACCCCCGACGGTGTCCCCTCCACCCTCGACCCCCTCTCCTCCCTCGCCAAGGGCTGCGCCGACGCCGCGTCCTGGACCGTCGACAAGCTCAGTGCCGCCGTGCAGGACACCGCCAACGTCGACTTCACGAACCCGAAGTTCCTCCAGCAGTACGCCGTCGTCTTCGCGGCGTCGACGGTCCTGACGCTCGTCCTGTGGCTCCTCGCGGTGGCCAAGCGCGCCGTGCGCGGCGTCCCCCTCGCCACCGCGCTCTCCGAGGCCATCGGGTTCCTGTGGCTCACCGTCCTGGCGTCGGCGTTCACGCCGCTGATCCTCTACACGGTCGTCTCCGCGACCGACGGCGTCACCGACGTCCTCGCGAAGACCACCGGCAACCAGACGGACACGTTCTTCGGCACGTTCTCCGGCGCCCTGGAGAAGGGCGAGGGCATCGGCGGCGGGCCGATCATGCTGATCGTCGTCTCCCTGGTGTCGATCCTCGCCGCCGGCGTCCTGTGGCTGGAGCTCGTCATCCGCGCCGCCCTGCTCTACGTCGGCGCCCTGCTCGGCACCGTCGTCTACGCCGGGCTGGTCGACAAGAACCTGTGGGGGCACGTCCGCCGCTGGGCGGGCATCATGATCGCGGTGATCCTGGTGAAGCCCGTCATCGTCATCGTGCTCGGTCTCGCCGGCGCGCTGTCCACCGACGACGGACCGGACGCCTTCTCGGCCGTCGTCTCCGGCCTCGCCATCATCCTGCTCGCGATCTTCGCCTCGGCGATGATCTACCGCTTCGTCCCCGGCTTCGGCGACGAGATCGCGAACGGCCGCAACAACCGCATCATGCAGGGCGCCGAGGGCAAGGCCGCGGCCGTGATCAGCTCCCCGGCGAACCTGGTCGCCCAGGGCATCAGAACCCACAGCACCCGCCACAACGGCGACGGCGGAGGCGGCGGCCAGGCGGGCTCCTCCGCCGCGGCCCGCCCCTCGAACCCCGCCTCCGGCGGAGTCGCCGCGCACAGCTCGCGCCCCTCGAACGGCGGCGGAAATATCCCTTCCGCCGCACCCGCACCGCGCTCCGGCAGCCCGGTGAACACGCCCCACGCCAGCAACAGCCGCACCAATCGCGGTAGCAACAGCACAGGAGGTGACGGGCGTTGACGACCGAGTCCCACGTGTCCCATCCGGTCACGCCCCGCCGTACGTATCTGATCGGCCGCGCCCGGCCGAACGCGATCGTCGGCCGCAACCGCGAGACCGGTGAGATCGCGCTGATCGTCGTGGGCGCGTTCCTCGGCATGATGTGCGGGCTCCTCGTCCCCGTCCTGTCCCTGCGCATCATGCTGCTCGTCGGCTTCCCCATGCTCGCGCTGGCCGCCGTCTACGTGCCGTACAAGCACCGGACGTTCTACAAGTGGTTCGAGATCAACCGCAGCTACAAGCGGACGCTGCGCAACGGCACCACCTACCGCTCCGGCGCCATCGAGGCCGGCACCCGGCTCGACGGCCGGGAGGTCGAGATCGGCCCGCCGCCCGGCATCGGCCGCATCACCTGGCTGGCCGCGCCCTTCGGGCCGGACGAGATCGCCGTACTCCTGCACGCCGACCGCAAGACGGTGACGGCCGCGATCGAGATCGAGGGCCCCGGCGTGGGCCTGCGCGACTCCGAGGACCAGGAAGCCCTCGTCGACCGCTTCGGCACCCTGCTCAAGCACGTGGCCAACGGCGACGGCTTCGTCACCCGCATCCAGATGCTCGCCCGCACCCTCCCGGCCGACCCCGACGCGCACGCCAAGGACGTCGCCCAGCGCGGCGACGACAGGGCGCTGCCGTGGCTGCAGCAGTCGTACGACCAGCTCCAGTCGATGGTGTCCACCAGCAGCGAGCAGCACCGCGCCTACCTCGTCGCCTGCATGCACTACACCCGCGAACTGGCCGCCGAGGCCAACGCCATGGCCCGGGCCTCCCGGCCGAAGAACGGGCGCAGGACGGACCGGGACGCGGGGCTGGCCATCGTCATGGCGCGGGAGCTGACCGACATCTGCTCCCGCCTCCAGGAGGCCGACATCCGCGTCCGGCAGCCGCTCGGCCAGGGCCGGCTCGCCTCGCTCGTCCACTCCATGTACGACCCGGACCACCCGATCGACCACCTCCAGGCGATGACCAAGCGCAACGCCTGGCCGGCCGAGCTGGACGCCATGGAGCCCACCTACCTCCAGGCCAAGACCCGCGAGTCCTCCACCCGCGCCCCCTGGTGCCACGCCACCGCCTGGATCAAGGAGTGGCCGATGACCCCGGTCGGCGTGAACTTCCTCGCGCCGCTGCTCGTCCACACCCCGGACGTCATCCGGACGGTCGCCGTGACGATGGACCTCGAACCCACCGAGGTGGCCATCGAACGCATGCTGACCGAGAAGACGAACGACGAGGCCGAGGCGTCCCGCGCCGCCAAGATGAACCGGACCGTCGACCCCCGCGACCTCGCCGCCCACTCCCGGCTCGACCAGCGCGGCGAGGACCTCGCCAGCGGCGCGGCCGGCGTCAACCTGGTCGGCTACATCACCGTCTCCTCCCGCACCCCCGAGGCGCTCGCCCGCGACAAGCGGACGATCAGGGCCTCGGCCGGAAAGTCGTACCTGAAACTGGAGTGGTGCGACCGCGAGCACCATCGCGCCTTCGTGAACACGCTTCCGTTCGCCACCGGCATCCGAAGGTAGGGGCTGAGCCTGATGCGGGACCCGCTGTCCGTCCTCACCGAAGCCTTCACGTCCTTCCTGTTCGGGAAGGTGGAGACGACCCGCCTCCCCGTCCGCACCTCGACCGGCCAGGCGCAGGCCGTCTACCTGCCGACCGCCGCGCCCGGCCTCGGCGACTCCGGCGTGATCATCGGCCGCGAGGTCTACTCCGGCAAGGGGTACATCTACGACCCCTTCCAGCTCTACGGCCAGCAGCTCCCCGCCCCGCACTGGCTGGTCCTCGGCGAGTCCGGCAACGGCAAGTCGGCGCTGGAGAAGACGTACGTCCTGCGCCAGCTCCGCTTCAAGGACCGCCAGGTCGTCGTCCTGGACGCCCAGGGCGAGGACGGCGTCGGCGAGTGGAACCTGATCGCCCAGGAGCTGGGGATAACTCCCATCCGGCTGGACCCGATGGCAGCCCTGGACCACGGCATCCGGCTTAACCCCCTGGACCCGGCGATCACCACGACCGGGCAGCTGGCCCTGCTCCGCACGATCATCGAGGTCGCGATGGGGCACGGCCTCGACGAGCGCTCCGGTTTCGCGCTCAAGGTCGCGCACGCCTACGTCAACGAGACCATCGTCGAGCGCCAGCCGGTCCTGACCGACATCGTCGAGCAGCTCCGCCACCCCGAGCCGGAGTCGGCCGAGGCGATGAACGTCGCCATAGACGACGTACGGGCATGGGGCCTGGACGTGGCGCTGGTCCTGGACCGTCTCGTCGACGGTGACCTGCGCGGCATGTTCGACGGCCCGACGACGGTCGGCATCGACCTCGACGCCCCCCTCATCGTCTTCGACCTCTCCCACATCGACCGCAACTCCATCGCCATGCCCATCCTCATGGCCATCGTGGGGGTGTGGCTGGAGCACACCTGGATCCGGCCCGACCGGAAGAAGCGCATCTTCCTGGTCGAGGAGGCCTGGCACATCATCAACAGCCCGTTCGTGGCGCAGCTGTTCCAGCGGCTGCTGAAGTTCGGGCGCCGGCTGGGCCTGTCCTTCGTGGCGGTGGTGCACCACCTGTCGGACGTCGTGGACGGGGCGGCGGCGCGGGAGGCCGCGGCCATCCTGAAGATGGCCTCGACCCGGACGATCTACGCCCAGAAGGCGGACGAGGCGCGGTCCACGGGCCGCGTACTGGGGCTCCCCCGCTGGGCCGTGGAGATCATCCCCACCCTCACTCCCGGCATCGCGGTGTGGGACGTCAACGGCAACGTGCAGGTGGTCAAACACCTGATCACCGAGACCGAACGCCCCCTGGTCTTCACCGACCGCGCGATGACCGAGTCCTCCGCCGACTTCAACGACGACGCCCTGCGCGCCGCCGAACTGGAGGCGGAGGAACGGGCCGCGGCCTTCATGGAGCAGCACCTCGGCGACGCGTCCGAATCGACGGTGGCGTAGGCGGAGGGGGAGGGACGGAACGGATGAGACCGGACGACCAGCGGCGGGACGGCCAGGGGGGCGGCATCCCGGACGGCCTGCTGATCGGCATCCTGGCCTTCCTCCTCGGCATGACCCTGCTGGTGTGGACGGCGACCGGCCTCGCCGGCCTGTTCGCGCACGGCGCCTGGCCCACCGGCGTCACCTTCACCGGCACCCCCCCGGCCATGCGCCACCTGATCGCCGAACCCCACGACATCCCCGGCGCCTGGCCGGACACCCCCGACGCCGCGCTCTCCGGGTACGGCCTCTTCTGGGGCCTGTTCATCGGCCAGCTGATGGTGCTGGTGGTGCTGGCCGTGTTCGTGATGGGCACGGTGGCCCGCTGGCGGGCGGTACGGCAGCGACGGCGCGGGAAGGCAGCGGCGGCGGACGCACGGGGACCGGAGCCGACCCCGCGGCCGACGCGGGAACCGGCCCCGACCCCGCAGCCGACGCAGGTGCACGAGGTGCCGACACCGAGGGTGCCGCAACACGAGACGCGCGCGGAAGAAGAGCCCCCGGCCGCCGCGGCCGACGGCGATCGGGCGGGTGAGTGGGAGACGAACCGCCCCGAAGGCGCGGTGCACTACGGCCCGCCGGACACCCGCCACTCCGCCGCGGCCCACGCCCTGCGCGCCGCCGAAGGCGCCGCCCTCGTCGTCACGTCGAATCCCACCCTCTGGCAGGAGACCAAGGACGCCCGGTCCAAACTCGGACCGGTCCTGCTCTACGACCCCGCCCACCTCTGCGACACACCGGCCCGCCTCCACTGGTCCCCCACCACCGGCTGCGAGGACAGACCGACCGCCACGTCGAGAGCGGCCGCCCTCCTCGCGCCGGTACGCCCCACCGCCCGACTCGACCAGGCGGTCGGCGACACCGCCGAGCTGCTCCTGCGCAGCTACCTCCACGCCGCGGCCATCGACGGCCGCACCGTCCGCCACATCCACCGCTGGTCGCAGGGCACCCAGATCCAGGACGCCGTACGCATCCTCCGTACGAACCCCAAGGCCGCACCCGGTGCCGCGGGCGAACTCGAGGGGGCCCTCACCGCCCACCCCGAACGGCGGGACATGGCCCAGCAGCTGACCACCCGGGCCCTGGCCGCCCTCTCGATGGTCAACATCCGCGAGGCGTGCACTCCCAACCGAATTGATGCCCTCGCCTTGGATTCCTTCGTCGACGAACAGGGAACCCTTTACGTGGTGGGTGAATCCATTGAGGACCCCCGTACGAGCCCGGGCGCGATGCCGCTGCTGACGGCGCTCGTCTCCAGCGTGGTCGAGCGCGGCCGGCGCATGGCCGAACGGTCATCCTCCGGTCGCCTCGACCCACCAATGACGCTCGTCCTGGACGACGTCGCGGCCGTCGCTCCCCTCCCCCAGCTCCCGGAGCTGCTGGCCACGGGCGCGGACCGGGGCATGCCGACCCTGGCCCTGCTCCGGTCCCGCGAACAGGGCCGGGCCCGCTGGCCGCACGACGAGCTCCCGGTGCAGCGCCCGTAGCCGCTGACGGCGTGCCAGTGACGACGTGCCAGTGACGTGTCAGCGTTCGACCACGAACTCCAGCTCGACCTCGCCGGGCTTCCCGCCCGCCAGCGGCACCGTCCGGCCGCTCGGCACGAACCCCGCCTTCCGGTAGGCGCCCTGCGCGCGCCCGTTCTCCGGGTGCACGATGAGCCGCACCCGCTCCAGGCCGCTCGCCCAGGCCCACTCCAGCCCGGCGTCGAACAGCGCCTTGGTCAGCCCGCTCCCCCGCCACTCGGGCCGCACGTACACGCCGACCACGTGCCCCTGCCGCCGCTCGACGGGGAACCCGGCCCAGTCCGTCGCCCCCGCCTCCTCCACCAGCACGGTCAGCGTGCCGAGCCAGAGGCCGCCCGGCCCCTCCGCGATGATCTGCCGCACCCCGGACGCGTCCGCGGCCCCCCTGGCGGCCCGCTCCTGCCAGAACGAGTCCGGCCGGGCCGCGGCGTCGTCGTACGTCTCCAGGAAGGCCAGGTGGGCGAGCGGGTCCCGCAGCGCACGCAGCCTCAGCCCCTTCACGGCGGGCCACTCGTCGGCGCGTATGGAGCGGATCACGTAGTCACCGGGGACCGAGGCACTCATGCGGGTCACCGTAATACCCGGGTACTACGTCCCTCACCTGATATACGCCCCCCGGACGGACGCCCTCCGCGTCCGGAACCCCGACCATGGTCGGATGGAGCCCGTGAACCCCGTCCCCGAAGAGCGCGCGGCGGAACCCCTCACCGAGTACGTCCAGCGCGTCAACCGACGCGTCCGCGCCTTCGACCGACGCCGACCGCTCGTGTGGGACCTGCACCTCACCGGCTTCTGGGTGCTGGCCGCCCTGATCGACGCCTCCGGCGGCTGGCGCAACGTCGCCCACGACCCCGACGTCCCCGCCGGCCTCGTCGTCGCCCTCAGTCTCGCCCTCTCCGTCCCGCTCCTCTGGCGCCGCAGCCACCCTCAGGCGGCCCTCCTCCTCACGATGCCGGCGGCCCTGGTGAACGCCTGGTCGGGCCCCGCCCTCCAAGCGGCGCTGCTCCAACTGCTCCTCGTCCACCACGTCGCCCTGCGCCTGCCCCTGCGCAACCTCTGGTGGGCGGTGGCTCTGGTCACCACCCCGACCTGCGTCGCGGTGGCCCGCTACGGGGACAGCGCGGGCTCCTGGAACCAGCAGGTCGGCTCGCAGCTCCTCTCCATCGGCGTCGCGGCCCTCATCGGCATCACCGTCCGCACCCGACGCAACTACACGGAGGCCCTGGAGGACCGCGCCCGCCGTCTGGAGACCGAGCGCGACCAGCAGCTCCGGCTGGCCGCCGCCGCCGAACGCGCCCGCATAGCCCGCGAGATGCACGACATCATCGGCCACAACCTCTCCGTCATCACCGGCCTCGCCGACGGTGGCCGCTACGCCGCCGCCAAGTCCCCCGAGCGCGCGTCCCAGGCCCTGGACGCCATCGCCACCACCAGCCGCCAGGCCCTGGGCGAACTGCGCCGCCTGCTCGACGTCCTGCGCGACGAGGAGCGGGACGGCGCCCAGGCGGCCGAACTGGCCCCGCAGCCCGCCCTCACCGACCTCGACCAGCTCCTCGACGGCGTCCGCAGGGCCGGCCTCCCCGTCCGCACGACCGTCCGGGGCCGGGCCACCCTCCCGGAGGGGCGCCAGCTCACGGTCTACCGCGTCATCCAGGAAGCCCTCACCAACACCCTCAAACACGCCGGCCCCGACGCCACCGCCCACATCGACCTCTCCTACGAGGTCGGCGGCGCCGTCGCCCTCACGGTCACCGACACGGGCCGCGGCTCCCCGGTCCCCGCCCTGTCCGACGGCCGCGGCCGCGGCCTGCCCGGCATGCGCGAGCGAACGTCCCTGTACGGCGGCACACTTGAGGCCGGCCCACGTCCCCGCCCGGAACAGGGCTGGCGCGTCCACCTGCACCTACCGGAGGAATCCCCGCAGTGACCACCGTCCTCATCGCCGACGACCAGCCGCTGCAGCGCTTCGGCTTCCGGATGCTCCTGGAGAGCCAGGACGACATGACGGTCGTCGGTGAGGCCGCCAACGGCGCCGAGGCCGCCCGTATGACGGCCGACCTCCACCCCGACGTCGTCCTCATGGACGTCCGCATGCCCGGCCTGGACGGCATCGAGGCGACCCGCCGCATCGTCGCGGAGGGCGCCCGCACCCGGGTCCTCATCCTCACGACCTTCGACCTCGACGAATACGCCTACGCGGGTCTGCGCGCGGGTGCCTCGGGCTTCCTGGTCAAGGACGCCCAGCCGGAGGAACTCCTCTCCGGCATCAGGGCGGTGGCGAGCGGTGACGCCGTGGTGGCCCCGAGCCTCACCCGCCGCCTGCTCGACACGTACGTCCACCACCTGCCGGCCGGCCCCGAGCCCGCGGACGTCCCCGATCCCCGCCTGGCCGCGCTCACCGACCGGGAGAGCGAGATCCTCAAGGTCATGGGCCAGGGCTGGACCAACACGGAGATAGCGGAACGCCTCCACCTCGCCGAGTCGACGGTGAAGACCCACGTCGGCCGCATCCTGGCCAAAACGGGATCACGGGACCGCGTCCAGGCGGTGATCCTGGCGTACGACACGAAACTGGTGAAGCCGTCCTGATGCAGAACAGGGCGGGAAGCCGCCCGGACAAACGCAGAAAACCCCGCACCGGAACGGTGCGGGGTTTCCCTTATCAATAATTGTTCGGCGGCGTCCTACTCTCCCACAGGGTCCCCCCTGCAGTACCATCGGCGCTGTAAGGCTTAGCTTCCGGGTTCGGAATGTAACCGGGCGTTTCCCCTACGCTATGACCACCGAAACA
>NZ_JAVRFH010000337.1:0-440 GCF_031845825.1 Streptomyces lancefieldiae | reverse complement strand
CTGGCGGGGCGGCACGCGCTTCGACGCGACGCTGCTCGGCAACCGGGTGCTGGGCGAGCTCGGGCTGACCCACCTCGTGTCGAACTGGTCCGTCGAAGGCGTCTGAGCAGCCGTCGCAGGGGGTCTGCCAGACTGCAGCCATGCGCGTACACATCGGCAGCGACCACGCCGGCTTCGAGCTCAAGGGGCGCCTGATCGAGGCCCTGCGGGCCGACGGCCACGAGGTCGTCGACCACGGACCGGTCGAGTACGACGCCGAGGACGACTACCCGATCTTCTGCATCCCGGCCGCCGAGGGCGTGGTCAAGGACCCGGGTTCCCTCGGCATCGTCGTGGGTGGTTCCGGCAACGGCGAGCAGATCGCCGCCAACAAGGTCCGCGGCGTCCGCTCCGCGCTCGTCTACGACGAGGACACGGCCAAGCTCGGACGCCTGCACAAC
>NZ_JAVRFH010000336.1:0-441 GCF_031845825.1 Streptomyces lancefieldiae | reverse complement strand
GACGCTGATCGACGCCGGGGTGGGCCAGATGATTCTGGACTTCTCCGAGAACTGGGCGATTCCCGCGCTGCTGCTCGGCTGGCTGATCGCCGTCGCGATCCGCCTCGCCACCGGCTCGGCCACGGTCGCCACGATCTCCGCCGCCGGTCTGGTCGCCCCGCTCGCGGCCGACATGTCGACCTCGCACGCGGCCCTGCTGGTGCTGGCCATCGGTGCCGGTTCGCTCTTCTTCAGCCATGTCAACGACGCCGGGTTCTGGCTGGTGAATGAGTACTTCGGGATGGACGTCGGCCAGACCGTGAAGACCTGGTCGGTGATGGAGACGATCATCTCCGTGGTGGCCATCGCCTTCATCCTGCCGCTGTCGCTGCTGCTGTAGCCGCTCCCGTACGTACGTGAGAACGCCCGCCCCTGCACCGGGGCGGGCGTTCTGTATACGTA
>NZ_JAVRFH010000335.1:0-441 GCF_031845825.1 Streptomyces lancefieldiae | reverse complement strand
CCGCCCGCCTTGAGCACGCCCAACTGCGCGACCACCAGATCCGCCGAACGCGGCAGCGCCACGGCCACCACGGTCTCGGGCCCGACCCCGCGTGCGCGCAGCAGCCCGGCCAGCCGGCCGGCCCGGGCGTTCAGCTGCCGGTAGGACAGGACGGTCCGCCCGGCGACCACCGCCGTCGCGTCCGGGCTCCGCGTCGCCTGCATGGTGATCAATCGGGGCAGCGTCGCCCCCGGTACGGGTTCTGCCGTCTCGTTCAGCCGTGCCAGCCGGTTCCGCTCCGCGTCGGTGAGCACGTCCACCTCACCGAGCCGCACCCCGGAATCGGCGATCACCTGCCGCAGCACCTGCACGTAACGGTCGGTGAAACTCACGGCCGTGGTGTGGTCGAACAGTTCCGTCGCGTACTCCAGCCGCCCGTACGCACGTCCGGACGCGTGTGGA
>NZ_JAVRFH010000334.1:0-442 GCF_031845825.1 Streptomyces lancefieldiae | reverse complement strand
ATGTGTCGTCGACCATGTGTCCCCGCCCTCCGGTGCCGTCTCGTCTCCGTCCTCGGCCAGTATGACCGGCGGGCCGGAATTCATGCCGTGGGAGGGATCACGGGTGGGCGTGCTCTCCTGTGCCCGGCCACCCGTTCGTGGGACGCTGGGAGAAAGCGGCGTACGGTCGCGAGACCTCCGATCTAGCTTCTCGCCAAGGCCACTGAAGAAGGGACACGCGATGACCGCAGCGTTCGTCGAGAACAGTCACGCACCGGGTGCGCGCGCGTGGGACTACCTGCTCCAGACATGGCGAGAACTGGACGTGCCCGAGGGGTGGCGCGCAGAGATCGACGAGGGGCAGATCGTCTTGGTACCACCGCCGCACGCGCACCACAACGGCATCGCCGCGAAGGTTCAGCGCCAGCTTTACGTGACGTTGCCCGATGACCTGGAGATCTAC
>NZ_JAVRFH010000333.1:0-444 GCF_031845825.1 Streptomyces lancefieldiae | reverse complement strand
CGGGGATCTCGAGAGCGGCAACCCGCCCGAGCGCCCACAGGTGCGCACCCGCCGTCTCCGGCACCTCACCAGGCACCACGGACACCGCGCCCCGCGTCACCGCCCACACCGGAACACCGAACCCGGCCTCGCCGACGGCCTGCACCAGTGCCAGTGAGGTCGCTGTGGCGATCGGCACCTCGCCGTGCTCCGGGTGCGGGCCCACAGCCAGTCCGAGGAGTGACAGGATGCCCGTGACGTCCGTTGCTTCCTCGTACATCCCGGCGAAACGGTCGTCGAAGTCCGCTGTGGCGGGGTCAAGAGCAAGGGTGTGCACGGTGGCGCCGTGGGTGGTGAGGGCCTGCTCGACGTCGTGGGCGACACGCGTGGCGTCCGCGTCCAGGTGCTCGGGCACGACGAGCAGCCACCGGCCGTCAAGACGCACCGACTCCCGCAACGACAGAC
>NZ_JAVRFH010000332.1:0-448 GCF_031845825.1 Streptomyces lancefieldiae | reverse complement strand
AAGAACGCTGGCAGGCTCACTCACTGCTGCTGATTACCATGTGCCACAACCGAATACACTACCGTCGGCCGCACTTCGGCGCGCGCGGGCCAGTGAGCCCGCGTAAGGACACGGAGGCTAGACCGCGCTACGGTGGTGCTTGCGCTGGGCTGCGAAGAACTCGGACCAGGAGATGACTTCGGGATGCTGTTTGAGCAGGGCACGACGCTGACGTTCGGTCATCCCGCCCCAGACTCCGAACTCCACGCGATTGTCGAGTGCATCGGCACCGCATTCGAGAATCACCGGGCAGTGCCTGCAGATCACCGCGGCTTTGCGTTGTGCGGCACCGCGGACGAACAATTCGTCCGGATCGGCCTGACGGCACCTCGCCTGCGAAACCCAGGCGATCCGGGCTTCGCCCTCGCCTCGGTGGACCAGGTTGGCGGCTGGGGCGGAAGCGTTCATC
>NZ_JAVRFH010000331.1:0-448 GCF_031845825.1 Streptomyces lancefieldiae | reverse complement strand
CCCCCTCGTGGGGTCGAGGCGGATGCCCCGGCAGCGGAACGGCAGCCGCTCCTCGGGCGGGGATGATGTGTCGGCCGGCCGTCCCGGGCTTGCGAGGAGCAGCGCGGCGTGCAGCAGTGCCGGGTGGATCCGGAACCGGCCCTGGTCCACGCCGTCCGACGCGGGGAGTTCCACCTCCGCGAACAGA
The DNA here is from genome assembly GCF_031845825.1 of Streptomyces lancefieldiae. Taxonomy (NCBI): domain Bacteria; kingdom Bacillati; phylum Actinomycetota; class Actinomycetes; order Kitasatosporales; family Streptomycetaceae; genus Streptomyces; species Streptomyces lancefieldiae. The sequence goes on along the minus strand of NZ_JAVRFH010000331.1, from coordinate 261 downwards.
GCGTCGTCGCGGCGCCACAGCTGCCGCACCCCGCGGATTGGGGTGCCGTGAGCGAAGCCGGGGGCGGAGAGGCCGGTGGACTCGTTGTCGAAGGGCACGCGGACGGCGCCCGCGGGGGGCCAGGACACGAGGGCTCGCTCCGCGCCGTCTCCCCTGGTGCCGTGCCCGGCGGACCCGACGGCGTTCCGCCTCCACCCGGTTTCGCCCTCACTCCGTGAGTGCACGCTGATCGCACCCGTGCCGTCGGCCACTACGCGAATC
>NZ_JAVRFH010000330.1:0-448 GCF_031845825.1 Streptomyces lancefieldiae | reverse complement strand
GTTTTAGCCCCATGCTATTATCCGTAATTGGAAAAAACAATTCCAACAGAGAACTTAAATTGAATTCAAATTATTACAACAGTCCTAACGAAGAATTGTTTGTAAAAGAAACGGATAAATAATAAAAAAGACTGCTCTTCCGAGCAGCCAGTTAAAAAATAATGAGTGTTTATTCTTGAAAAAGCAACGCGCTTATAAAGCGCTACCAAAAATTTATCATATTTTATGAAAAATAACAATCCAGTAAAAAATGACTGGTAAAAATTCACAAAGAAACGGAAAGAAGCAACTGCAGAAAATCAAGCCTTAAAAAGAGCTTTTTACCTAGACCAATTAAAAATCACAAAGTGAGCCCCTGTATCGGTTGATACAAGGGCTACTTGGCATACTGTACATTATGTCTACTAACCTTTAAAATAACACGTTTTATAAAATAAACCCTCTTGAC
>NZ_JAVRFH010000329.1:0-449 GCF_031845825.1 Streptomyces lancefieldiae | reverse complement strand
GGCGGTGAGCGTCCCGCGCAGGGCGGCCAGCTTCAGCAGGTTGGCCTCGGCGCCCGTGGTGAGCGTCTGGGCCTCGCCCGCGTAGTGGTCGTCGACGACGGCGGAGAGCTCGGCGTCGTTCATGACGGGCACGATCCGCTCCGCGATCTTGTTCATGTTGCGGTACGACCCCTGGAGCCGGAACGGCGGCTCGGTGCGCGTCGCGTCCGTCTGCGCGGCCGAGGCGATGTACGCCGCGTTGACCGCGAGGACGGTCTCCCGGGCGGTGAGCAGATGCCGCAGCACAGCCAGTACGGCATCCAACTCCACGGCCGAGTAAGGGTGTTCCAGGTGCTCGGCGCGGGCCGAGGGATCGCCGCCGCCCGCCAGCCGCACCAGCAGCGCCAGGTCGTCGCGCGAACGGGCGGCGAGCGGAGCCAGCACCGGGTTGGCGGTCAGCGCGTTCTCCA
>NZ_JAVRFH010000328.1:0-449 GCF_031845825.1 Streptomyces lancefieldiae | reverse complement strand
ATAAGACATAATTCAAATATTCTTGATCTTTTGTAGCTTTCGTTCGGTGGTTGATCAAGCGAACAAAACTTTCTGTCGCCATCGTGCCCATTCCGCCTAAAATACTGAAAAAATTCTCCATGAACTAGCCTTCTTTCACATGAAAATACTTTTTGAATCTTGGAATATAGTTATGGAACATATATTTCATCAACAACCAGCGCTTGATACCGGTCTTTTTCATAAAACACAGTAGTACCGTAACGATTTTCTTTGATCATTTGCTCAGCTAGTTTTTTGTCTTCATTTTCCCGAGCATATTCTAAAAAGATTTTTTTGGGCACACCCATCCATAATCTTGCTTTATCTGATTGATTCGTTCCATAGGTCGTTTCAACAAAGGGTTTGTTAAACACTCGATCTTCTGTGACGAAACGAGCCAGATTCAAGCCGTTCAATGTCACAAAGAA
>NZ_JAVRFH010000032.1:0-99475 GCF_031845825.1 Streptomyces lancefieldiae | reverse complement strand
TGTGGAGGGTACGTACATCCAGCGGGGGTTCCTGCCGCGCTGGCTCGCGACGTTCTTCGGGATCGCGCTGGCGTTGACCATCGCGTTCGTGATGATCTGGATCGCGTACAAGCCGCAGGTCCGTACCAGTGCCACGGAGCAGGTCCAGCAGGCGGGCACCGCGCTCGCGCCGAGTCCCAGCGCCAGTGCCGCGCTGGAGGTGGCGCCCCCCAGCACGGCCGAGTCGCCCGTCCAGGCGCCGCCCCAGCAGCCCGAGACCGAGGAACCGAAGGCGACGGCGGCGACGGCGGAGGGGACAAGGACGGCGAGGGCGGCAAGGACAAGGGGAGCGGCGATTCCGAGAAGCCCGAGCCCCCGGTGCGCACCGCGGCCACGGCGGTGAAGGAGGTCGCCGCCCGCAGCGAGGGCCGGCACATCTGCTACCGCGCCTACGTGGCGGACCACGGCTGGCAGGACCCGGTGTGCGACGGCGCCGAGGCCGGCACGGTCGGCAAGAACCTCCCGATCAAGGCCCTGAACATCGCGGTGTCCGGGACCAAGGGCGTCTTGGGCAACGGGGCCCACGTCGTCGAGGGATGGCTGACCGGTTCCCGGTGGAGCAGCGCCGCCGAGGGCGTCGACATGTACCTCGGGAGCACCAAGGAGGTGGTCTCGCCCCTCGAGGGGTTCACCCTCAAGACCGTGGAGGGCACCGTCTGCCCGAACACCCACGTGAAGGACAAGGGCTGGCTGCGGCAGGGCTGCACCGAGCCCGCCGCTTGGCGGTACTTCGGCAGCGACATGGCGAAGGACAAGCTCCAGCTGGAGGCGGTCAGGATCACGGTCTGACGGCGCCGGGGTCCGGACAACCGTGTCATCAGGTACATCCGGGCAACCAGTACTGCCCCGAGGTCCGCTGACGGTTCGCCGACCCGCCCGTAGCCTCGCCATGTGAGCCTTTGGACTTCCCTGGAGCCCGCGTCCGCCACCGTCGACCCAGGCAGCAGCACGCGTGTGCGCCTGAGGGTGCGCAACACCGGTGACGTGGTGGACGAGTACCGGTTCGAGCCCGTCGGGGACGTGGCGCCCTGGACGACGATCGAGCCGCCGACGCTGCGACTGTATCCAGGGACGACGGGGACGGTGGAGCTGACCTTCGCGCCGCCCCGCACCCCTGACGCGACCGCGGGTCCGAATCCGTATGCGGTGCGGATCACGCCGACGGAGCATCCGGACGCGGTGACGGTTCCGGAGGGGAACCTGACGATCACTCCGTTCACCGAGGTGCGGGCGGAGTTGGTGCCTCCCACGGTGAAGGGGCGGTTCAGGGGGCGGCCCAGGCTGGCGGTGGACAACCTCGGCAATACGAAGGTGACGGCGTCGGTGTCCGGCAGTGACACCGGGGACCATCTGTCGTACGAGATCCGGCCGGGGAACGTGCAGATCGAGCCGGGGCGGGCGGCGTTCGTCGAGACGACGCTGAAGCCGCGGCAGATCATCTGGTTCGGGTCGAAGGAGGAGCGGCCGTACACGCTGGCCGTGCGCCGTTCCGGGGTCGATCCGACGGATGTGGAGGGTACGTACATCCAGCGGGGGTTCCTGCCGCGCTGGCTCGCGACGTTCTTCGGGATCGCGCTGGCGTTGACCATCGCGTTCGTGATGATCTGGATCGCGTACAAGCCGCAGGTCCGTACCGGTGCCACGGAGCAGGTCCAGCAGGCGGGCACCGCGCTCGCGCCGAGTCCCAGCGCCAGTGCCGCGCTGGAGGTGGCGCCCCCCAGCACGGCCGAGTCGCCCGTCCAGGCGCCGCCCCAGCAGCCCGAGACCGAGGAACCGAAGGGCGACGGCGGCGACGGCGACGGTGACGGGGGCGGAGGCGGCGGAGGGGGCGGTGAGGAGAAACAGCCCAAGAAGCCCGACGCGGAACCGGCCGTGGTGCCGGCCAGCAACGTCGTGCTGCGCAACACCACCACCACGTTCTGTGCCGAACTCCCGGGATTCGGGCAGGGGAAGGTCGACGGCCCCGTCCAGCAGTCCCACTGCGACCGGACCGACGGCGACAACCAGCTCTGGGACCTGGAGGTGAGGTACCCGAAGGGCGGCCCCGGCGGGACGGCGCTCTTCCAGATCCGGAACGTCAAGGACCGGCTCTGCATGGACCTCCCGAACAAGGGGTCGAACCCGTACACGACGCCCGTCACCGAGTTCCCCTGCGCCGGCACGACCGAGGACAACCAGCTCTGGTGGGTCGAGAAGCAGGAGAGCGGTGCCTACTGGATCCGCAACTTCGCCAGCAACAACGCTTGCCTGGACGTCGCCGGCTCGGCCGTCGAAGTCGTCGACGCCAAACTGGTGATCTTCGACTGCTCCGGCTCCGACGACGCGGAGTGGGAGATCCTCCCGAAGGAAGACGCCTGAGCCCCGCGCTCACCGGCCGCCTCGCCCCCACGGGGCCGGCGGCCGGGCGGGCAGGGGTGACCGGGGGACGGTCAGGGTAGGGGGAGACCAGGGGACGGCCAGGACGGTCAGGGGAGCCGAGGCGGGCGGTGGCCCGCTACCAGTTCGCCTCGCCCGGAACCAGCCGCCCCGCCTTGCGGTACTCACGGCGGGCGCCCTCCAGGAGGTCGCCCGCCGTCACCTTGTCCCCGCGTCCGGCGGCGAGGTAGGCGGCGGTGACCACCGCGCTGCGGATCGACCCGCCGGCCAGCTCGAAGTCCCGGGCCAGCGGGGCCGGGTCGATGTCGTCGGCGGACGGGACGTGCGACAGGCCGTGCCGCCACAGCGCCAGGCGCTGCCCGGCGTCCGGGAACGGGAAGTCGACCACCAGGTCCAGGCGCCGCGTGAACGCCTCGTCGATGTTGGCGCGCAGGTTGGTGGTGAGCAGGGCGATGCCGTCGAAGGACTCCAGGCGCTGCAGCAGGTAGGCGCTCTCCATGTTGGCGTACCGGTCGTGCGAGTCCTTCACCTCGGAGCGCTTGCCGAAGACGGCGTCGGCCTCGTCGAAGAGGAGCACGGCGTCGGTGCGGTCGGCCTCCGTGAAGATCCGTTCGAGGTTCTTCTCGGTCTCGCCGACGTACTTGTCCACGATCGACGAAAGCTGGACCACGTAGAGGTCCAGGCCCAGGTCGGCCGCGACCACCTCCGCCGAGAGGGTCTTGCCGGTGCCGGACTCGCCGGCGAACAGACCGAGGACGCCCCGGCCGCGCCCGCCGCCCGCGCTGAGCCGCCAGTCGCCGAGGACGCGGTCGCGGTGACGGGCGCGCAGGGCGAGTTCGCGCAGCTGGGTGAGGGGCCCTTCGGGCAGGACCAGGTCCCGCCAGTCCACGGCGGGCCGGATCCGGCGGGCATGGCTCTCCAGGCCGGAGGCCGACTGGCGGCGGGCGGCGAGCCGGACGTGGTCGGCGGTGAGCGGGCCGCCGTCGAAGGCCGCGAGGGCGCGGGCGGTGTGCGCGGCCCGCTGGATGCGGTCGCCGCCGAGGCGGTACGGGGCGACGGTGGCGGCCAGGTCGAAGCCGTCGGCGTCCGTGCCGAGCGCGGCCTGCCAGGCGCTCGTGCCGCCGGCCCGGCGGCCCGGCGCGTCGAGGACCAGGGGGTCGTCGGGGGACCAGTGCGGGTCGTACGGGCGGGGGTCCGTCATCAGCACGGTCACGTCCGTGGCGGCGGTCAGCGTCCGCAGCAGCGGGCCCGGTTGCTCGGGCAGCCCCACCACCACGACGGCACGGCCGCCGAGGCGGGCCTCGCGCAGCAGTTCGGGGACGTGGTCCTCGGGGGCGGAGCAGCGCAGTGCGTCGAGTCCCGCGGCGCGCAGGGTGGAGGCGAGGACGGCCAGACCGTCCCCCTCGCGCTGTTCCCGCAGGTAGGCGGTGAGCGGGCCGTCGTGGAGCCGGGCGGCCAGCCGGTGCGCGAAGGCCTCGGCGTCGGGGCCGGCGGGCAGCGGTTCCGGCATCGGGCGCAGCTTGCCGAGGAGCGCGGCGTCCGGGGTGTCGTCGCCGAGGAGATGGCCGATCAATCGGTCGGGAACGCGCAGGGAACGGGAGAGGAAGGGGCGCTCGGGCTCCTCGACCTCCAGCAGACCGAGGGCGCGCAGCGGTGCCGAGGAGTGCAGGCGGGCGCGGGCCGCCGACGTGTGCGCGGGCACCCCGCACAGGTCGAGGGCGAGGCCCACGGTGGCACGCCGGCGGCTCACGTCGTCGTTGAGGTAGCCGTAGAGCGGCTCGAACGAGCGGTCGACGTCGGGGGCGAGGGCGATGAGCAGGACGAGGGTGTCCCACTCGGTCAGCCCCATCCGCCCGGCCAGTGACACCAGCCGGTCACCCGGGTCCGCCGGGCCGTCGCCGACCCGGTGCGGCGGTGGGGCGTCGGCGGCCTCAGGGGCGTCCGGGGCGTCACCGGACGGCCAGGTGCGCAGCAGATGGCGTACGGCCTCGTCGGACAGGTACAGGCCGCGCAGCGGGTCGTCGGCCGTCGGGTCGCCGGCGGCGCGGCTCTCGACCAGCGCGGCCACCCGTTCCCGCAGGCCGCTGACGTGGGCGAGCAGCGCGTGGGCGGGGTCGTCGCGCGCGTCGGGGACGTCGGGCACGCCGTCGTACGTGTCCGGCGTCGGGGCGGTGGCGTACGTGTCCGGCGTCGGAGCGGCGGCGTACGTGTCCGGCGCCCGGACACCGGGGTCGTTCTCGTCCGGGCCGGGCGACGGGGCACCGGCGGCGGCGTACGGGGCGCTCACGGCGAGTCCGGGCGGCGGTCCGTCGTGCCGCGGCCGATGCCGCGGGCCGCGCGGGCGGCCGCCACCTGGTGGGGCCGGTGGGAGCGCCCGGTGGTCTCCGCCGCGTCGCCGTCCAGGTCGTGCACCCGGACCGTCACGCCCTCGGTGACCGGCGGTCCGGCGTCGTACTCCGGGTAGGCCGGGAAGGGCGCGGTCACCACCAGGTCCAGGGACGGCTTCAGCTCGCCGCCCAGCGCGGACCAGATCTCGGCGAGGGAACGGGACTCCGTCTGGACCCCGGACACCGTCAACGGCACCGACAGGCCCAGGGACCCCAGGGCGCCGGGGAGTTCGGTGGGGGGCAGGGACTCGCGCGGCAGCAGCGTCGCCAGGACCGCGGAGAGCAGCCGGTGTTCGTCCTGCGGGGTCTTCGTCCAGGCCGTCACCAGGTACGACAGCCGGAACCAGCGCGGCGGCTGGCGGCGGCGCACCACGATGTCGCGCTCGTCGCGCACCGGCACGTGGCCGCGCCGACGCCGGGCCACGTCCTCCCGTATGTCGTACAAGTACGTGTTGACCACGGGGGCGTTGCGTCGGGCCGCCCAGTCACGGGTGGGTGCCTCGAAGGCCACGTCGATGCCCGAGCCCGTCAACGCCCCGCCCGCGAGGAGGCGCTTGAGGGCCTCGTCCACCTCGTGGATCACACTCGTGCTCCCGCTCTGCCGTACTGCACGCTGCCGTCCGTCACCGATCGTGCCCCGGGTGCCGTCCTGCCCGCAGGCGCGTCAGGGACGGCGTCCGGGCAGGTCGCCTTGCCCGTGCGGCCCCGGAGGGCCGCTCTCGATTGCCCGTTCGGTCAGATGTAGCCTTCCCTGAGGGCATAGGCCACGGCGTGCGCACGGTTGCGCAGATGCAGTCGCGTGGTGAGCCCGTGCATGACGTTCTTGACGGTCCGTTCGGAGTAGGACAACTTGCCGGCGATCTCCCCGGTGTCGAGGCCCTCGGCGACCAGTCGCAGGACGTCCACCTCTCGGGGTGCGAGACCCAGCGACGGGGCGCCGGGGCGGCCCGCCGCGCCCCGGTGCAGCGTGCCCACCTGGCTGATGAGCCGGCCGAGCAGGTCCGCGGGCAGGTCGCCGTCGCCGCGGGAGGCGGCCAGCACCGCCTGCACCAGCCGGTGGGCGGTGGCCTCGTGGCGCCAGACGATCGCGCCGACACCGCACTCGACGACGTCCAGCAGTTCGTTCTCGCGGATCGCGCCGACCACGAGCACGGCGCGCGAGCCCTCGCTGCGCACGATCCGGCGCAGCCGGGTGAGCGCCGCCTCGTCGAGCGCGTCCTCGATGAGCAGGGCCACCGTGCCGGGGCCGGACTCCTCGCGCAGGTCGATCTCCGGGTGCCGGCGCAACTGGCTGATCGCGCCCTCGCGGCTGATCGGGTCCGGGGCGGTCACCGCCACCGGGACGCGGCGGTCGGGGACGCCGACGGCACCGGTGGTCGAGCCGACGGTGCCGGTGGTCGTGCCGGCGGTGCCGGTGGTCGTGCCGGCGGTTCCGATGGCTGCGACCGCCCCGATGCTGGATGTGGTGGTGCTCCGGGGTGAGTTGAGCAACCGTTTCCCCCCTGTTCACGAGCCCGCCATGCGGCACGGGCCTGCGGCGGATGAGCGTGTCCCACACTTCTGGGACTGCTGGGACCGCGCAATCGTGGAGCACCACGAGGGACACCACGAGATCAGTGCGGCGACCCCCGAGAGGTGGCCGTCGAGCGCGTGTTTCAGCAGGTCAGCAGGGTCTCGCGCGAGGGTGGGCGGGATCGTGGCGCGGCATGCGCACCACCGTGAGCATCGCCACAGCCACCGGTCCTGCCGCGGCACTTCCTTCCCCGGAGTGGGCCACCTCACACCACCCTCGTCCGCGTTTGCACGTCTCACAGGCCGGGGGAGCGTCATCCACCACAGGAGGCACCGATGACCGGACCGCTCCGCGAACGCGACGACGCGCTGGCGCTGCTCGCGGCCGAGACCGAGCGCGCCCGGACGGGCACCGGCGGCCTCGTCCTGCTGCGCGGCGCCACCGGCACCGGCCGTACCGCCGTACTGGAGGCCGCCGCCCGGCACGCCGCGGACCGCGGCCTGCGGGTGCTGCGCGCGCGCTGCTCGCCCGAGGACACCGGGGTGCCCTTCGCCACGGTCCTCGACCTCCTGGGAACGGTGCCGGACTTCGCCGACGTGGCTCCCGGCGGCGACGACCGCGGCAGCGCGGCCCGGCTCTGGCGGCTGCTGCGCTCGTACGCGGCCGAGTGCCCGCTGCTGGTGGCCGTGGACGACGTCCACCTCGCCGACGACGCCTCGCGCCGCTGGCTGGTGGAGGCGGCCCGGCGCGTCGACCGGTTACCGGTACTGCTGGTGGTCACCGAGCGCAGCCAGTACGACATCGACCCGCGGCCCGCCGGGCTCACCCAGGCCCTGTCGCCCTCCCTGGTGCGCACCCACACCCTCGCCCCGCTCAGCGACGCGGCGGCGGCCGGGCTGGTCCGCGCCGTCTTCCCCACGGCCGGACCGCGCTGGACGGCGGAGTGCGTACGGGCCGGCGCCGGCAGTCCGCTGCTGCTGCACGCCCTGCTCGACGACCTCGGCGGCACCCCGGGACAGGGGGGTGCCGCGCCCGACGGCGCCCCGCCCCTGCCCGACACCTGCGCCGCGCTGTACCCCGGGGCCTACCCGGCGGCCGTCTCCTGGTGGCTGAACAGCGCCGGGTCCGCCACGGCCGACGTGGCGCGGTGCCTCGCGGCGCTGGAACAGGCGACGCCCGCGGGACCGGCCGGCGGTGACCCGGCCGACCTCCTCGCCGAGGCGGCCGGCGCCGACCCCGCCCGGGTCGCCGGCTGGCTCGCCGCCATGACCCGGCTCGGTCTGCTGCGCCCCGACGCCACCGGCCGCCCCCGCTACGCGCATCCGCTGCTGCGCGACGCCGTGCTGACCGGCTGGCCCCGGCCCCGCCGGGAGGCGGCGCACCTGGCGGCGGCCGAGGCCATGCTGCGCCGGGGCGACCGGGTCGAAGCGGTCGCCCGGCACCTGCTGCGCGCACCGGCCGTCGGGCTGCCCTGGGCGCTGCGCGTCCTGCGGGACGCGGTCACGGTCGCCGTGCACGACGCCCGGCCCGGCGACGCCGTCGGCTATCTGCGCCGGGCGCTGGACGAGCCGCTGCGCGACGACCTCCGGCAACGGCTGCTGACCGAACTGGGCTCCCTGGAGTACGCGTCGGCCGACGCCCCGGCGGCCATCGCGCGCCTCGCCGAGGCCCAGCACCTGCCGGCCGAGCCCCGCAACCGGGTGCGTACGGCCGTCGCCCTCGGCACCGCCCTGGCCGCCCGCGGCGAGGTCCGTACGGCCATGGAGGTGCTGCGCCGCACGGAGAGCCGGCTGTCCGGCCACCCGGAACTGGCCCGCACCGTGCAGGCCGCCGGCGCGCTGCTGTCCGACGAGGACCTGGCGACCCGGCAGGAGGTGTACCGGTGGCTGTGCGAGACCGGCGAGCGCTCCCCGGAGCTGGTGGGCACCGCCGGACAGGCGCTCCTCGTGCGGTACGCGTCCACGGCCGGGCTGGTCTCGGCCCAGGAGGCGATGCGGCGGGTACGGACGCTGCTCGCGCAGCCCACCGACCCGCTCGCCGAGCCGTTCCTGCTGGGCACGGCGGCCGCGGTCGCGCAGTGGGCCGACGAACTCGACGAGGCGGACCGGCTCGTGGAGCGGGGTCTGGCCGGGCAGCACCCCGCGCTGCTCCATCCGATGCAGCACGCGCTCCTCAACACCCGGGCCGACATCGCCGCGGCCCGCGGCGACTACGCGCGCCTGCTCGCCGCCGGGCCCGGAACCGACGCGGTGGGGGACCCGGCCCGCTCCCGCACCGGCCCCTCCAACCGGGACGCCCACGCCCTGATGGCGCTCGTCCACACCGGCCGCACCGACGAGGCACAGCGCCTCGCCGACCGGTTCGACCTGCGCGAGGTGGCGGAGAACTGGGAGTTGAACCGCTACCTGTACGCGCGGGGCGTGCTGCGGGCCGCCACCGGCGACCCGGCGGGCGCGCTCCACGACTTCCTGGAGTGCGGACGGCGCCAGGCGGCCCGCGAGGTGGTCAGCCCGGTCGTCACCCCGTGGCGGACGGCGGTCGCGGAGTGCCGGATGGCCCTGGGCGGCGGCCCGGAGGCGCTGGCCCTGGCGACGGAGGAGCTGCGGCTGGCCCGGGTGTGGAACACCCCGCGCACCGTGGGCCGCGCCCTGCGGGTGCTGGGCACCGCGACCGGCGGACGACGCGGCCTGGAGCTGGCCGAGGAGGCCGTACGGACCCTGCGGGACGCGCCCGTCGACACCGGCACGGAGCTGATGGCCGCGCTGCTCGCCCAGGGCCGCCAGCTCCTCGCCGCCGGTGAAGGCACCCGCGCCCGCGCCCGCCTGCGCGAGGCGGCCGAACTGGCCGAACGCAAGGGCGCCCTGCGCTGGCTCACCCTGGCCGGGCAGGCCCTGCGCGAGGGCGGCGCCCGGGGCCCCGTGGCGTCCCGCACCGGCGCCGGGGCGCTGACCGGCAGCGAGCGCCGGATCGCCGAACTGGCCGCCGCCGGCCGCACGAACACCGAGATCGCCGACCTGCTGCACCTCGCCCGGCGCACGGTGGAGACCCACCTGACCAGCACCTACCGCAAGTTGCGGATTCGCCGCAGGACGGAACTGCCGGGCGCGCTGGGCCGGGAGGGGCGCCGGGAACGAGGGCAGGAGCGGCCCCGGGACGCCTGCCACAGCCCTGGGGGCTGAGGACCGGCCGGTGCTGTCAGGTGTCAGGCACCGACCTGTGGCGCAGGCGCGCAGGCGCGCAGGGGCGCCGGGTGCGCGGCCCCGAGCCGCCCCTCGGATTCCGGCCGGGCGCACGTCCCACGCCGGGCGCCCGTGGGTGTCGCCCGCGGGCGCCTTCCTCGCGCGCGCGTCAGCGTGGGGGCGCGGAAACGAGCGGCCGCACGGGGTACCCGACCGGGCCCGGGGAGGTCGCCGCATCGTCGTCGGACGCCCTTCCGCCGGTCGACCGCGGCACGTCCGCGGGCAGGTGACGGTTCACGGCGTTCGCAGCAGCCGCCCGATCCCCAGTTGTTCCTCCTCCAGCGGGTCGCCGTCCTCCACGTTCCACAGGCAGTTCTGCAGGACGCGGCCGAGGGACCAGGCGCGGGCCCGCTCCCGGTCCAGCCCGAGGACGTCGGTCATGGCGTCGAAACGCCACTGGGTCTCGCCCGGGTCGTAGCGGTTGTCGAGGGCGGGCATCAGGTCGAAGCCGGGGTCGCCGCCCAGCGGTTTGGGGTCGATGGCGATCCAGGGGGCGCGGTCCGCGGCGAGGACGTTCTCGTAGTGCAGGTCCCAGTGCAGCAGCCGGTCGCCGGGCTCGTCCACGACCTCGCGCACGGCGGCGGCGCAGTCGGCGACCAGGCGGCGGTCCGCCGGGTCCGGGATGCGCTCCAGGACCCACGGCGTCCGCTCCAGCATGCCCCGCGCGATGTCGCCGAGCCGGCGCAGACCGGGCGGGGCGGGGGTCGAGGTGAGGTGGGCGAGCAGCCGGGCGATGACGAGGACGGCCTCGCGGGAGTCCTCGACGTGGCTGAGCATGCGGGTCGGATCGAGGCGCTCCAGGAGCATGGTGCCGGTGGCCGCGTCGTGGTCGAGCAGCCGTACCGCCCCGTCGCCGTCCCACAGCCGCAGGGCGACGGGCTCGCCCTCGGACTCCTCGTCGAGGATCTGGAGCTTGAGCACGGCCGGGGTGTCGTCCCGGGCCCGTACGACGGGCAGTACCAGGGCCGCCCAGCCGTGCATCGACGGCCCGTCCGGGCGCAGCCCCCAGCGGTCCAGGAAGCGGGCCGCCAGGTCGGGCAGCGCGTCGATGAAGGCGCGGCCGGCCTCGCCGTTGTACTTCGCCTGCGTGGCGGCGAGCGCGTCAGGAACGTCGATCACACCGGTGACGCTACCGGCGTGCGGCGACGCGGGCACCCGAATTATCGGGTCCCGGGCGGCCCGGGGGCCCGGGGACCCGGGGCGGACGGAGTGCGGACGGCGGCGAAGACGCGCGGCGGCGCCGGGGCGCCGCACGGAGCACCCGGCGCCGGGCGCCGCTGGCCGTGCGTACGTCCCGTATCCGTCCCGCGCCGCCCGCATCCGTCCTGACGGCGGTCAGAAGCATGCCGCGGGCGGTGCCCTGGGCCCGCTCCCCCTCAGGCCACCGGTTCCGGCACCGGCCGGTCGGCCGGGGGGCCGTGGTCCGGGGCCTTGGCCGTCACCATCAGGCCCGCGACCAGGGCCGCCAGCAGCATGATGCCGGCGGCCAGCCAGATGGCGACCGTGTAGCCGTGGACGATGCCCTCCCGGACGACCGACACCCTCCGGGACGGGTCGGTGAGGTGGGAGGTGATGTAGGAGGCACTGGTGCTGGTGGCCACGGTGTTGAGCAGTGCCGTGCCGACCGAGCCGCCCACCTGCTGCGAGGTGTTGACCGTCGCGGAGGTCACCCCGGAGTCCCGCGGGGCGACCCCGGCGGTGGCCGTGGAGAAGACGGGCATGAACGTCAGGCCCATGCCGAGCCCCATGAGCACCAGCGCGGGCAGGATCTCCGAGACGTAATGCGAGTGCACCGTCATCCGCGTGAGGACCACCATGCCGCCGGAGGCGAGGAGCATGCCGGGGGCCATCAGCATGCGCGGGCCCACGCGGCGCAGCAGGCGGGCCGAGATCTGGGTGGAGCCGATGACGATCGAGGCGGTCAGCGGCAGGAAGGCGAGACCGGTCCGCACGGGGGAGTAGCCGAGGACGACCTGGAGGTAGTACGTCATGAACAGGAACATCCCGAACATGCCGATGACGGCCAGCATCATCGTCAGGAAGCAGCCGGCGCGGTTGCGGTCGCGGATGACGTGCGGCGGCAGCAGCGGCACCGGGGCCCGGGTCTGCCACCACATGAACACCGTCAGGAGGACGACGCCCGCGGCGAACAGCGCCAGTACCAGCGGGTCGGTCCAGCCGCGGGGCTGCGCCTCGCTGAGGCCGTAGACGAGGGCGACGAGACCGCCGCAGCCGAGGAGCACGCCGGGGACGTCGAGGCGGGCGCCGTTGTGGCCGGGGCGGTCGTGCAGCAGGGTGAACGCGCCGATCACGGCGGCGACGGCGACGGGAATGTTGACGTACAGGCACCAGCGCCAGTTCAGGTACTCCGTGAGGACGCCGCCGACGATGAAACCGACCGCGGCGCCGCTGCCGGCCAGCGCGCCGTAGATGCCGAAGGCCTTCCCGCGTTCCCTCGGGTCGGTGAAGGTGGTCGTCAGCAGCGACAGCGCGGACGGCGCGAGGACGGCGGCGAAGACGCCCTGCAGCGCCCGCGCGCCGAACAGCATCGCCGGGGTGGTGGCGGCGCCGCCGAGCGCGGAGGCGGTGGCGAAGCCGATCAGCCCGATGACGAAGGTGCGTTTTCGCCCCACGAGGTCCGCGATCCGGCCGCCGAGCAGCAGCAGGCCGCCGAAGGCGAGGGTGTACGCGGTGATCACCCACTGGCGGTTGGCGTCGGACATGCCCAGGGCGCGCTGCGCCGACGGCAGCGCGATGTTCACGATGGTCGCGTCGAGGACGACCATCAGCTGGGCCAGGGCGATCACCATCAGCCCCCACCAGCGGCGGGGATCGACGTCCGTGGGCGCGGCCGGCTCACCTGTCCGGGTGCCACTCATCTGGCCAGAACACCATGATTCGGTGCGTACCGCATCCGGTTGGGCCGGCCGGCGCCCACCGGGCTCACGGCACGAGGACCACCTTTCCGGTCGTCCCCCGGTTCTCCAACGCCCGGTGTGCGGCTGCCGCGTCGGCGAGCGGGAAGCGGTGCACGGCCGGGGTGAGCCGGCCCTCGGCGGCCTCGGTGAGGGCGCGCAGTTCGAGGGTGCGCAGGGGGTTGGTGCCGCCGGCCCGCTCCATCATCACCGGGCCGAGCACCTGCTGGGAGACGCCGTCGACGAGGTGGGGGGAACCGTCGTGCATCCCCTCGCCCGACCAGCCGAAGACCAGGTGCCTGCCGCCGGGCCCCAGCAGGGCGACGGCCTCCCGGGCGACGTCCCCGCCCACGCCGTCGAAGACGGTGGACGCCGTACGGCCGCCCAGGTGGGCGCGGACCTCGGCCGGCCACCGGGGGTCCCGGTAGTCGACGGCCAGGTCGGCGCCGTTCGCAGCGACGCGGGCGGTCTTCTCCGGGCCGCCGGCCAGACCGATGACCGTGGCGCCGGCGTTCTTGGCGTACTGCACCAGCAGGGTGCCGATGCCGCCGGCGGCGGCCGGTACCACGGCCACGGAGCCGGGGCCGAGGTCGGCGAACTGGAGGATCCCCATCGCCGTACGCCCCGTGCCGATCATGGTGACGGCCTCGGCGAAGTCCAGGTTCCCGGGGATCTCGTGCACGCGGGCGAGTTCGGCGACGGCGAGTTCGGCGTAGCCCCCGGGGGCGAAGCCGAGGTGGACGACGACGCGTCTGCCCAGCCAGCTCTCGGGCGTGCCCTCCCCGAGGGAGTCGACGACACCGGCCACCTCGCGGCCCGGGACCGTGGGCAGGACGGGCAGCGCGGGCGACGGGCCCTGGACGCCCTCGCGCAGGGCGGTGTCCAGGAGGTGGACGCCCGCCGCGCGGACGGCGATCCGGACCTGTCCCGGACCCGGCCGCGGGTCCTCGACCTCCTCGAGGACGAGGTTGTCGGCCGGGCCGAAGGCGTGCAGACGGATGGCGCGCATGGGGTCCCCCAGGTGAGGCGGGCTGGGCGGGCCCCACTGCGGTGGGGCCGGCTGGTCGTGCCCCAGTCAACGACCTCAAGCCTGCTTGAGGTCAAGCTCCCTCCGGCCGAGGGCGAGGGACACCGCCGTCAGGGCGCTGTTGAACGAGACCTCCGACAGCAGACCCGGCGCGGCCACCTGGTCACCGGCGAGGTAGACCCCGTCGCCGCGGTCGACGGCGGGCCGGTCGCGCCAGGTGGTGCCGGGCAGGTCGACGGCGCCGGTACGGCCGCCCGCGACCGCCTCGCGCCGCCAGGTGAGGCGCTCGCGCCAGCCGGGGAAGCCGAGGTCGAGCAGTTGCTCGGCACGGGCGGTGCCGTCGGCCTTCGACTCGTGGGGCGCGAGGGGGATCTGCCCCTGGATCAGCTGCTCGCCCGCCGGCGCCAGGGTGCGGTCCTGCGCGGTGAACCGCTCGATCCAGCCCGGCGCGTCCAGGTCGGAGACCGCGAAGGCGTCACCGCGCCGGGTCCGCACCGCGAGGTCGATCAGGGCGGTGCGCCCGCTCGGCCAGGTCAGCGAGGGGTCGTCCAGCAGACGGCGGGCGGCGTCGAGGGAGGTGGCGACGACGACGGGGGTGTCGGTCGGCACGGCGTCGACGCGGGAGAGGGTCTCCACCCGGACCCCGAGGTTCCACGCCAGGGCGGCCATCCGGTCGATCATCCCGGACCAGCCGCCGCGCGGGTAGTGCGCCTCGGGCGGCAGCTTGGTGGCCCGGCGCAGGCGTTCCTGCACGAAGGCGGCGGACAGCGACCCGGGATCGTGGTGGAAGAGGGCGACGGCGCAGTAGTGGGCGGCGGCACGGGCACCCTCCTCGCCCGCGACGCCGGTCGCCCAGGTCAGGAAGTCGGTGTCGACGGGCGCCTGTGCGAAGCCCCGGCGCAGCAACTTGAGCATGGCGAACGGCGGGGTGCGGCGCAGCGTGCCCCGGTGGCGCAGCCGCAGCCGGGCCCCCTCCCGTGGCGGGAGCGGCGCGAGCGGACCGATCAGGTCGCGCTGCTCGAGCCACGCCCAGTGCGGGCCGCCGTTGTAGAGGGCGTGCGGGCCGTTGTTGGTCCGGTAGGGGCCGTCTGCCGTCCGGGCCCGTCCGCCGAGCGTGTGGTGGGCCTCGTGGACGGTCACCTTGGCGCCCGCCTCGGCGGCGGTGATGGCCGCGGTCAGTCCGGCGAAGCCGCCGCCGATGACGGTGATGCGGTGCATGGCTGGGGTCTCCCTCGGGTCGGGGTCGCCTTGCGTGGTGCTTGTCTGCGAGTACGACGGTCCCGGCGCCGCGGAATGTGACATCGCCCCTGCATCGGCCCTGCGAAGGAGGCGTTTGCGCAGGTCGCGGGCGATTGTCGGTGGTGGGGTGCACCATGGGGGCATGGCGAGGAGAGCGGCGGGCGGCGGTACGACGACGGTGCGGGCGGCGCGGCGCCCCGAGCTGAGGCCGCCACCGCTGGAGCCGTACGACGGCGCGGAGCTGGAGCGGGACGGGGACTACGACGGGCTGGAGTTCAGGGAGACGGACCTCACCGGCCAGGACGGCGGGGGCGCCCGCTTCATGGACTGCGCGTTCAGCGACTGCGCGCTGGACGAGGCGTCCCTGACCCGGGCCCGGCTGCTCGACTCGGTCCTCACCGGCGTACGGGGCGTCGGTACGCAACTCGCCGAGGCCACCCTGCGCGACGTCGAGCTGGTCGACGCCCGCCTGGGCGGCGTCCAGTTGCACGGTGCCGCCCTGGAACGGGTCCTGATCCGCGGCGGCAAGATCGACTACCTGAATCTGCGCCGGGCCCGGCTCAAGGACGTCGTCTTCGAGGGGTGCGTCCTGGTCGAGCCGGACTTCGGGGGCGCCAGCCTGGAGCGGGTCGAGTTCGTCGACTGCGCCCTGAAGGGCGCCGACTTCAGCGCGGCGACCCTCAGGGACGTCGACCTGCGCGGCGCCGCCCCGCTGGAACCGGCCCGGGGCGTGGACCGTCTGTCGGGCGCGGTGATCAGCCCGGCCCAGCTGCTGGACCTGGCCCCGCTCCTGGCGGCGGAACTGGGGCTGCGGGTACTGGCCCCCGAGTAGCGGGCGGACCGTCACGCTTGTCCCGGGCGTCGGCAGACCCGCTCGTCCCGGGGCCAGGAGGCGCTGGCTCCGGGCGTCGGCAGACCCGCTCGTCCCGGGGCCAGGAGGCGCTGGCTCCGGGCGTGAGCAGTCGCGCTTGACCTGGGGTGTCAGGAGACCCGTGTGTTCCGGGCGTCAGGAAACCCGTGGGAAGCGGGCCTGGAGGGTCCAGATCGCCGGGTTGTCCGCCAGGCCCTCGTGCATGTCGGTGAGGTCGGCGATCAGGTCGTGCAGGAAGTCACGGGCCTCCCGGCGCAGTTCGGCGTGGGAGAAGGACAGCGGGGGTTCGGCCTCCGGCAGCCACTCCGCCTCGATGTCCACCCAGCCGAAGCGGCGCTCGAAGAGCAGACGGTCGGTGGACTCGGTGAAGTCCAGCTCGGCCCGCTGCGGCCGGGCCGCCCGGGAGCCCGCCGGGTCCCGGTCGACGCCCTCGACGATGTCGCACAGCGCCCACGCGAAGTCGAGCACCGGCACCCATCCCCAGGCTGTGGAAATCTCCCGGTCCGCCTTGGTGTCGGCGAGATACACGTCCCCGCAGAACAGGTCGTGCCGCAGCGCGTGGACGTCCGCGCGCCGGTAGTCGGTCTGCGGGGGGTCGGGGAAACGGGTGGAGAGGGCGTAGCCGATGTCGAGCACGCAGGTGATGGTGTCATGGCATCGGGGCCGCGCGCGCCGCCGCGGTTCGGATAGGTTGCCCCCGTGATCCTCACCCCCCTCCGGCTCACTCCCGACCACGACATCCCCGGCCCCCTCCTCACCGAGCTCACCGCCCTCTACGCCTCCCATCGCGCCTTCCACGCGCTCAGCGGTGACTTCCCGGACCCGGACGACATCCGTCCGGAACAGGTGGCGGCGGCGCTGGCCGACGAGTTGGCACAGTCGGCGGCCGAGGTGCTGCTCGCCCGGGACAAGGGCCGGCTGGTCGGGGTCGCGATCACGCTCGCCCGGCATCCCGACCCGGCCGACCCCGATCCCTGGATCGGGCTGCTGATGGTGGACGCGGGCCTGCGGCGGCGCGGGTACGGCAGACGCCTCGCGTCCCTCGTGGAGGACCGCTTCCGGGCCGCGGGCCGCACCGCCGTACGGCTCGCCGTTCTCGACGGCAACACCGACGGACTCGCCTTCTGGACCGCCCTCGGCTACGCGGCCGTGGACCACCGCCGGGACCTCCGCCTCGACCGCCCCTGCACGGTGCTGCGCAAGCCGCTGGGCGAACCGGCGGACCGGCCGCCGCGCACCCCGCGCCGCGCCGCCCGCGTCGCCGTGCTCGACCCCGTCGGCGCGGTCTTCCTCTTCCGCTACGACAACGTCGAGGTCGGCGTGCACTGGGCGATGCCCGGCGGCGGCCTGGAGGCGGACGAGAACCCCCGCGAGGGCGCCCTGCGCGAACTGCGCGAGGAGACCGGCTGGACCGACCTGGAGCCGGGCCCCCTGCTGTGCACCTGGGAACACGACTTCACCCACCTGAGCGTCGGCCCCGTCCGCCAGCACGAGCACATCTACGTCGCCCGGGGCCCCCGCCGCGAACCCACCGGGCCCCATCTCGCCGCCGCCCACGCCGCGGACGGCATCCTCACCTGGCGCTGGTGGACCCGGCAGGAACTCGCCGAGGCCCCCGAGCCCCTCTGGCCGCCGGACCTGGCCCGGCTGCTCGACGCGTTCGAGGCGCCCGAGGAGTGAGGCACGGGGAGGGGGGCCGTCCTACCCGCTCTTCGGCCGGCCGTCCCCGTACAGCCAGTCCTCCCAGATCTCCGTGAAGTCCTCGTCCGGTGCCGACTTCTCCACGTACGCCGTGAAGTCCTCGGTGTCCGCGTTGCCATGGCGGTGGGCGGCGGCCCAGCCCCGCAGCAGGGCCCAGAAGGCGTCGTCGCCGACCGTCCGGCGGATCTTGTGCAGGACCATCGCCCCGCGCTGGTAGACGGGGCTCTCGGAGATGTGCGCCGCGTCGGGCGGGTCAGCGGGCGGGAACGCCCAGACCGAGTCGCTCTCGTCCTCGTCGGGGTAGTAGGTCCCGTCGTAGAGCGCGTCGAACGTCTCCTGCGCGCTGTCGCCGCCCTCGTCCTCCTCCCACAGCCACTCCGCGTAGGTGGCGAACCCCTCGTTGAGCCACATGTCCCGCCAGGTCTTCGGGCTGACGGAGTTGCCGTACCACTGGTGGGCGAGTTCGTGGACGAGGAGGACGGTGTCCGGGGCGCCGGGGAAGTAGGGCCGGTTCTGGGTCTCCAGGGCGTAGCCGGCGTCCTCGACGCGGTCGACGATCGCACCGGTGGAGGAGAAGGGGTACGGGCCGAAGTTCTCCTGGGCCCACTCCATGATCTCGGGGATCCGCCCGAGGACCTTCCGGCTCGCGTCGGCCTGCTCCGGGTCGACGGCCGTGTACACCGGCAGCCCGTCGCCGGTGGTGGAGCGGCCGGTCTTCCACTCGCCGACGGCGACCATGGCGACGTGGCTCGACATCGGCTCGGCGACGTGCCAGGTGAACGTCGTACGGCCACCCCGGGTGGCCTCGCTCGTCAACTCGCCGTTGGAGACGACCCCGAAACCCTCCGGCACGGTCACCGCGAGGTCGTAGGTCGCCTTGTCCGAGGGGTGGTGGCTGCCGGGGAACCAGGCCATCGAGCCCGTCGGCTCCCCGAGCCCGACCGCGCCGTCCTCGGTGGGCAGCCAGCCCTCCTCGGACCCGTCGGGGTCGGTCACCGTCACCGGGTCGCCGGAGTAGCGCACGGCCACACGGAACGTCTCCCCGTCGTCGAGCTCGTCGGACGGTCGGACGGTCACTTCCTGACCCGCCTGGTTGAAGCGGGCGCCCCGGCCCTCGACGGTGACCTTCTCGACGTCCAGGCCCTTGAGGTCCAGGTTGAAGGCGGACAGGTCCTGGGTGGCGCGGGCGGTGATCGTCGCCGTGCCGGCGAGTCGCTCGGTGTCGGGGTCGTAGGCGAGGGCCAGGTCGTAGTGGCCGATGTCGTAGCCGCCGTTGCCCGCCTTGGGGAAGTACGGGTCCCGCACCCCCGAGGCGCCGGGGGTGCCCCGCACGCCGTCGCCGCTGCACGCCGTGAGGGCGGCGACGGCGACGGCGGTCATCATGACGAGCGGTCGGGGGATGCGCACGCCGTGATCCTATGGGGCGTTTCACGTGAAACACCCGTCGGCAGAGGAGGCCAGGGACCCGAACCGCCGGCCTGGGGCTAGCTAGCCCAGCGCCGCCGCGCCCGCCTGCGCGAACTTCTCGTCCAGGGTGCCGGACGGGGCGCCCGCGACACCGATACCGGCGATCGGCGTCTTGTCGGCGGTGACCGGGACACCGCCGCCCAGGAACAGCGTGCCCGGGATGTCCTTCAGGTTCGGGGCGCTCTCGAGGCGACCCTCCAGCTCGGTGGTCGGGGCGTTCCAGGAGACCGCGGTGAACGCCTTCCTCACCGCCGACTCGTACGACTGCGGGCCGGCACCGTCGCCGCGCATGGTGAGGATCGTGTTGCCGTTGCGGTCGACGACGGCCACCGTGATCCGCTGGCCGTCCTTCTTCGCGGCCTTCAGCGCGGCCTGGGCCGCCTCGGTCGCGGCGTCGATCGTCAGGTGCCGGGTGGTGGTGGTGTCACCACGGCCCGCGGACGCCGCGGAGGCCGCGGCCGGGGCGGCCTCCGGGGCCGCGGCGTTCGCCGCCACCGTGCCGAAGGTGCCGGCGGCGACGGCGGCGAGGACGGCGCCGCCGGTGGCGATGCGGGCGCGCCGGGAAAGGGTCTTCTTCATGGTGCATCTGCTCCTCGGGATCGGGCCGGACGGTCCGCGTCGAGGTCCCTCGGGGCCGCTTCCGTCCGTCTGCTCCCCACTCTCCGTCCGGCTCCCGGGGCACACGGTCGCCGTTCCGGCTGCTCGTCGGCGACGGAACGGATGACGGCCGGGTCGTCCGATCGGCTGACCCGCGGGCCGTCCCAAGGGGCCACCATGGGGGGAAAGCCGAGGGAAAGCGCAGCTCAGCGCGGAAGGACACAACGGTGACAAGGAGGCGCGCGCGGATGCCGAAGCCGTACGACCCGGACTCCCGGTGGCTCGGCGCCGTCATGCACGCGGCGTTCTTCCTGCTGCTCGGCGGTGCCCTGGCCCGCTTCCTGCTGCGCCACCCGGGCGAGCCCCGGACGCCGTGGATCATCGCCCTGTCCCTCACGCTCGCGGTACTGCACGTGCTCGGGCCCGTGCTGAGCGGCCCGGGGACGCGGCCCACCCGGCGGCGCCTGGCCTGGCTGGGTCTGGTCGTCGTGGTGTGGATGGTGCTGGTCGTCCTCGCGCCCAGCTTCGCCTGGTGCGCGGTACCCCTCTTCTACACCGGCCTGCGCACCCTGCCGGCCCGGGCGGCGCTCGTGCTGGTCACCGTCCTGACGGTGTTCGTCGTCGCCGCGCAGGTCCGGCTCGCCGGGCGCTTCGACCCGAACCTGCTGCTGGCCCCGCCCGCCGTCGCCGCCATCGCGGCGGCCGTGTTCCTGCACACCGAACGGCAGGCGGCCCGCCAGCGCGCCCTCATCGACGACCTGATCCGCACCCGCCGCGAACTCGCCGCCTCCGAGCGCCGCGAGGGCACCCTCGCCGAACGCCAGCGGCTGTCCATGGAGATCCACGACACCCTCGCCCAGGGCCTGTCCAGCCAGCGGATGCTGCTCCAGGCGGCCGAGCGGGTCTGGGACCTCGACCCGGGCAAGGCCCGCACCCACGTCCGGGGCGCCGCGTCCGTCGCCGAGCACAACCTCGCCGAGGCCCGCCGCTTCGTCCACGACCTCGCCCCGGCCGACCTCGCGGGCGGCGGCGGTCTGGAGGCGGCGCTGCGCGCCCTGGCCGCGCGGGAGTCCGGCGACGACCTCACCGTGCGCGTCCACGTCGACGGCGGTGCCCGCGTCCCGCCGCTGCCCGACCGCGTCCAGTCGGCGCTGCTGCGCATCGCCCAGGGCGCCCTGGCCAACGTCCGGGAACACGCGGGGGCGTCCACCGCCGCGCTCACCCTGACCCTCCTCGACGACCAGGTCGTCCTGGACGTCACCGACGACGGGCACGGCTTCGCCCCGGCCGCCCTCCCCGACGCCCCCGCCGGGACGCGCGGCCACGGCCTGCCCGCCATGCGCGCCCGGCTGCGCCAGCTCGGCGGCACCCTCACCGTCGAGTCCGCCCCCGGCGAGGGCACCGTCCTGTCCGCCGCGGTCCCCTTGGCCGCACCCCCGGCCGATCCGGCCGACCCGTCGGAGACGACCCGATGACCCACCCGGCCGATTCCCCGGAGGCACCCCGATGACCGACCCGACCGACCCGACCGACCCGACCGACCCGGTCGGCTCCCGCCCGGCCCCCGTGCGCATCCTGGTCTGCGACGACCACGTCGTCGTACGGGCCGGGCTGCTCGCCCTGCTCGACAGCGCCCCCGGCATCGAGGTGGTCGGCGAGGCGGGCACCGGCGAGGAGGCGCTCGCGCTCGCCGCGCGGCTGGCGCCGGACGTGGTGCTGATGGACCTCCAGCTCGGCGAGGGCATCGACGGCGTGGAGACCACCCGCCGCCTGACCGCCACCGCCACCGCATCCGCATCCGCATCCGCGGCAGCAGGTCCCGGGAGGGCGCCGCACGTCCTGGTCCTGACCACGTACGACACCGACGCCGACATCACCCGCGCCATCGAGGCCGGCGCGACCGGGTACCTGCTGAAGGCCGAACGCCCCGAGGAACTGTTCGCCGCCATCCACGCCGCCGCCCAGGGCCGCACCGCGCTGTCCGGGCCGGTCGCCAGCCGGGTCATGGCCAACCTGCGCAGCCCGCGCCCCACCCTCACCGACCGCGAGCACGACATCCTGGCCCAGCTCGCCACGGGGCTCGGCAACCGGGAGATCGCCCGCGCCCTGTTCATCAGCGAGGCCACCGTGAAGACCCATCTGCGCCGCATCTACGACAAGCTGGGCGTCGACACCCGCGCGGGCGCGGTCGCGGTGGCCAAGGAGCAACGGCTGCTGCCCTGAACGCCGAAGGCCCCCCGGCGCGACCGGGAGGCCTTCGTACGCGACGAACGGGCGGGTGGACGTCAGACGTTCACGCCGAAGTCCTGGGCGATGCCCACCAGGCCCGAGGCGTAGCCCTGGCCGACGGCGCGGAACTTCCACTCGGCGCCGTTGCGGTAGAGCTCGCCGAAGACCATCGCGGTCTCGGTGGCCGCGTCCTCGGACAGGTCGTAGCGGGCGATCTCGGCGCCGCCGGCCTGGTTGAGGATGCGGATGTAGGCGTTGCGCACCTGGCCGAAGTTCTGCGAACGGTTCTCGGCGTCGTAGATCGAGACCGGGAAGACGATCTTGTCGATGTCGGCCGGGAGGCCGGCCAGGTTGACGTTGATCGCCTCGTCGTCGCCGGCGCCCTCGCCGGTGCGGTTGTCACCGGTGTGGACGATCGTGTTGTCCGGCGTCTGCTTGTTGTTGAAGAAGACGAAGTGGGCGTCGGAGTAAACCTTGCCCTGCGTGTTGACCGCGATCGCGGAGGCGTCGAGGTCGAAGTCGGTGCCGGTGGTGGTACGGACGTCCCAGCCGAGGCCCACGGTGACTTCGGTCAGGCCCGGAGCCTCCTTGGTGAGCGAGACGTTGCCACCCTTGGACAGGCTTACAGCCATTGTTGGGAGTCCCTTCCCTCGTTTACGTACGGCAAGAAAGCTACAGCTACCCCCATGAACGACGAGAGGGGTGCGCAAGGTTCCAGCTCCCTTTACTTTCTTTACCGAGAACGGGACCGAGGATATTCGGGTGACGTGGACCGCACGGGGACGGGAACATGGACGGCATGTCCGGTCCCCATGTCATCCGCGGCTCC
Source organism: Streptomyces lancefieldiae (assembly GCF_031845825.1). Taxonomy (NCBI): domain Bacteria; kingdom Bacillati; phylum Actinomycetota; class Actinomycetes; order Kitasatosporales; family Streptomycetaceae; genus Streptomyces; species Streptomyces lancefieldiae. Next base: position 77,046 of record NZ_JAVRFH010000032.1, on the reverse strand, counting down.
GTCTCCCTGCCCGAGGCCGAGCTCGTCTGGCGTTTCTCGCGCTCCTCGGGACCCGGCGGACAGCACGTCAACACCACGGACACGGCGGTGGAGCTCCGCTTCGACCTGGCGAGGACCGAAGCCCTGCCCGAGGTGTGGAAGCGGCGGGCGCTGGAGCGGCTGGCCTCCCGCCTGACCGACGGGGTCGTCACCGTCCGCGCCTCCGAGCACCGCTCCCAGTGGCGCAACCGCGAGGCCGCCGCCGTACGTCTCGCCGCCCTGCTCGCCGAGGCCACCGCGCCCCCGCCCAGGCCCCGCAGGCCGACCCGCATCCCGCGCGGCATCAACGAACGCCGGCTGCGGGAGAAGAAGCAGCGCTCGGAGACCAAGCGGGGGCGCTCCGCGCGGGAGTGGGACTGACCGACCAGCGGTCCCGGGGCGTCCGACGAGTGTCCCCGCAGGTCCGTGGCGGCTGGGCGCGCGGTTCCCCGCGCCCCTCGTGCGGCGCGTTCAGTCCAGCGCCAGCACGCCCACCGTCTCGCCCTCGCTCGTCTCCCCGTTGGGCCGGAAGCCCAGGCCCAGGTAGAAGCCCTCGGGGCCGTTCGGGCCCGGATGCCACGTCACGTAGCACTCCTTGCCGCCGCGGCGGCGGACCTCCCGGGCCATCGACTCCACGGCGAAGCGGCCGTAGCCCTTGCCCTGCTCCTCGGCCGCGATGTTCAGCCGCCACAGGCCGGAGCGCCGGACGCTGCCGTCCTCGTACCAGTCGATGTCGAAGAAGGCCATGAGGAAGCCGACGGGCCGGTCGCCGTCGACGATCAGGCGGGGCCAGGCGACGTCGGCGTGGACGTAGGCCTCGGCCAGGGACTTCACCACCGGGGCGACGGCGAATTCCTGCTCGGGGCGCACCCGTATACCGGTGGCGGCCTCGAAGTTCGCGGGAGTGATCTCTTCGAGGCGGAGTGCGGGACTGGTCGTCATGCGCGCACCCTAAGCAGGCGGTACGGCGACGGGCGAGCGAATTCCGGCTCACCCCAACTGCCGGTACCGCCCCCGGAAGTACGCCAGCGGCTTGCCGTCCGCGCTCGGCACCCGGGCGGTGAGCACGCGGCCGATCACCAGGGTGTGGTCCCCGGCCGGCACGTGCTGCTCGGTGCGGCACTCCAGGGTGGCCAGGGCCCCGCCCACCAGTGGCGCCCCGGACGCCTCGCCCCGCGTGTAGGGGATGTCCTCGAAGAGGAGCCGGTCGCTGACCCGGCCCTTCATCGCGAAGCGGCCGGCGATGTGACGCTGGCTCTCGGACAGGACGGAGACCGCCCACAGGGGCTGTTCGTCGAGGAGGTCGTCCATGCGGGAGCCCTCGCGCAGGCTGACCAGGACCAGCGGCGGGTCCAGGGAGACCGACACGAACGCCGTGGCCGTCATCCCGACGTCCTCGCCGCGCGGCGCCAGCGGGTCGTCCGGGTCGAGCGGCGGCTCCTGCGCGGTCACCAGGACCACTCCCGAGGCCAGCCGGGACATCGCGGCACGGAACTCGTCGTTGCTCACCCCCTCAGCATGCCCGGCGGCGGGCGACTGCGACGGGAGCGCGGGGGACGCGGGGGACGTGGGAGACGTGGGGGACGCGGTGTTCGGCACCCCGCCACGCTAATCGTCGGCCCGCCGGGGCGGCATCGGACCCCGGACCGAACCGGCACCCGAACCGGGACCTAGGACCACGGGACGAGCCGTGCGCATGCCTACAGGATTTGCTTTCGGTAAACGCACCGGGGAAACACGGAACCACCACTCAATTGTTCATCTTTTGCTGTGACTTGAGTCACAAGGAGCGACAATTGTTGACCCTGTGTACCGAGTGGGCAGCGCGCTGTGATTCAGTGGCGGGGAACCTGCAAGGGCACCATCAGTAAAGGCGCCGAAGAGAACCCTTGATTCGCTGCGAGGTCTCGGGGGGAGGGCGAGCATGGAGACCGAGTCGGAGCCCTACGTCCGTCTTGCGTCCCTGCGGCAGCTGCACCAGGCCATGGCCGACATGAACAAGGCCCGCAGCCTGGCGGACACCCTGCAGGCCGTCGCCGACGGCGTCGTCCAGGCCCTCGGGTACGAACTGGCGTGCGTCAACCTGGTCCGCCCCGACGGCGACCTCGTCGTCGCCGCGTTCTCCGGCAACCAGGCCGCCGAGGCGCTGATCACCGGCCGGGCGGGCTCCCGCGAGTCCTGGGACCGGCGCCTGGGCATGGGCGAGCAGTGGGGCGACCTGATCTTCATACCCCACACCGAGGGCTGGGTCCTCGACGACGACGACGTCCCGCAGTGGTACACCGACGGTCCCGCGCCCCGCTTCGAGGACGAGTGGCACCCCTCGGACCGGCTCTTCGCCCCGATGTACGCGCCCGGCCCGCAGGGCGGCGGCGCCAGCGGCGAGCTGATCGGCGTCCTGTCCGTGGACCGGCCGCGCAACGGCCGCCGCCCCGGCGCCTGGGGCCGCGAGGCTTTGCAGATGTACGCGTTCCAGGCCGCCATCGCGATCAGCAACGCCCGGCTCCGCTCCAACATGCAGCGCGCCCTGGTCCGCCTGGAGCGCGACCAGCAGGCGCTCAGGGCCAGTGAGGAAAGCTTCCGGCAGGCCTTCGAGTACGCCCCCTCCGGCATGGCCATCGCCGAGATGGGCGGCGACCAGCACGGCCGGATCCTGCGCACCAATGACGCGCTGTGCCGTCTGCTCGGCCGCCCGGCCTCCGCGATGCGCCGCTACGCCTTCTCCGACCTCGTCCACCCCGAGGACATCGGCACCCTGCTGCGGACCTCCGCCGAGGGCGGCCGGGCCGAGCTGCGCCTGGGCCGCCGCGACGGCACGTACGTCTGGGTCTCCCTGCGCAACAGCGTCGTCGCCGACGCCGCCGACGGGCCCCGCTTCCTGCTCACCCACGTCGAGGACATAGAGGAGCGCAAGCGCCGCGAGCTCCAGCTCGCCCACCGCGCCTCCCACGACTCCCTCACCGGACTGCCGAACTCCGCCGAGCTGCGCTCCCGCCTGGCCGCCCGGCTGTGCCAGCGCCCGCAGTCCTCCCACGCGGCCGTGGCCGACGCCATGGACGCGGCCTACGGGCACTCCGCCGTGTTCGACTCCGGGGGGCACACCTTCGACTTCGGCGCGGCCACCGAGCCGTACGGCGCCTTCGACCACCATGTGCACGCCGTCGCCCCCGAGGACGGCCCGGACGACGGCACCAAGGGGCTCGCGGTCCTCTTCTGCGACCTGGACGGCTTCAAGTCGATCAACGACCGGTTCGGGCACAACGCCGGTGACGCCGTGCTCATCGAGGTCGCCCGCCGGCTCAGCGGCGGCGTGCGCGACGGCGACACGGTGGCCCGGCTCGGCGGCGACGAGTTCGTGATCCTCGCCAACGGGCTCGGCCGGGCCGACGCCCAGGACCTCGCCGTCCGGCTGCGCAACGAGATCATCCAGCCGATCCGGGCCGAGGGCCGGGCCGTCCGCGTGGGCGCCAGCTTCGGCATCGGGTGGGCCCACTGCGGCATGACGGCGGACGAAGTCCTGAAGTCGGCGGACGAACGGATGTACGTCGAGAAACGATCTCGTCCCAAACAGCACCGCCGTGCGGGCTGAACCGCAGGTCAGCGGGCTGAAGCGGTCCGAGTCACCCGTTCGGGTCAGTCGGAGCGGGTAGGCTCGCCCTCTCACCATCCATACCGCACACGCACCGCACCTGGTTAGGAGACCTAGGGATGACGCCCGGCAACAACGGCGCGAGCACGCCCGAGGACGACGACCCCTTCGGCTACCTGTACGCCGACGGGCAGGCCAACGGGGCCCAGCCGCCGTCCGGTGGCTACGGCTACCCGAACTCCGTCAACCGGGTGCGTCCCGTCGGCACACGGCAGTACGGGGCACCGCAGGGCCAGCCCGCCCCGAACGCCGCCTACGGCCAGGCCGCCCCCCAGCAGCAGGGTGCCTACGGGCAGCCGAACGCGCACTACGCCGCGCCGGAGACGTTCCCCGGCGGCGGTGCTCCCACGGCCCCGCAGCAGTCCGGGCACGGAGGCGGCGGCGGGCGCCGCGGCCCCAACACCAAGGGCCTGCTGATCGGCGCGGTCGCGGTCGTCGCCGCGGTCGTCGTCGGCATCGCCGTGGCCATGACCAGCTCGGACTCGGACGACGACAAGGGCGGCAACGAGGCCGGCGGCACCACCGCCCCCACCCAGTCCGAGAGCGCCGGGCCCAGCCCCTCGGCCAGCGACAAGGCCGAGGAAGAGGCGGAGCTCCCGACGATCGACGCCAAGGCGCTGCGGCTGTCGCCCGGTGTGGCGACGGCCTCGGACATCAAGGGAGCCCGGTCCGACGGCGGCGTCTACGTGGCGAATCTCAACCAGCCCGGCGCCTCGGTCACCTGGACCGTGAACGGCATCCCCGAGGACGGCCTCTACACCCTCTTCGCCGGGTACAGCGCGGCCGGCGAGGACCAGTCGATGACCCTGACGGTCAACGGCAAGGAGTTCGGCAGCAAGCTGAACCTGGGCAACTTCACCGGCGCCGAGGACGGCGACTTCGCCAAGGGCTGGACCAAGACCTACGCCTGGCCCACCCTCAACAAGGGCACCAACACCATCTCGCTCTCCTGCAACGACGGCGACAAGTGCAACGTCCTGCTGGACCAGTTCTCCCTGAAGAAGGGCCAGGTCAAGGAGTAGCGCTCACGGCCGGGCAGCGGTGCTCACGGCCGGCCGGCAGCGCTCACGCCGCGTCGGCCTCCGCCGTCACCGCGACCCCGCGGCCGAGCAGCTCCTCGTACGCCCCCCGGTCGAACTCGCCCGCCACCGGCGCCAGCACCGTCGCCGCGGACAGGGCGACCGCGCGGGCCAGGCGGTCCGGCCAGGGCAGGTGCTCGACCAGGCCGGAGAGCAGGCCCGCGACCGCCGAGTCGCCCGCGCCGGTCGGGTTGCCGTGGACGTGGGCGGCCGGGGCGGCGCGCCAGCGGCCCTCCGGGGTCACCGCGAGCAGCCCCTCGGCGCCCAGCGAGGCCACCACGGAGCGGGCGCCGCGCCGCCGGGCCGCCTGGGTGGCCCGCAGCGGCTCGTGCGAGCCGGTCAGCTCGGCCAGCTCGTCGGCGTTCGGCTTGATGATGTCGGGGCGGGCGGCCACCCCCCGCCGCAGCGGCTCCCCGCTGGTGTCCAGCAGCACCGGCACGCCCGCCGCCCGAGCGGTGCGCACCAGCCCGGCGTACGCGCCCACCGGCACGCCCGGCGGCAGGCTGCCGCACAGGGCCACCGCGGCGGCGCCGGGGAGCAGGCCCTCGTACGCCTCCTGGAAGGCGTTCCACTCGGCGGGTGCGACGGCCGGGCCGGGTTCGTTGAGCTGGGTGGTGTCGCCGGTGCGCTCGTCGACGACGGCGAGGGTGCGCCGGGTCGCCCCCGCGGCCGGGACCAGCGCGTCGGTCACCCCGCGCACGCCGGCGAGCCCCGCGCGCACGACGTCCCCGGTGGCGCCGCCCGCGAAGCCGGTGACCGTCACCTCGTGGCCGAGGGCCGCCAGCACGCGGGCCACGTTCAGCCCCTTGCCGCCGGGGCGCTCGGTGACCTCGGTGACCCGGTGGGAGGCGTGGGGCCGGAGGTGCGGGACGCGGTAGGTGATGTCGACAGCGGTGTTCAGCGTGACCGTGAGGATCACCGGCGCCGACCTCCCCCGATTGCCCGTGTCCGTCTGTGCTCCCGGACGTGACGTGTTCCGAGAGCCCTCCCCGGAGATGATTTCCGGGGACACGATCATGCCAAACAGTCGGCGGTCGGCCCAGCCCCCGGATCGGCCACCGTGGGACGGCCCGGGAGCGGAGTCGGGGACGGATCAGCCCAGTTGGGGATCGACCACCCATTCGCCCCGGCGCATCACGCCCACCAGGTCGAAGCCCTCGTCCAGGATCACCAGGTCGGCGTCCTTGCCGGGTTCCAGCGAGCCGATCCGGTCGGCCATGCCGAGCAGCCGGGCCGGGTTGGCGGAGATCGCGGCGACGACGTCCTCGACGGACAGCCCGTCCACCGTCACCGCCCGCTTGAAGGCGCGGTCCAGGGTCAGCGTGGAGCCGGCGATCGAGCCGCCCTCCACCAGCCGGGCCACGCCGTCGGTGACCTCGACCTCCAGCGGGCCGAGCAGGTAGCGGCCGTCGCCGAAGCCGGCCGCGTCCATCGCGTCGGTGATGAAGGCGACCCGGGCGGCGCCCGCGTGGTGGAAGGCGAGCTGGAGCGCGGCCGGGTGCAGGTGCGTACCGTCGTTGATCAGTTCGACGGTGATCCGCTCGTCCTCCAGCAGCGCCGTGATCGGGCCGGGGGCGCGGTGGCCGACCGGCGGCATCGCGTTGAAGAGGTGCGTGGCGACCGTGGCGCCCGCGTCGATGGCCTGGAGCGTCTGCTCGTACGTCGCGTCGGTGTGCCCGACCGCCGCGATCACGCCGTGCTCGGTGAGCAGCCGTACGGAGTCCAGGCCGCCCGGCAGCTCGGTGGCCAGCGTCATCATCTTCGCGTGCCCGTGCGCGGCGTCGATCAGCTTGCGGACCTCGGCCGGGTCGGGGTCGCGCAGCAGCTGCTCGTCGTGCGCGCCCTTGCGGCACGGGGAGATGAACGGCCCCTCGAAGTGGATGCCGGCGACGTCGCCCTGCTGGGCCAGCTCGGCGAGCATCCCGGCGTGCCGGGCGAGGAAGTCCAGGTCGCCGGTGACGGCGGAGGCGACCACCGTGGTGGTGCCGTGCAGGCGGTGGGTGTGGACGCCCTTGAGGACGTCCTCGGCGGTGCCGCCGGTGAAGGAGGCGCCGCCGCCGCCGTGGTTGTGGAGGTCGACGAAGCCGGGGACCACCCAGTGGCCCGACACGTCGAGGACGTCGGCCCCGGGGGGCGCCGTGTCCGCGATCCGCGTGCCGTCGACGATCACGCGGCCGTCGTCCACGGTCCCGGTGGGCAGTACCACCCGGGCACCGGCGAGAACCTTGCTTGGGGCCATCAGGTGGTTACCTCCGGGGGAGTCGCGGTCGTAGGAGTGGCGCTGAGCAGGTCCCAGGCGAGCAGCCCGGCACCCAGACAGCCGGCGGTGTCCCCCAGCGCGGCGGGGACGAGTTCCGGCAGCTTCTGGAAGGTGACGCGGCGCCGGACGGCGTCCCGCAGCGGTGTGAACAAGGTTTCCCCGGCCTCGGCGAGGCCGCCACCGATGATCAGGACGCGCGGGTCCAGCAGAGTGAGCGCGGTGACCAGCCCGTCGGCGAGCGCGTCCACCGCGTCCTGCCACACGGCGAGGGCCCGGGCGTCACCCGATTCGACGGCCTTGGCGCAGTCGGCGGCGTCCGCGTCCGGGTCGCCGCAGGCCTCGGCCCACGCCTCGCTGACCGCCGACGCGGACGCGAACCGCTCCAGACACCCGCGCTGCCCGCACGGACACGGGGTGCCGCCGGGGCGTACGACGATGTGGCCGATCTCGCCCGCGAAGCCGTGGGCGCCCGACTCCACCCGGCCGTCGATGCCGATGGCGCCCGCGATGCCGGTGCCCAGCGGCACGAAGAGGAACCGGTCGGCGCCCTTGCCGGCCCCGATCCGGCCCTCGGCGAGCCCGCCGGTGCGCACGTCGTGGCCGAGGGCGACCGGGATGCCGCCGAGCCGCTCGCCGAGCAGTGCCCGCAGCGGCACGTCGCGCCAGCCGAGGTTGGCCGCGTACACGGCGGTGCCGTGCTCCTCGTCGATGATGCCGGGGACGGCGACACCGGCGGCGCGGGCGGGCTCGCCGAACCGGTCGGCGCCGTAGGCGCGCAGTTCGGCGGCGAAGTCCAGGATGCCCGCGACGACCGCCTCGGGCCCGCGGTCCCGGCCGGTGGCCCGGCGGGCCTGGTGCAGCAGCTCGCCCCCAGGCCCCGCCAGGGCGGCCTTCATCCCGGTGCCGCCCACATCGAGGGCGATGACATGTCTCACGGGGACAGTGTGGCCCGTTGACCCGGGAGAGGTCTAGTCCACTGCCGTGGTGTAGACCTTAATCCGTTAAACGGACAGTGAACGACGTGTCGTCGGCAGGGTGGGGTAGTTACGGTGCAGCGGCGTAGGACAGGAATGATCGCGGTGGTGTCCGCACTGGGCATGACGGCGGTCCTCGGCGGCTGCGGGCTCACCGGCGACTCCGGCGAGGTGACACTGAAGCTGGTCGCCGCCGACTACGGCGACACCAAGGCCAACAGCTCCCAGCACTACTGGGACGAGCTGGCCAAGGCCTACGAGGCCAAGCACCCCGACGTGCGGGTGGACGTCACCGTCTACTCCTGGAACGACGTCGACCGCAAGGTCCGCGAGATGGTCGACGCCGGCGAGGCGCCCGACATGGCGCAGATCGGCGCCTACTCCGACTACGCGGACGAGGACCTGCTCTACCGGGCCGACGACGTGCTCTCCATCCCGGTCCAGGCCGACTTCGTCTCCCAGCTGGCCGGCGCCGGCCAGGTCAACGGCGTGCAGTACGGGCTGCCCTTCGCGGCCTCCACGCGCGTGCTGTTCTACAACAAGACCCTCTTCGACAAGGCCGGCGTCAAGCCACCCAAGAGCTGGGACGACCTCGCCGAGGCCGCCGAGGCCCTCAAGGACAAGGGAGTGAAGTACCCCTACGCGCTGCCGCTGGGCGCCGAGGAGGCACAGGCCGAGACGATGCAGTGGATGCTCAGCGGCGGGGGCGGCTACACCGACGACGTCGGCACCTACGCCGTCGACTCGCCGCAGAACGTCACCACCTTCACCTGGCTCCGGGACGAACTGGTCGGCAAGGGCCTCACCGGCCCGGTCGCACCCGGCAAGCTCAACCGGGCCGACGCCTTCGCCGCCTTCGCGAACGGCGACGTCGGCATGCTCAACGGGCACCCCTCGCTGATGAAGGCGGCGTCCGACAAGGGCGTGAAGTACGGCATGGTGACGACCCCCGGCATCGACGGCGAGAGCAAGAACACGCTCGGCGTCACCGACTGGATGACGGCCTTCAAGAAGAACGGCCACCAGGACGAGATCGGCGACTTCCTCGACTTCGTCTACAGCGACGAGAACGTCCTCGACTTCTCCCGCCGGTACGACCTGCTGCCGGTGACCACCTCCGCGTCCCAGGTCATGAGCGGGGCGGCGGAGGACAAGGACCTCCAGCCGTTCCTGGACGAACTGCTGCTCTCCGAGCTCTACCCGGTCGGCAAGACCTCCTGGGCCTCGGTCAGCGCGGACGTCAAGAAGCTCATCGGCCAGGCGGTCGCCCCCGGCGCCAGCCCCTCCGCCGTCCTCGGCCAGATCCAGGCGACGGCGATGCGGGCGGGCAGCGCGGAGTAGAACGCGGCGGCGGCCGGGTGTCGGTGCCCGGCGTTACGGTGCCGTACATGGACCTGGGACAGAGGGAGCGCGACATCCTCGCGCTGGAACGCCGTGGCTTTCCCGGCCCCGGCGCCAAGGAGCGCGCGATCCGCGAGGAGCTGGGCCTGGCCCCCGTCCGCTACTACCAGCTCCTCAACGCCCTTCTGGACGACCCCCGCGCCCTGGCCGCCGACCCGGTGACGGTCAACCGGCTGCGCCGGGTCCGGGAGTCGCGCCGCGCGGAACGCTGAGGTTGCGTTCCGCTCCGGCGGGATAGGTTCGCGGTATGGGCAGCCACCAGGACTCCACCCGAGACGACTCGCCGGACCGCCTGCCGACGCCCGCGACCCGGGCCGGACGCGAAGGGCTCGACGCCCTGCTCGCCCGCCCCGGCCGCGCGGTGATCGCGCTCGACTTCGACGGCACGCTCGCGCCGATCGTGCCGGACCCCGACCAGGCCCGCGCCCACCCGGACGCGGTGCCCGCCCTCGCGGCCCTCGCCCCCGAGGTCGCCTCCGTCGCCGTGATCACCGGCCGCCCGGCCGAGGTCGCGGTCCGCCACGGGGGCTTCGCGGACGCCCCCGGCCTGGAACACCTCGTCGTCCTCGGCCACTACGGCGCCGAGCGCTGGGACGCCGCCACCGGCGCCCTCACCACCCCCGAGCCGCACCCCGGCGTCGCCGCCGTCCGCGCCGAGCTGCCGGGACTGCTGGAGCGGTCCGGGGCGGGTACGGGCACGTGGATCGAGGAGAAGGGCCACGCGGTCGCCGTCCACACCCGCCGCGCCCCCGACCCCCAGGCCGCCTTCGAGGCCCTGCGCGCCCCCCTCGCCGACCTGGCCTCCCGCCACGGCCTGATCGTCGAACCGGGCCGCATGGTCCTGGAACTGCGCCCACCCGGCATGGACAAGGGCGCCGCGCTGCGCGAGTACGTCCGGGACACCGGCGCCGCATCCGTCCTCTACGCCGGCGACGACCTCGGCGACCTCCCCGCCTACGCGGCGGTCGACGAACTCCGCGCGCAGGGCACCCCCGGCCTCCTGGTCTGCAGCGGCAGCGACGAGGTGACGGACCTCAGCGAACGAGCCGACCTGGTCGTCGACGGCCCACCGGGCGTGGTGAACCTCCTGCGCGCCTTGACGACCCACATCGCCTGACCCGGCCCGCGGGCCCGCGTGCCTCCCCCAGTGCCTGAACGGCCCGGGAGGCACCGACGGTCACCCGGAGATCAGGACCTCAGCGCGTCCAACTGCTCCAGGAACCACCGCGCCGGAGGCAACGCCGTCCCCGCCGCGGCCAACCGCTTCGACCGCTCCGCCCGCTCCCCGGCCCCCACCGACAACGCCTCGTGCAACGCCTCCGCCGTCCCCGACACGTCGTACGGATTCACCACCACCGCGTCCTCGCCCAGCTCCTCGTACGCCCCCGCCTCCCGCGACAGCACCAGCACGCATCCCTCGTCGGAGACGACCGGCACCTCCTTGGCGACCAGGTTCATCCCGTCCCGGATGGGATTGACGAGCGCCACGTCGGCCAGCCGGTACGCCGCCAGCGACCGCGCGAAGTCGTCCTTCACGTGCAGCACGACCGGCGTCCAGCCCGCCGTCCCGAACTCCGCGTTGATCTCCTGCGCCACCCGCCGCACCTCGGCGGTGTAGTCCCGGTACACGGCGAGGTCCTGCCGCGAGGGGTAGGCGAACGCGACGTGCACGACCCGTTCGCGCCACTCGGGCCGCCCGGCCAGCAGCTCCCGGTACGCCAGCAGCCCCCGCACGATGTTCTTGGACAGCTCGGTCCGGTCCACCCGCACGATCGTCCGGCGTCCCTCGCCGATCTCCGCCCGCAGCGCCGCCATCCGCTCGTCCACGTCGGCCTCGTGCGACCGCTTCCGCAGGAAGTCCGCGTCCGCGCCGAGCCCGTGCACGCCGATCTCCGTGCCGCCGAGGCCGCCCACCAGCGCCTCGCAGCAGGCGGTGAACGCGTCGGCCCACCGCCGGGTGAGGAACCCGAGCCGGTCGGCGCCGAGCATCCCGCGCAGCACCTGCTCGGCGATGTCGTCCGGCAGCATCCGGAAGTAGTCGACCGGCGCCCACGGCGTGTGCGAGAAGTGCCCGATCCGCAGGTCGGGCCGCAGCTCCCGCAGCATCCCCGGCACCAGCGTGAGGTGGTAGTCCTGCACGATCGCGACCGCCCCCTCGGCGGCCTCCTCGGCCAGCGCCTCGGCGAAGGCCCGGTTGTACGCCTCGTAGGACGCCCACTGCCGCCGGAACTCCCCGTCGAAGACGGGCTCCACGGGCGTCTGGTACAGCATGTGGTGCACGAACCACAGCACCGAGTTGGCGATCCCGTTGTACGCGTCCGCGTGCACGTCGGCCGGCACGTCCAGCATCCGTACGCCGTCCTCGCCGACCCCGCGCCGCACCGCCTCCCGGTCGCCGTCGCCCAGCGCGGAGCACACCCACAGCGCGCCCGCGTCCGGCCCGATGGCCGACAGTCCGGAGACCAGCCCGCCACCGCCCCGTTTGGCGTGCAGCGAACCGTCCTGACGCACCTCGTACGAGACCGGTCCCCGGTTGGAGGCGACCAGCACCTGAGCAGCACCGAAGCTTGAAGCCATACGCCTCAACCTAGCCCGGCCCCGTAAACCTCAAACGTTCCCGCGCGCACCTCGGGTGGAGATCCGGTCACGCCACCCTGCGCGCCGCGTACTCCGCGATCTCCGCCATCGGCGGCCGTTCCTCGGTGTCCACGGAGTAGGTGCGCGGCTCGAAGCCGTCGGCGCCCCGTTCGAACTGGGTGAGGGAGGGCCGGACCAGATGGCCGCGGGCCAGCCGGAGCTGTGCGGTGCGGTAGATCGCGGCGGACATGCGGCCCAGGGCCTGGCCGTCCTGGTGCCGGTGCCGGCGCACACCGACGTCGACCTGCGCGAGGGCGTCCAGGCCCACCAGGTGCAGGGCGTCGACCAGCATGCCGAGCTCGACGCCGTAGCCGACGGGGAAGGGGAGCTGTTCGAGGAGGGAGCGGCGGGCCGCGTACTCGCCGCCGAGCGGCTGGACGAAGCCGGCCAGCCGGGGCCAGTGCATGTTGAGCAGCGGGCGGGCCATCAGTTCCGTGACCCGGCCGCCCTGCCCGGCCGCGTCCGTGCCGCGGGCCGGCCCGTCGGACACCGTGAGCGGGCGGTCGTACATGGCCTTGACCAGCTGCACGTCGGGCTCGGTGAGCAGCGGGCCCACGATCCCGGAGACGAAGTCGGCGCGGAAGTCGCGCAGGTCGGCGTCGACGAAGCAGACGATGTCGCCGCGGGTGACCAGCAGCGAGCGCCACAGCACCTCGCCCTTGCCGGGCACGGCCGGTATGCGCGGGAGGATCGCGTCGCGGTGCACGACGCGCGCGCCCGCCGCCGCGGCCACCGCCGACGTGCGGTCGGTCGACCCGGAGTCCACGACCACGATCTCGTCGACGAGCGGGATCCGGCCCATCAGGTCCCGGCGGATCACCGTGACGATGTCGCCGACCGTCGCCTCCTCGTCGAGGGCGGGGAGCACCACGCTGACCGACTGTCCCGTGGCGTGCTTGGCACTCAGGATCCGCTGGATCGGCCGGTCCGCGGCGGACCAGGAGCGTGCGTTCAGCCAGCGCTCGACTTCTTCCAGCACGGTCGGTGGCTCCTTTGTGATCCATCTCGCGGTACGGACGACTATCTCAAGTGTCCTGGCCTTCGGTTACAGTCTTGAACAACGCGGAGGACCCCCGCATGCCGGGGTCGCCGCGCGCACAACCGAAAAACAACCACATACCGCTCATCCAGAGGGGCAGAGGGATACGGCCCGATGAAGCCCCGGCAACCCTCCAGTCGGTTCTTGTCACACGGACGTGGCGAGGCTCCCGACTAGGGAAGGTGCCAAATCCGTCTCACGGCGAGATGCGTCGTGAGGAAGATGAGGAGAAAGGGCCTCGCCTCACATGGCTGTGCAGACCGTCGAGAGCACCACCGACACCGACGACGCCACCCCCACCGCTTCCCCCGCCTCCCCTGTCGACCTGGGGCCCGCCACGGCGCTCTCCTGCCGGGAATGCGGTCACCGCGTACCGCTCGGCCCGGTCTTCGCCTGCGAGGAGTGTTTCGGCCCGCTGGAGATCGCCTACGACTTCTCGGCCTACGACACCGAGGAACTGCGGCAGCGCATCGAAGCGGGCCCCGCGAACATCTGGCGTTACGCGCCGCTGCTGCCCGTCCCCGCGGACGTCGCCGACAAGCCGAACATCAACCCCGGCTGGACCAAGCTGGTCAAGGCCGACAACCTGGCCCGCGAGCTCGGCGTCACCGGCGGCCTGTACGTCAAGGACGACTCCGGCAACCCGACGCACTCCTTCAAGGACCGTGTCGTCGCCCAGGCCATCGAGGCCGCCCGCGCCTTCGGCTTCACCACCCTCTCCTGCTCCTCCACCGGCAACCTCGCCGGTGCCGTCGGCGCCGCCGCCGCCCGGGCCGGCTTCCGCTCCTGCGTGTTCATCCCGCACGACCTGGAGCAGGGCAAGGTCGTCATGGCCGCCGTCTACGGCGGTGAGCTCGTCGGCATCGAGGGCAACTACGACGACGTGAACCGCTTCTGCTCCGAGCTGATCGGCGACCCGGCCGGCGAGGGCTGGGGCTTCGTCAACGTCAACCTGCGCCCGTACTACGCGGAGGGTTCAAAGACCCTCGCGTACGAGATCTGCGAGCAGCTCGGCTGGCGGCTGCCCGACCAGATCGTCGTCCCGATCGCCTCCGGCTCGCAGCTCACGAAGATCGACAAGGGGCTGCAGGAGCTGATCGGGCTGGGCCTGGTCGAGGACAAGCCGTACAAGATCTTCGGCGCCCAGGCCGAGGGCTGCTCGCCGGTGTCCACCGCCTACAAGGCGGGCCACGACGTCGTACGCCCCCAGAAGCCGAACACCATCGCCAAGTCCCTCGCGATCGGCAACCCGGCCGACGGCCCGTACGTCCTCGACATCGCGCGCCGCACCGGCGGTGCCGTGGAGGACGTGACGGACGAGCAGGTCGTCGACGCCATCAAGCTGCTCGCGCGCACCGAGGGCATCTTCGCCGAGACGGCGGGCGGGGTGACGGTCGGCGTCACGAGGAAGCTGATCGAGAACGGCGTGCTGGACCCCTCGCTCACCACGGTCGTCCTCAACACCGGGGACGGCCTCAAGACCCTCGACGCGGTGGCCGGCACCGGCCTCACCGCCACCATCCGCCCGAACCTGGACTCCTTCCGAGAGGCTGGCCTCGCATGAGCGTGACCGTCCGCATCCCGACCATCCTGCGCACCTACACCGGCGGCAGGGCCGAGGTCGCCGCCGAGGGCGCGACCCTCGGGGAGGTCATCTCCGACCTGGAGAAGAACCACACCGGCATCGCCGCCCGCGTCCTGGACGACCAGGGCAAGCTGCGCCGGTTCGTCAACGTCTACGTCAACGACGACGACGTCCGCTTCGAGCAGGGCCTTCAGACCGCGACCCCGGACGGCGCGGGCGTCTCCATCATCCCGGCGGTCGCCGGCGGCTGATACGCCTCGTGGCGCGCATTGCCCTCTCCGTAAGAGAAGCGGAGAGGGCAATTCCATGTGATTGAGCGCGGTAGAGTTGGGGAACGCGCCCCTGACCGCGTGATCGGGAGCCCTGAATTCCTGCCGCCCGTCCGAACAGTTGTAGCCAAAGTGTGGGCGTATTTCGCGGCTTTTGTTCCCTTTGTGTACCCCGACTTGACACGAATTCAGGCGAATTCTCGCCATATTCCCGACCGGGTGCGTCCAGATTTCTCGTCCGATTGACCTGTTGCAGAGGGCAGTTGGACAGATACATTCAGCCGCGGTCGACGCGTTCCGGCGCACGCCCCCAGTCGTGGGGGGTGAGGTCTGACCCGGGTCCGCGAAGTGCGGATCTGTGCAAGGGCCAGTAATAGGGGAGTTAGGCATGGCTCAGGGCACCGTCAAGTGGTTCAACGCGGAGAAGGGGTACGGCTTCATCGCGGTCGACGGTGGTGCGGATGTTTTCGTCCACTACAGCGCGATTCAGATGGACGGCTACCGCACCCTCGAAGAAGGCCAGCGGGTCGAGTTCGAGATCTCGCAGGGTCAGAAGGGCCCGCAGGCCGACATGGTTCGCCTCAGCGCCTGAGACGCGCGGCCGACAGCAGGCGAGCGGTCTTCTCCGAAGGGCCCGTACCTCCCGGGGTACGGGCCCTTCGGCCTGCCCGGACCCGGCACCCCCGGCGTTCGCGGGTGGCTGAGCGCCCCCGCTGATCCCCGGGAGGCGCTTGCGCCCACCCGTCACCCGACCACCGCCCCTCAACGAGCCCGCTTCGCGGGCGCACCTTGTGCCCACCCGTCACCCGACCACCACCCCTCAACGAGCCCGCTTCGCGGGCGCACCTTGCACTCGGACGGGGCGAGTGCTAATCATTGGCGTTAGCACTCTGAAGGTGAGAGTGACAACGAAGGACCGGGTCGGTGAGGCCCGCAGGCCGGGTGGGGAAGGAACCACGAGGCAGGCGAGCCGTCCGTCGCGGGCGCGGGCGCGGTCCGAAGGAATCACCCCCAGTCCTGGAGGGACCACTTCACATGGCCAAGATCATCGCGTTCGACGAGGAGGCGCGGCGCGGCCTCGAGCGCGGCATGAACCAGCTCGCGGACGCCGTCAAGGTGACGCTCGGCCCCAAGGGCCGCAACGTCGTCCTCGAGAAGAAGTGGGGCGCCCCCACGATCACCAACGATGGTGTCTCCATCGCCAAGGAGATCGAGCTCGAGGACCCGTACGAGAAGATCGGCGCCGAGCTGGTCAAGGAAGTCGCCAAGAAGACGGACGACGTCGCCGGTGACGGTACGACCACCGCGACCGTCCTGGCCCAGGCCCTGGTCAAGGAAGGCCTGCGCAACGTCGCGGCCGGCGCCAACCCGATGGCCCTCAAGCGCGGCATCGAGAAGGCCGTCGAGGCCGTCTCCGCCGCCCTGCTCGAGCAGGCCAAGGATGTCGAGACCAAGGAGCAGATCGCCTCCACGGCCTCCATCTCCGCCGCCGACACCCAGATCGGCGAGCTCATCGCCGAGGCCATGGACAAGGTCGGCAAGGAAGGCGTCATCACCGTCGAGGAGTCCCAGACCTTCGGTCTGGAGCTGGAGCTCACCGAGGGTATGCGCTTCGACAAGGGCTACATCTCGGCGTACTTCGCCACCGACATGGAGCGTATGGAGGCGTCGCTCGACGACCCGTACATCCTGATCGCCAACTCCAAGATCGGCAACGTCAAGGACCTGCTGCCGCTCCTGGAGAAGGTCATGCAGTCGGGCAAGCCGCTGCTGATCATCGCCGAGGACGTCGAGGGCGAGGCCCTGTCGACCCTGGTCGTCAACAAGATCCGCGGCACCTTCAAGTCCGTCGCCGTCAAGGCCCCGGGCTTCGGCGACCGCCGCAAGGCCATGCTCGGCGACATCGCCATCCTCACGGGCGGCGAGGTCATCTCCGAGGAGGTCGGCCTCAAGCTGGAGAACGCCACGCTCGACCTGCTGGGCAAGGCGCGCAAGGTCGTCATCACCAAGGACGAGACCACGATCGTGGACGGCGCCGGCTCGGCCGACCAGGTCCAGGGCCGCGTCAACCAGATCCGCGCCGAGATCGAGAACAGCGACTCGGACTACGACCGCGAGAAGCTCCAGGAGCGTCTGGCGAAGCTGGCCGGCGGCGTGGCCGTCATCAAGGCCGGTGCCGCCACCGAGGTCGAGCTCAAGGAGCGCAAGCACCGCATCGAGGACGCCGTTCGCAACGCGAAGGCGGCCGTCGAGGAGGGCATCGTCGCCGGTGGTGGCGTGGCCCTGCTCCAGGCCTCCCAGGTCTTCGAGAAGCTGGAGCTCACGGGTGACGAGGCGACCGGCGCCAACGCCGTGAAGCTCGCCCTGGAGGCCCCGCTGAAGCAGATCGCCGTCAACGGTGGTCTCGAGGGCGGCGTCGTCGTGGAGAAGGTCCGCAACCTCCAGGTCGGCCACGGTCTGAACGCCGCGACCGGCGAGTACGTCGACATGATCGCCGAGGGCATCATCGACCCGGCGAAGGTGACCCGCTCTGCCCTGCAGAACGCCGCCTCCATCGCCGCGCTGTTCCTCACCACCGAGGCCGTCATCGCCGACAAGCCGGAGAAGGCCGCCGCGGCCGGTGCTCCGGGCGGCATGCCGGGCGGTGACATGGACTTCTGATCGACCCCTGGTTGATCACTGTCCTTTCGTTCCGAGGGCGGCACTTCCTGTTCCGGCTGGTCCGGCAGGGGGTGCCGCCCTCGGGCGTTTCCCATGGTCCTCGCCGGCCGATTCGACGCGCTCGCCCCGTACGGCGAGGCGTCGCCGCGGACCCTCGGCCGAGCGCGGTGCGCACCACGGCGTAGGGTCCACAGATCACCAACTGGTGTACGTCCAGCGGCAACCAGCGAGGAGTGATCGATGAGCACGACCGAACCCGTGGTGCGCACCGTTGCCGGTGCGGTACGCGGACGGACCGAGGACGGTCTGACCGTCTTCCGCGGCATCCCGTTCGCCGAACCGCCGGTGGGCCCGGCCCGGTTCGCCGCCCCGCGTCCCGTCCGCGCCTGGGACGGCGTGCGCGAGGCCCACGCCTTCGGCCCGCCGCCCCCGCAGGACCTGGGCATCGCGGGCACCACCGGCGTACTCGACGCCCCCGTGGGCGACGACTGGCTGACGGCCAACGTCTGGACCCCCGCGCCCGACCCGGCCGCCCGCCGCCCCGTGATGGTGTGGATCTACGGCGGTGCCTACAAGCTCGGCCACGCGGGCAGCCCCGGCTACGACGCCCGTCGCATCGCCGAGGACGGCGACCTCGTCGTCGTCACCTTCAACTACCGCGTCGGCATGGAGGGTTTCGCCCGCATCGAGGGCGCCCCCGCCAACCGGGGCCTGCTCGACCAGGTGGCCGCGCTGGAGTGGGTGCGGGACAACATCGCGGCGTTCGGCGGCGACCCGGACCAGGTCACCGTCTTCGGCGAGTCGGCGGGCGCCGGCTCGATCGCCTCCCTGCTGGCCATGGACCGCGCGGCCGGGCTGTTCCGGCGGGCCATCGCCCAGAGCGTGCCGGGCACGTTCTTCTCGGACGAACTCGCCCGGGACATCGGCACCGCCCTCGCCGCCGAGGCCGGCCTGCGCCCGACCGTCGCCGACCTGTCGGACGTGGCCCCGGACCAGCTCGTCAAGGCGGGCCAGACCCTGTCCGCGAAGATGCCCCGGTACGTCGACCGCTGGGGCCGGGCCGCGCCGACGGTCACCCCGTACGCGCCGGTCGTGGACGGCGAGATCCTGCCGGTCACGCCCTGGCAGGCGCTCGCGTCCGGCGCGTCCCGCGACGTGGACCTGGTCGTCGGCCACAACCGCGACGAGTTCCGCCTCTTCGTTGCCATGGCCGGCCAGTTGGGCCAGATCACGGACGAGCGTGCCACGTCGGCCCTGCGCCTCTTCGGGCCCGGCCCGGACGGCGAGCGGGCCTACCGTGCCGCCTTCCCCGGGGCGTCCCCCGGTGAGCTGTACGAACGCGTCCAGACCGACTGGCTGTTCGCCATGCCGTCCCTGCACCTGGCCGAGGCCCACCTCGCGGGCGGCGGCCGGTCCCACGCCTACGAGCTGACCTGGCCGGCCCCGGGCAACGGCGGCGCCCTCGGCGCCTGCCACGCCCTGGACCTCCCCCTCCTCTTCGGCACCTACCAGGCCGACCTCGGCGCCCTCCTCTTCGCCGGTGCGGAGCCGTCCCCGCAGGCGCTGGCCCTGTCCTCCCGGTTCCGGGCCGCGTGGACGTCCTTCGCGCGCACGGGCGACCCCGGCTGGCCCGCGTACGACACGGAACGGCGCCTGGTGCAGGTCCTGGACGCCGAGCCGGTCGTCGCGCCGTACCCGGAAGAGGCGTCGCGGCGGTTGTGGGAGGGCCACGAGTTCGCGGCGCTGCCCTTGCTGAGGCCCGGGGCGTGACGCGTCGAGGCCTCGCCCTGGCCCTCTTCCTCCTCGTGCCCGCGGTCGTCGGCGCGGTCATCGTCGTCAGGGCGGCGACCGCGGACGGCACGCCGCGCTGCGACGGCATCATCAAGGAGTACGGCGACGCCGAGAGGTCCGGTGTGATGAAGCCGGGCGAGACGTGCGACCTCTACGACTTCGCCGACGGCCGGTCGGCGGGCACCCGGACGTACGACCAGCAGAAGAAGGCCCAGGAGGAAGAGGCGTCGGACGACTATCTGGTCGGCGGCCTCCTCCTCGTCTACGGCCTGGCGGCCCCGGCGGTCACGTGGAAGTCGAGGAGGCCTTGAGGCCGTTGACGAAGACCGCCCAGGAGTCGGCCCGGAAGAGGAGTTTCGGGCCGTGGGGGTTCTTGGAGTCGCGGACGGGGACGGTGGTCGGGTTCCCGGCGGCGACTTCGAGGCAGTCGCCGCCGTCGCCTGCGCTGTAGCTGGACTTGTGCCAAGCGGCGGTACTGAGATCGGCCTCAGGGATGCTCGTCATGCTCGTAAGTCTGTGCCACCGACAGGATCAGATCCAGGGAGTCAGGTGGTGAGAGAGCAGTGGCCTGGAGGAGGCTGAACGTCAGTGTGTGACGGGCGACCGTGGCCGGATCGTCCAGCAGGTTTCCCATGTCCAGCCCCTCGACGAAGCAGAGCGGGGCAGCGTCGGCGAACTCCATGAGCTTCAGGGAGCCGCCCATCGCAGCATGGGTTCCGGCGCTGAACGGCAGTACCTGCGCGATGATCCGGCGGCGGCCCGCCAAGTCCGCCACGTGGCGGAGGGTTGCAGCCATGGCTGCTGCTCCACCTACTGGTCGACGGAGCGCGGCCTCGTCAAGCACCACCCACAACAGCGGGGGTGTTGGACCGTCCAGTAGACGGGCCCGCTCCATGCGGGTGGCAACCAACTGTTCGATCTCGGAGTCGGATGCCACGGGCCGATAGGTGCGGAACAGGGCCTCGGCGTAGGCCGGGGTCTGCAAGAGGCCGGGGATGAGGAGAGGCAGGTAATGCCTGATCGTCGTAGCGACGGCCTCCGCCTCCGCCGCCTCGGCGAAATGCTCGGGATACTTCGACTTCGCCGAGGCCACGCAGTTCCGTTGGAAGAAGTCCTCCGTCCCCAGCGCCTCGTCCAGCAGCCGCGCGTACTCCGGCTGCATCCTGCGCGTACCCGACTCGAGCTGTCCGATGAACGAGCCGCTGACGAACAACCGTCCGCCCAGCTCTTCCTGGCTCAGTCCGGCCTTCTCGCGGGCGTGGCGCAACTCGGCGCCCAGCAAGGCGCGGGGGGACGACGACGGGTCGAGGTCTTTCGGTCCAGGCATGGCAACGAAACTCCGGGTCGTACAGCAGCGGTTGTTGGTGCGCCTTGTATGGCCAGGTTAGAGGCGGGGCAGACACGCTGTGTAGCGAATCGGAAACTCAGCGTGGAGGTGAGGAAGGGTGCGGTCGACCGAAGAAGTCGTCGAGTCCCTGCGTCAGGCCCTGGTGGACGCCGGTGTCGTGCTGCCGTCCCTGTGCGTCGATCCGGTGACCGGCGCCAGCGAGGAGCCGTTCGCCCTGGTCGAGCTGGGGCGTTGCAACGTCCGGGTCGCCGAGCGGCTGGCGTCGGTGGTGCGGGGTGAGCGGCCGGCGATCGGGACGCACGCCGTGGACGTGAGGGACGGGCGCGTGGGGGAGGTCATGGGGCACGCCGGCGGCAGCGTGCGGTTGCGGCCGGTCGGCGGTGGCCGGGAGTGGGACTGCCCGAGGGCGTCGGTGGCGGACGCGCCGCCGGAGGAGGTGATGCGCGCCCGGCTGCGCCGCACCAACCACGAGAGCGTGCGGCCGTAGAGGGCGCCGTGCCTCGTCGTCAGGCGGGCGGCCAGCCCCGCAGGGCCATGTCGGCCACCCGCTGGAGGTCTTCCGGGCCGGCGCCGCCGGCGGCCTGGACGGCGATGCCGTTGGCGACGGTCATCAGGTAGCGGGCGAGGTCCACGGGGTCGGCGCCGGAGGGCAGGTCGCCGTCGTCGACGGCTTGCCGGAACCGGTCGCGGAGGCGGGAGACGCCCTCGTTGCGCCAGTCGGCGAGCAGGTCCCGGACGGGGAGTCCCGTGTCGCCGGCGGCGAGGGAGCCCTGGACGCCCAGGCATCCGGGCGGGCAGTCGGGGCGCGTGCTGGTGCGGACGGCCCCGTTCAGGAACGCGGTGGCCACCTCACGGGCGGTCGGCTCCTCCAGGGCCCGGGCGACGTATGCGGCGGGGCCCTCCTCGTAGCGTTCCAGGGCCTTGCGGAACAGGTCCTCCTTGTTGCCGAAGGCCGCGTACATGCTGGTGCGGGTGATGCCCATGGCGTTGGTGAGGTCAGTGAGGCTGGCGGCCTCATAGCCCTGCCTCCAGAAGACCCGCATGGCCTGTTCGAGGGCCTCGTCGGCGTCGAAGCCCCTCGGCCGGCCGATCGTCCCCTTCTGTCGCGTCTCCATGACCCCAGTCTACGCCTTCGGTACCGACCGGTGCAGATGTGCTACGGTCCTTTTCAGTACCGATCGGTACCGAATTCTCTGTGGAGGTCATGCGTCATGGGACAGCTGGAAGGCAAGACCGCCGTCGTCACCGGCGGCGGTACCGGGATCGGCCTCGCCTCCGCCGTACGGCTGGCGGACGAGGGTGCGCACGTGTTCATCACCGGCCGGCGCAAGGCCGAGCTGGACGCGGCTGTGGAGACCATCGGTTCGGCGAGGGTCACGGCGGTGGCCGGGGACGTCACGGACCTGGCCGACCTGGACCGGCTCTACGACGCGGTCCGCGCTCGGGGGAAGGGGCTGGACGTGGTCTTCGCCAACGCGGGGACCGCCTTGCTCGCGCCGCTGGAGCAGATCACCGAGGAGCACATCGACCAGATCTTCGGCGTCAACGTGCGGGGCACGCTCTTCACCGTGCAGAAGGCGTTGCCACTGCTCAATGACGGTGCGTCGGTGATACTGAACGCCTCGACCGCCGGCGACAACGGTGCCGAGGCGTTCAGTCTGTACGCCGCCTCCAAGGCCGCCGTCCGGTCCTTCGCGCGGGGCTGGGCCAACGAGCTCAAGGGCCGTGGCATCCGGGTCAACGCCGTTTCCCCGGGCCCGGTCGACACCCCCGGGATCACGGACCTCTTCGGCGGGGAGAACGCGTCCGCCGGCCGGGCGAAGGTCACCGCGGACACCGCGATCGGGCGGATGGGGCGCCCCGAGGAGGTCGCCGCGGTGGTGGCCTTCCTCGCCTCCGGGCAGAGCAGCTTCGTCCTCGGCGCCAACTGGTACGTCGACGGCGGCGAGAACCAGATCTGACCCGGTGGCTCAGAGGCCGCCCATCGGCTCGATGTCCACCCGTACCGGCGTCCCCCACACCCGCAGCACCTCGTAGTCGGTGAACTCGTGGACGAGCCGGTACGCCATGGCCGCGCGCGGGCCGCGCAGTTGGGCCGCGATGTACAGCTCGGCCTCGCGGCGGTCGCGGCGCGGGGTGCCGCACAGCTGCCACGCCTGCCCGTTCCACAGCTCGGGCAGCCAGCGCTGCTGGGGCTGCGGCCGGTCACCGCGCACCCCGTACCGGGACGGGACCGGCTCGGTGGGCCGGGCCGGGACGGGGCCGCCGTTGTACTCGGCGCGGCGGGCGGCGCGGCGCCGGGTCTCGCACAGGAGGCACAGGTCGGGGGCGGCCTTGTCGACCGGGCCGTTCGGATGCTCGGGGCAGCGGGTGCTGGGGGCCGCCGTCGTGACGCCCTCCTCCAACTGGTCCAGCGCACGCTTCAGGTCCGCGCGGACCTCGTGCAGCTTGGCCTCCGGCGTGTCGGTGGTCAGGGCCTCGCCGTGCTCACCGAGGAGACGCAGGGCGCGGCCCAGGGCGGTCAGCTGGGCGTGGTTCATGCTCCCCAGAGTCGCACACCGCGCCGACGGTGCCGACGGTGCTGACGGCCCCGGGTGTGCGGTCAGCCGTCCGCCGCCGCCAGCGCCGCGCGCAGGTGGCCGCCGGAGCCCGCCAGAAGACGGGCGGCCGTGGGGCCGTCCACGCCGGCCAGCAGGGCCAGGATGGCGTTCTTGGCCTCGCCGCCGGTGGCGGTCAGGGCGCGCTCGATCTCGTCGTCGGCGGCCCCGGTGGCGAGCGCGACGATACGGCGGGAGCGGGCGCGCAGCTTCTCGTTGGAGGCGCGGACGTCCACCATCAGGTTCCCGTAGGTCTTGCCGAGCCGGATCATCGTGATCGTCGACAGCATGTTCAGGACCAGCTTCTGCGCCGTGCCGGCCTTCAGGCGGGTGGAGCCGGTGATCAGTTCGGGGCCGGTGACGACCTCGATGCCGTGCTCGGCGGCGGCGGCCAGGGCGCTGCCCGGGTTGCAGGCCAGGCCGATGGTCAGCGCGCCGAGCGCGCGGGCGTGCTCGACGGCGCCGACGGCGTACGGCGTGCGCCCGGAGGCGGAGACGCCGACCACCGTGTCGTCGGGGGTGAGGGCGAGGGCGTCCAGGTCCGCGCGGGCCAGGTCGGCCGAGTCCTCGGCGCCCTCCACGGAGGTGACCATGGCGTCCGGGCCGCCCGCGATGAGGCCGACGACCTGCCCGGGGGAGGTGTTGAAGGTGGGCGGGCACTCCGAGGCGTCCAGCACGCCGAGCCGGCCCGCCGTGCCGGCGCCCGCGTAGACCAGCCGGCCGCCGCGCGTCATGCGGGCGGCCACGGCGTCGATGGCGGCGGCGATCTCGGGCAGCCGCTGGGCGACGGCGGCGGGCACGGCGGTGTCCTCGCCGTTCATCAGCCGCGCGATGTCGAGGGTGGCCATCCGGTCGATCTCGGCCAGCTCGGGCCGGAACGCCTCGGTGGTCAGGGTCTCCAACTGGGAGCGGAGGTCGGGGTGATGGGGGGTTGAGGTCATGAGGGCGGCTCTTCTCCACTTCGGTGCCTGCACTTACCCAGGGGCGCGGGGAACTGCGCGACCAGCCACAACGGACTCGCAGTCGCGTACGGCGAACAACCCCTACGGTCTACCGCGCGATCCATGCCGGTGCGCCAACGCCTCGTAGGAAGCCGCCAGAGCCGGCGCCGCCGACTCGTACGTCCGCTGCGCCACCCCCACGAACAGGCAGTCCACGACCAGCAGCTGACTCGTCCGCGACGACATCGCCGCCGGCCGCAGCTCGCTCTCCCGCGACGTGGACGTGGTCAGCACGTGGTCGGCGTACTGCGTGACGGGGCTGTCGGGGCGGCCGGTGATGGCGACGGTCGTCGCGCCGCGTTCGAAGGCGACCCGCAGCGGTTCGATGACGTCCCCCGTCGACCCGGAGTGCGTGATCGCGAGGGCGACGTCCCCGGCGCGCAACTGCACCGCGTTGGTGACGGCGAGGTGCGGGTCGCTGGGGGCGTGGGCTATGAGCCCTATGCGCAGGAGCTTCTGGGTGAGGTCCTGGGCGACCAGCCCGGAGGCGCCGATGCCGTACACGTCGGTGCGGCGGGCGGTGGCGAGCGCGGCGACGGCCGCGCCGAGCTGGACGGTGTCCAGGCCGGCGGCGGTGTCGGCAAGGGTCTGCTGCTCGTCGTAGGCCAGCTTGGCGACGACGTCGGCGATCGGGTCGTCGACCGCGATGTCGGTCGTGATCGCGGGCGCGCGGCCGGACTGCTGCTGCGCGGCGAGTCCGGCGAGCGCGAGGCGCAGATCGCGGTAGCCGGGGTAGCCGAGCAGCCGGGCGGTGCGCACGACGGTCGCCTCGCTGGTGCCGGTGAGCTCGGCGAGGCCGGTGACCGTGAGGGCCGCGCAGCCGGCCGGGTCGTCCGCGACGGCCTCGGCGACCCGCTGCATGGAACGGGTCATCGACGGCGCCAGCGTGCGCACCTTGGCGGCGAGGGCGGCGGGCGCGGGAAGCGAGGCCCTGGTGCCGCCCGAGCCTGCGAAAGTTTCCTTCACTTCATCGGTCACTCATGAAAGATATTTTCGTTTCGGTTCGTGGGTCAAGAGTGCGCACAATGGGTGCATGGACCCCATCAGCCCCCTGGAGCAGGCGTTGCACGCCGCGCGCGCCCTCGTGCTCGCCGACCTGGTGGCGGGCGAGGTCGCCGAGCCGGACGTGGTGTCGCTGGTCGAGGAGTCCGTCGTGCAGCGGCGCTGGTGGGTCGAGCAGTGGCCCGAGGGCGCGGAGTTCGTGGCCGGGTTGGTCGCGCAGGACGTGCAGGACGCCCTGCTGGAGCGGTACGGCCGCTGGCCGCTGTGCCCGGTGTGCGGCTCCGGCGACCCGCACGCGCTGGACGTCGAGCCGGAACTCGGCCCCGACCCGCACTGGGTGTGCGGCAAGGCGGGGGTGAAGGTCGCGGCGGTCGGCACGCTGGGCGCGGCCACCGGCGACGCGCAGTCCTCGTGACCAGGGCCGCCCGGTGACCGTCTACATCGATCCGCCGACCTGGCCGGGTCACGGCCGCATGTGGTCCCACCTCGTCAGCGACGTCTCCTACGCCGAACTGCACGCGTTCGCCGAGCGGCTGGGCGTGCCGCGCCGCGCCTTCGAGCGCGACCACTACGACCTCCCCGCCCAGCGGTACGCCGACGCCGTCCGCGCCGGTGCCCTTCAGGTCAGCAGCCGTGAGGTGGTGCGGCTGCTGCACGGTGCGGGGCTGCGCCGGCGCAAGGGCTCCGCTCAGCCGCGCAGCTCGTAGGCGAACTGCGCGGTGTCCTCGGCGGCCTCGGTGTCCTCCCCGGCGACCCGGGTGAAACCGGCGCGGGCGATGACGGCCTGCGACGCGGTGTTGTCCGGCTCGGTCGTGGCGAACACGGACGTCACCTCCTCGCGGGCGAGCGCCCACGCGGACAGCGTGCGCAGGCCCTCGGTGGCGTAACCGTGTCCGCGGGCGGCCTCGGCGAGGTCGTAGCCGATCTCCACCCGGCCGTCCTCGTCGGGCGCGCCGTGGAAGCCCATGCCGCCGACCGCCCGCCCGTCCTCCTTCCGCACGAGTGTGAACACGCCCCACTCCGGCCGGTGCACGCCCGCCTCGTACGCCTTCAGCAGCATCCCGGCGGCGTCCCGGGTGCCCTGGAACGGCCCGCCGTCGACCCACGCGAACCCACCGTCGCCGCCCGCCGCCAGGTCGGTGGCCGCGGCGGGCGTGACCCCCTGGAGGGTGAGCCGCTCGGCCGGGATCACGAGGTTGTTGCGCCAGCGCCACTCGGTGACCGGGGCGCGCCCGGGCAGTTCGCCCCGGCCGGTGGCCCACAGCAGGGTGCGCCAGGGGTCGGCGCCGGGCTGGACGTGCGGGAAGATCCGGGTGAGGACGTCCTCGCACAGTCCGGCGGGCGGCTCGTAGGTCAGGCCCAGGCCTTCGGCGATGTCGTGCGTGTGCGCCAGCACCTCGGTGATCCCCATGGCGGCGAAGCCCTCGCGGTTCGCGCTGCGGAAGGGGTACGGGTGGAAGGCGCGGACCTCGCGCGGGGTGGTGCGGACGGCGGCGGCGAGCAGCGCGCCGGTCGTCTCGATCACCTGGAGGACGCCCTCGTTGTCGGCGGGGTCCAACCCGTCGTCGGTGCCGTCCAGGGTGATCTCGAAGGGGACGTAGGCCTCGGTGGCGCGTCCGGCCAACTGGCCCGCGTAGGCGATGAGGTCGCCCGCGATGTGCTCCGCCGTGTACCGGCAGCTCCACTCCAGGCCGCCGGCCCGCGCCGCCTCCCAGTCCCGGTCCGTCGCCGTCCGCAGCAGCGCGACGGCGCTCGCGACGGCCTCTTCCACCTGTTCCCCACCCATGGTCCGCATGCCGGGCAGGCTACGGCGCCGGGGTGTCCGGGAGCGACAGCATTTCCAGCTCGCCGCGGAGGTTGTAGCGGGCCGTCGCCTCCCACTCCCGCCGCCCGTGCGGGGTGTGGAACAGGCGGGGCAGGCCCAGGAGTTGGCGCAGCACCGCGGCCCTGCCCTCGCGGAAGGCGTCGTTCGGCACGAAGCGGTACTCCTCGCGGACGGCCGCCGTGTACGCCGCGTACGCCGACGGGGGCGAGGCGAGGATCGCCAGGTCCGCGTCGCACAGCACCTGCCCGTCGCGGTCGTCGTCGGCCGGGGCGTGGGTGACGGTGAGGCGGACGAGCCGTGCCACCTCGGCGGTCCTGCCCGCCGGGACCCCGGCCTCGGGCAGGGCGCGCTCGGCGAGACGGGCCGAGCGCTCCTCGTTCTCGGACCGCTCGGGCAGGTAGACCGCGTCGTGGAACCAGGCGGCGAGGCGTACGACGTCCGGGTGGTCCGCGTACTGAGCCAGTACGTCGACGTGGTCCAGGACCGCGGTCAGGTGGGTGAGCGTGTGGTAGTGGCGCTGGGGCTCCTGCCAGCGGGCGAGCAGGTTGTCGGCGTACGGCGCCGGGTCCGGCCCGGGTGCGGGGTTCCTGGTCGCGTCGAGGGCACGGGCGAAGCGGGAGCGCAGGGCGTCGAGGTCGGCCATGGGCGCATTCTCCCAGCGGACGCGGAAGGGCGGGCGGGCCACGCGCGACGACCGGGTCCTCGGCCGAGCGGGAGCGGGGAGGCGGCGGGCGGACGGCCACGCGGCCTCCGCCGGGGCCCTCCGTCGCGCCCTGACCTTCTGGACCCGGCCGCACGGCGTTCCGTCCCCGGAACACGCGGGCCGCTTCGAGGGCACGGAGTTCGACCCCGCCGTCCTCTTCGCCGCCGAACTGGACCGCCTGCCGGGACGCTGACCGCGGGGCGGTGCCGGCCCTAACGTGGTCCCATGACGACTCCTGCTGACACGCACGACGTACGCGACCCCGAGCTGCCCGGGCGGCTGCTGGTCACCGAGCGGGACGAACTGGTGCCCCTGCTGCGTTCCCGGCCGGACGAGGACTTCGCGCTGCCGATGGCCGCGTGTCCGGGCTGGACCGTGCGGGACGTGCTGGCGCACTGCTCCAGCGCGCTGATGCGGACGGTGGAGAACCGCTTCGAGGAGGGCGTCTTCTCGCCCGAGTCCAACGACCGCGACATCGCCGAGCGCGCCGACTGGACGAACGCCCGGGTCCTCGACGAGCTGGAGCGCGGCATGACCGAGGCCGGTCCGGTGATCAACCGGGCCGGCGGCGCCCTGGACATGCTCGCGCTGGGCGAGTGGGTGCACGCCGGGGATGTGCGGGTGGCCCTCGGCGAGCCGGGGGCGTACGCGGGGCGCGGGCTGCCGGAGGCGCTCGCGCTGCTCGGCACGGTCACCCGCGAGCGCGGCCACGTGCCGCTCCACGCCGACCTCGACGACAGGGACGAACCCCTGAAGCTGGGCGAGGTGAGCGGCGAGCGGTCGCCGGGCCGGTTCATCGGCGACGCCGCGACCCTCGTACGGCTGTACGCGGGCCGGCCCCTGGACGGCGCGGCCGGATACGAGCTGGCCGGGGTGAGCCCGGAGGAGCTGAACCTCTTCGGCGGCTGAGCGGCTGAGCGGCTGAGCGGTCCTCCCGTGGGGGGCGCGTCCCGGGACGCGGGGGAGCCCCGGCCCGCCGTCTGGGCGTAGTCTTGGATTGGACTAGACCTGTAGCAGGCCGACGAATGGGGTCCCATGAGCAAGCGTGCAGTCCTGGAGGTGATCGCCCTCGACGTCGAGGACGCGGTCGCCGCCCAGGCCGGAGGCGCGGATCGCCTCGAACTGGTCACCGACATGGCGGCCGACGGACTCACCCCGTCGACCGCGACCGTCGCCGCGATCCGCGCCGCCGTCGACATCGACGTACGCGTGATGCTGCGGCTCGCGGACGGGTTCGCGGCCGGGGACGTCGAACGGCTGGTGCGGGTCGCCGGGACGATGCGGGAGGAGGCCGGGGCCTCGGAGTTCGTGCTCGGGTTCCTCGACGCGCACGGTGACGTGGACCTCGGGGCGGTGGAGCGGGTCGCCGGCGCGCTGGACGGGTGCCGGTGGACGTTCCACCGGGCGATCGACCGCGCCGGGAACCGGGACGCCCTGCGCAAGCAGCTCGCGGACTTTCCCGGCCTGGACACCTATCTGACGGCCGGCGCGGCCGGTGGGGTGGACGAGGGACTGGCCGTCCTGCTCGCCGAGGCGCGGCGGCGGGGAGAGCCGGGGTACGAGCAGCAGTTGCTGGTGGGCGGCGGGCTGCGGCTGGACCATGTGCCGGGGCTGCTGGACGCGGGGATCGACGGCTTCCACATCGGCGGCGCGGCGAGGCCCGCCGGGTGGAGCGGGCCGGTGTCGGCGGAAGCGGTCGCGGAGTGGCGGCGGGTACTGGGGGACTGAGCGTCGCTCGTCCGGTCACCGGCGTGACCGCTCGCGGGGGCGGGGCGCGCGGCCCGGCGTTGCGGGGTGCCTCCCCCACGCTCGGCTTCGCCCGAGCGGGGGCCCCATGAGCGGGGCCTTCATCGTCCACCCGTGCCGCCCTGGGGGTCCTTCCCTGGCCGTTCGGGCACTGTGGGAGCCGCGACTGCCCGCAGCCGCGGCCCGGCGTTGCGGGGTGCTTCCCCCACGCTCGGCTTCGCCCGAGCGGGGGCCCCATGAGCGGGGCCTTCATCGTCCACCCGTGCCGCCCTGGGAGTACTTCCCAGGGCGTTCGGGCACGGGGGAGGCCCGACCGCCCGCGGCCGCGCCGGCTAGGCCAGTTGCGGCGGCAGGTCCGTCCCGTGCGTCACGATCAGCCCCGACACCGCTCGGGTCAGGCAGACGTACAGCCGGCGCAGACCCGTCCGCTCGTCCGGTTCGCCGTCGACCACGGCCTGCGGTTCGTCCAGGACCACGTAGTCGTACTCCAGACCCTTGGCCAGCGAGGCCGGGACCAGGGTCAGCCGGGTGGTGAGGGTCGTCTCCTCGCCCGGTCCGATGAAGCCGATCCCCGCCGCCCCGAGGGCGTCCGCCAGCTCCGGCACCCGCGCGTCGGCGACGATCAGGCCGACCGAGCCCTCGCGCTCCAGCAGTTCGCGGCACGCCGCCACCACGTCGGCCGTACCGGCTTCGGCCGTACGGATCTCGAAGAAGCCCGGGTTCTCGCGGATCGACGCCACCGGCGTCAGACCGGGCGCGATGTGCGGCAGCAGCCGGGAGGCGTACTCGATGACGTCCGTCGGCACGCGGAAACCGGCCGTCAGCTCCTCGACCACGGCCTCGCCCTTGCCCAGGTGGTCCAGGGCCTCCCGCCAGCTCCGGGTCGCCCACGGCGTGGTGCCCTGCGCCAGGTCGCCGAGGACGGTCGCCGAGCCCGTGGAGCAGCGCCGGCCCACCGCCCGGTACTGCATCGGGGAGAGGTCCTGCGCCTCGTCGAGGACCACGTGCCCGAGGGAGTGGGTGCGCTCGATCAGGTCGGTGGCCTCGTCGATCAGCACGGCGTCGGCGGGGGACCACCTGGCGGACTTCACCGAGCGGGCCGGCTTCACCCACAGCACCGCCTTCCGCTCGTCCTCGGTGAGGACGCCCTCGGCGTGCTCGGCGAGGAAGTCCGGGTCCGACAGGAGGCGCAGGACGAGCTTCGCGGGGTCGACCTGCGGCCAGACCGCCTTCACCCACGCCTTCACCGCGGCGTTGCGCGCCACCGCGTTCTGCACCCGGTCGTCCGGTGCCTCGCCCGCCCGCTCCATCTGCACCAGTACGGCGTGCGCGACGCGCTGCGGGAGAGCCTCGCGGGCGGCACCGTAGCGGATGTCGCGGGCGAGCAGTTCGCGGACGATCTCCTCCAGCTCGTACGCCGGCACGCGCCACCGGCGTGACCCGCGTACGACGACGACCCCTTCGGTGGGCAGGGTGACGTGCGAGTAGAGCGCCCTGCGCAGTACCTCCGCCATCCGCGCGTCGCCCTTGACCACCGCCGCCGTGGCGTCGTCCGCCCCGCGCACCTCGACGTGCGCGACCAGGTCGTCCACGGTGGCCTGGTGGACCGTCAGCTCGCCGAGCGCCGGGAGCACCTGCTCGATGTAGTGCAGGAAGGACTTGTTCGGCCCGATGACGAGCGTGCCGGTGCGGGCGAGGCGCTCGCGGTGGGCGTAGAGGAGGAAGGCGACCCGGTGCAGTCCGACGGCGGTCTTCCCGGTCCCGGGGCCGCCCTGCACACAGACCGAGCCGGCGAGCCCGGCGCGCACGATCTCGTCCTGCTCGGGCTGAATGGTCGCCACGATGTCGCGCATCGGGCCGACACGGGGCCGCTCGATCTCCTGCTGGAGCAGCTTGCTGGTGGTCGCCGCCTCGCCGGGGTCGGACAGGTGCTCGTCCTCGTACGCCGTGAGCTCCCCGCCGGTGTACCCGAAGCGGCGGCGCAGCGCGATGTCCATCGGGTCCTTCTTCGACGCCCGGTAGAACGGCTGCGAGACCGGCGCCCGCCAGTCGATCACCATCGGGTCGCCGTCCGCGTCGTGCACGTGCCGGCGCCCGATGTAGAAGCGCTCCCCTTCCCCGCCCTCCGCCTGCTCGGCCCCCGGGGCGTGCAGGTAGTCGAGCCGGCCGAAGAACAACGGGGTGTCGCTGAGGTCGGCGAGCGCCTTGATGCGCTGCTCGATCTGGTGCTCCAGGACAGCGGCGTTGACCCAGTTCGCGGTGACGTCGGTGATGTCGAGGGACTCGACGTCCTCACGCATGGCGCGCAGGGCGGAACGGGACGACGCGAGGTGCGAGCGCTCTTTGGAGAGGGGGTCGTCGTGGACGGGCGTGGACAAGGGGGTGCCTCCGGGAGACCTGCGATGGGGTGGGCGCGGGTGTGCGCGGTGGGCCGACCGGTTTCCGTCCGGCCGGCGGCACTCCGTGGGGAGGCGGGCAAGAGCGGAGATTCTAGGGGAACGCGGGAGGCGCGGGCCAGTGGTTTTCTCCCGACCCCGAGGGGGCCCCTAGGGGATCACGTCCTCCGCTCTGGGGGACGCGCTCCCTCCACGGTCGTAGCGGACGGGCCCGTGGGTTCGGCCCGCAGACCGATGCCCGCACGGGGGTCGCGGTCACACCATGAGGACATGAGCGCAGCAACCATCTTCCCCGCACCGGCACCCGGCCGCGCGTCCGGTGCCACGCCCCTGGCCGGCAGCCGGCGGCACCGGCTCGGTGCCCTGCGCGCCGTCAGGGTGTTCGCCGGCGCCGCCTTCGACGTGGTCGTCCTCGGCGCGTACGACGAGGAGGCCGGCGTCCGCCGCAGGTGAGCGCCCGGGACCGGCCTCCGATCGCTCAGCTCTCCGTCAGCAGCTCGTCCGCGTCCATGATCCGGTAGGCGTAGCCCTGTTCCGCCAGGAAGCGCTGGCGGTGGGCGGCGAAGTCCTGGTCGAGCGTGTCGCGGGCGACGACCGAGTAGAAGTGCGCCTGGTGGCCGTCGGCCTTGGGGCGCAGCACCCGGCCCAGACGCTGGGCCTCCTCCTGCCGGGACCCGAAGGTGCCGGACACCTGGATCGCGACCGTCGCCTCCGGCAGGTCGATGGAGAAGTTCGCGACCTTCGACACGACGAGGACGCTGATCTCACCCCGCCGGAAGGAGTCGAAGAGCTTCTCCCGCTGGGCGTTGGACGTCTCACCCTTGATGACCGGCGCGCCCAGGTGCTCGCCCAACTCGTCGAGCTGGTCGATGTACTGGCCGATGACGAGGGTCTGCTGCCCGGCGAAACGCCGCACGATCGCCTCCGTCACCTTCCGCTTGGTGTCGGTCGTCGCGCAGAAGCGGTACTTCTCCTCCGCCTCGGCCGTCGCGTACGCGAGCCGCTCGGAGTCGGTGAGGTTGACCCGGACCTCCACGCAGTCGGCGGGTGCGATGTAGCCCTGCGCCTCGATCTCCTTCCACGGGGCGTCGAACCGCTTCGGGCCGATGAGGGAGAACACGTCCGACTCGCGGCCGTCCTCGCGCACCAGGGTCGCGGTCAGGCCCAGCCGGCGGCGCGCCTGGAGGTCGGCGGTGAACTTGAAGACCGGCGCCGGCAGCAGGTGCACCTCGTCGTAGACGATCAGGCCCCAGTCCCGGGAGTCGAACAGCTCCAGGTGCGGGTAGACGCCCTTCCGCTTCGTCGTCAGTACCTGGTACGTGGCGATGGTGACCGGCCGGATCTCCTTCCGCGTCCCGCTGTACTCGCCGATCTCGTCCTCGGTCAGGCTGGTGCGCTTGACGAGCTCGTGCTTCCACTGCCGGGCGGAGACGGTGTTCGTGACGAGGATCAGCGTCGTGGACTTGGCCTGCGCCATCGCACCGGCCCCGACCAGCGTCTTGCCGGCGCCGCAGGGGAGGACGACGACACCGCTGCCGCCGTGCCAGAAGTTCTCCACGGCCTGCTTCTGGTAGGGCCTGAGCGCCCACCCGTCCTCGGCCAGCTCGATCGGGTGCGCCTCGCCGTCGACGTATCCGGCGAGGTCCTCGGCGGGCCAGCCCAGCTTCAGCAGCGTCTGCTTGATCTGCCCGCGCTCGGAGGGGTGCACGACCACCGTGTCGGGGTCGATGCGGTTGCCGACCAGCGGCGCGATCCGCTTGGACTTCAGGACCTCCTCCAGCACCGGCCGGTCGGTGGTGGTCAGGACCAGCCCGTGCGCCGGGTGCTTGGAGAGGGTGAGGCGGCCGTAGCGGTCCATCGTCTCGGCGATGTCGACCAGCAGCGCGTGCGGCACCGGGTAGCGGCTGTACTCGACGAGCGCGTCCACGACCTGCTCGGCGTCGTGTCCGGCGGCCCGCGCGTTCCACAGGCCCAGCGGGGTCACGCGGTAGGTGTGGATGTGCTCCGGCGCACGCTCCAGCTCGGCGAACGGCGCGATGGCCCGACGGCAGTCGCCGGCCCGCTCGTGGTCGACTTCGAGGAGCAGGGTCTTGTCGGACTGGACGATCAGCGGACCATTCACGGGCGGCACCCTTTCGCGTGCGTACGGCCGACCGCGACTGGACGGATCGGCCAAACGTCCAGTGTGCCTGATCGCGGGGCCGGGCTACCGGAGTGTGAGGTTGTTGATCAGCGGCCCCTCGATGGTGACCCCCTCCGTGACCAGGGGCTCGACGCCGGTGGACGGCAGGGGCAGCGGCAGCGCGGTGGCCTTGGGAGCGAGCGCCCCGAACAGCGCTGCGGCGGTGATCAGGGCGGCGACGGAGACGGCGACGGCGGAGCGGGCGGCGGAACGGTCGGGACCGGGGAGAGGGGAGGGCATGGGGTGTCCGGCCTTTCGGGGGGAGGGGCTTCCGGTGGCGTGAGGGGCGCGACGGGCGCGACGGGCGCGAGGGGCATGCGGGGCAGTGAGTGGCTCGGGAGCGGGCCGGGTCCAGGAGGGCGGGGACCCGGCCCGCGGCAGGGGGGCGGAACGGACGGATCAGAAGGTCAAGCCGCCACCCAGGTCGATACCGATCGCGGCGGCGTCGGCGGCGAACGCCGCGATCAGTGCGGCGGTGGAGGTCAGGACGGTGGCGACACGACGAACGGCACGCATCGGGTTTCCCCTTTCGGTTCGGTGCAGGACACCCGGTGGCTGCCCGACCGCCGACGACTCGATGCGGAAGATGAAAAAAGCTCCCTCTCAGGTGCGAATCACCCGGCGTGGCGTGCATGAATCACGGCATACGCCCGAAAGTGCGCAAGAAGAAGGAATCGCGGCCGGACGGGTGTGAAACCCGGGGAACCGGGTCACCGCAGGTCACGCCACGTCACGTCGCGTCGTCGGCGAGTTCGGC
This sequence comes from Streptomyces lancefieldiae, assembly GCF_031845825.1. NCBI lineage: Bacteria > Bacillati > Actinomycetota > Actinomycetes > Kitasatosporales > Streptomycetaceae > Streptomyces > Streptomyces lancefieldiae. Next base: position 42,126 of record NZ_JAVRFH010000032.1, on the reverse strand, counting down.
GACGCCCGTGATCCGGTGCAGCGGATACGTGCGTACCTCGTCCGCCGTGTGGTCGTACGCCGTGACGAAGCCGCCCTCGACCCGGATCGGGGCGATGACGCGCTGGCTGGCGGCGCCCTCGGCGTTCACGTAGCCGATCCACAGCGCCTCGCCGGTCATCACGGCCGCCTGCACGGTGGCGAGGGTCTCGGCGGCCCCCGTGCGGGGCAGCTCACCGCCCGCCCCCGAGGATCCGTCCTCGTCACTCCCGGCGCCCGGCTTGCGCGGGGTCGTGGAGGCCAGGTCGCCGGCCCGGATCGCGCGGATCGCCGCCGTCAGAAGCGTGTCGTCGGGGACCGGCGGACCGTCCGGGACCGGCTCCGGTGCCGCACGCGGCGGGGTGCGGTGAGCGTCGGCCCGGGCGATCAGCACGTCGCCCGCGGCGGACTCGGCGGCCGGCGCGAACCCCATCGCGCGCAGCCCCTCCAGCAGCGCCGCCGGGTCGCTCTGCGCGGCCAGCACGGTCGGCGCGAGACGGCGCAGCCCGAGGCCGGCGGCCCGTTTGTCGGCGAGGATCTCGTCCAGCGTCGCGTCGTCGTCGCAGCGCACGTACGCCGAGGCCGCGCCCACCCGCAACTGCCCGTGCCGCCGGGCCACGTCGTCGATCAGGTACGTCAGTGGCTGCGGCACCGGCGTACGGGAGTGCCGGGCGAGGAACGCGTGCAGGTCGGCGGCGGTCCGCCCGGCGTCCAGCGCGCGGCGCACCGAGCCCGGCGTGAACCGGTAGACGGTCGCCCCGCCCTTGGACTCCACGTCCGCGAGCACCCCCAGCAGGTCGGCCAGCGGGCGCTCCAACGGCCCCGGCGCCACCGCCGTCAGGTCTGCCTGGAGCAGCACGTGGTCCAACGGCTCGGGGAACAGCGGCGCGAGCAGCCGGGCGGCCCTCGCGGCGGCGACGGCCTGCTCGGCGGGGGCGAGGGGAGCGGGCGCGGGCGGCGTGTGGTGGTGGACGGGCAGCTTGTCGCCGGGCCCCTCGGACGACTCGGCCCGGTGCGGCGGCTCGGGCGCCCCGATCAGCGCCCGCCCGGGCGCCGCCAGCGCGCCGCGCCCGGTGACGCCCAGCAGCTCGGCCTCTGACAGCGTCCACCGGGCGATCCTGGTGCGCAGGTCCTCCTCCGGCTGCGTCCGCTGCTCCCGCTGGGGCGCGCGCAGCGGACGCTCCCACTGCAGCCGGGCGAGCACCGACTCCTCGGTGGGCGAGGCGCCCTGCGGCAACATGGCGAGCAGGGCCAGCACCCGGTGCCGTACCTCCGGCGCCACCGAACGGTCCAGGTTCGGGCCCAGCGCCGAGAGCGTGCGGTCCTTGGCGTCCCGGCCGCCGACCACCCCCGGCGTGCGGGTGGCCGTCAGCCACGTCACGGCCAGCCGGGCCCAGCGCTCGGCGGGAGGCAGCTCGCGCCACTCGTCGTAGGCCGGGGTCGCCGCGTACCGCTCGTCGTCCCCCACTGCCTTGACGGCGTGGGAGGTACCCCCACCGCCGTCGGAGGCGATCAGCCCGGCCGCGTAGGCCAGCTCGACCCAGAAGGCGGCGACCGGCTCGGGCACGTCCAGGGCGACGGCCGTCCGCTTCAGGTCGCGCACGCTCAGCCCGCCGGCCCGCAGCACCGCCGGGCCGCCCTCGTCCCAGTCCTTCAGCAGCTCCTCGACGGTCGCCAGTGCCGTCAGGGCCTGCCCGGCCGCGGTGGCGTCCACAAGCTGTGGACGGTGCGCGGCGGCGGCCTCCACCGGCGGCGGCACCGGCTCGGGCGTGCGGTGCGCCCGCCCCGCGCGCAGGTGCAGGGCGGCCTCGCGGGGGAGGACGACCGTGCCCGGGGCGGTCGGCAGCAGCAGCCCGCGGTCCAGCAGCGCGCGCAGGTGCGGTGCGGGATCGTGGGTGACCTGACCGTAGGGAGGTCCCCACACCAGCCGGGCCAGCACCTCACGGGACTCCTCGGGCAGCTCGGCGAGGAGCGCCGCCATCCGCCTCCGGTCGGTGAACAGGGCGCCGAGCGCGGACACGGCGGAGACGGAGTCGTGGGTCGAGGGCAGGCCGACGGCGGCGAGGATCTCCTGGATCCGGCCGGGCGACATCCCCGCCGTCGCCTCCCGCACCGTGGGGCCGAGACCGGTCGGGGACGGGTGCTGCGGGGAGGGCGCGAGCAGCTCACGCGCGGTGCGCACCAGCCGCAGCCGGTCGTCGGCGCCCCACACCAGGGCCTGCTCGCGCAGGAGGGCGACGGCCCGGGGCAGGGCGGCCGAGACGGCGGGGTCAGCCGTGTCCCCGGGGTCCCCGGCCATGAGACCGAGCAGCTCGCCGTACGGCGCCGGGTCCGCCGCCACGGCCAGCGCCTGAGCGGTCTGCAGCGCGAACCGGTCCAGCCGCTCCAGGGCCCGGACGACCGAGGCACGGGTACCGGCGCGGGTGGCGAGCTGGGTGAGGTCCGTGGGGACGGGAGTGACGAGGTCGGGCCGGCTGCGCAGGAGGGCGGCCAGCGAGACGTCGTCCCTGACGCGGAGGGCTTCCGCGAGGGACCGGGGGGCCGCGGACTTCTCCTCGGTGCTCATCCGGCCCACGTTAGCGGGTGGGTACGACGGTGGGGTGTCGCGTGGGTGCGCGGTGCGCGGGGACCTGCGCCGCGGGCGGGAACATTCGGTACCTTCGTCCGACGGGGTACCACAACACACCGCCCCGGAGGGCTTTGTGGGGATCGAGAGCGACCAGGTCGTCTACGAGTATCTGAGCCGCGTCGGTGACGTGGCCCAGCAACGGCAGCTGCCGTCGGCCACCCGCATGCGGCTGGTCGCCGAACTGCGGGGCGAGATCGACCGGCGCCGGGCCGGGACCACCGTGGACAGCCCCGCCGCCGTCCGCCGCATCCTGGACCGGCTCGGCAGCCCCGACGACATCGTCGACGCGGCGGGGGGCACGAGTGGTGCAAGTGGTGCCGGGGGCGCCGGGGGTGGTGCCGCGCCGGCGTCGGCGCCGCCCGCGGCCGTGCCCGTGCAGAAGGAGGGCGAGCCGGGGAACGCGGAGCGGCGCAAGGGCCTGTGGCGCGCCGTCCCGCGCCCCCGTCCCGCCCCGCCCGCGTCGGAGCCCGAGCCCGCGTCGGTTCCCTCCCCGCCGCACGCGGCGAGCGCGCACGAGCTGGGGGACGGCGTCACGCAGCCGGACTGGTGGCGGGTGGACAACGGCCCGTTCGGAGGCGGCGGCGACAGCGTGCCGGGGTTCGTCGGCGGCGTCGAGATCCCGGAGCTGCTGAAGCCGCCGCCGAGGGAGAAGGACGAGGCGGCGCAGAAGGAGCCGGCGGCCGCGGAGGCGGTGGAGGAGCCCGCGGAGCCGGTCGCCGGGAGGACGGGGCGGGCCCGGCGCCGCCGCCTGCCCCGCCTGTGGCCCGAGGGCGGCTGGAACAGCCCCCTGCTGCTGCTCTCCGCCACCCTGCTGGTCGCCGGCACCGTCCTCAGCAGACCCGAACCGATGGTTCTGGGCTGGCTGCTCGTCTTCCTCTCCCGCCGCCTGACCCCCGCCCAGGCGAAGTGGGCGGTACTGGGCCTGCCCGGCACGGTCGCCGCCGTGGGCGTGGTGTGGCTGTGGGGCCGTACGGACGGCCGCTGGGGCGATCCGATCGCCGAGGGCCGCATGAGCGACGCCATCACCGAGACCTTGCCCTGGGTCCTGAACTCCGCCGCGGTGGCCACGGCCCTCTACCTCCTCTGGCGCGCCCGCCGCCCCCGGGGCTGACCAGGCGCCCCTGGGTGTCCCGTCCCCGGCGGACGCCGTCGGCGGGCCGGCCCGCGGTGGGCGGCCGACGGACTGGGACACGGTCGTGGCCTCGGAGCCGATCACCCGTCGCCACCGGGCGGGTGATCGGGCCGGCCCCGCCGGGTCTCCCGGCACAATGGGGCCCATGGCATTCACGACCCGCCCCGCGCCCACCGTCGGTTTCGACCTGGACATGACGCTGATCGACTCACGCCCCGGCATCCGCGCCTGCTACCTGGCGCTGACCGAGCGGACGGGGACGTACGTCGACGCCGATCTGGCCGTCACCCGGCTCGGGCCGCCGCTGGAGGAGGAGCTGGCGCACTGGTTCCCGGCCGAGGAGATCGCGGCCACCGCCGACCTGTACCGGGAGATGTACCCGACGTACGCCGTCGCCGCCACGCCCGCGCTGCCCGGCGCCCGGGAGGCCGTCACCGCCGTACGGGAGGCCGGCGGACGGGCGATCGTCGTGACCGCCAAGTACGAGCCGAACGCCAAGCTGCACCTGGCGCACCTCGGCATCGAACCGGACGCCGTGATCGGCGACCTGTGGGCCGAGCAGAAGGCCGTGGCGCTGCGCGAGCACAGTGCCGACGTGTACGTCGGCGACCACCTCGGCGACATACGCGGCGCCCGCGCCGCCGGTGCCCACTCCGTGGCCGTGGCCAGCGGCCCGTACAGCGCCGAGGAACTGCGGGCGGCCGGCGCCGACGCGGTCCTCACCGACCTGACCGGGTTCCCGGCGTGGCTCGCGGGCTACCGGGACGGCGACGGGGCGGGCGAGGGCCCCGACGCGGCGCGCGCCTGACGCCGGCCCGCCGCGATCGACCGGAACACCCCCGCGCCGGCGATCAGGAAGCCCACTCCCATCAGCATGCTCAGTACGAACATGTAGGTGGGGAAGGGCGTCGTCCCCATGAGCAGCGGGGCCACCGTGACCAGGGTGGCCACGGCGCCGACGAAGAAGACGATCGCACCGGCGCGGATCAGTCGGTCACCGGGCGCGGCGGAATTCGTTTGGGTTTTGTCACGCACCCGACCAGGGTAGTTCCCAGCCCGAGGGAACAGCCGGGGAACGTCTTGTCACCGGCTGCAAGACCATTAGCCTTGGTACCGGCGGGTCCGGACGACCCGCCCAAGTGCTATCAAGAGCCGTTTCCGAGCAGTTTTCCGACGAGTACGAGGACGAGGACAGACGTGCCCACCGGCAAGGTCAAGTGGTTCAACAGCGAGAAGGGCTTCGGCTTCCTCTCCCGCGACGACGGCGGTGACGTCTTCGTCCATTCCTCGGTCCTCCCCGCCGGAGTCGAGACCCTGAAGCCGGGACAGCGCGTGGAGTTCGGCGTGGTCGCCGGACAGCGCGGTGACCAGGCCCTGTCCCTCACCCTGCTGGAGCCCGCGCCCTCGGTCGCGGCCGCACAGCGCAAGAAGCCGGACGAACTGGCCTCCATCGTCCAGGACCTGACGACCCTCCTGGAGAACATCACCCCGATGCTGGAGCGGGGCCGCTACCCCGAGAAGACGGCCGGCAAGAAGATCGCCGGCCTCCTCCGCGCGGTCGCCGACCAGCTCGACGTCTGACCCCCCACCCCTTACGGGAACGCCAGCGCGTCCGGGCCGAGGGCCGGTACCAGTCCCTCGGCCGCCGCGCGGGTCAGCAGGCCCCGGACCGCCGCGTAGCCGTCCTCGCCGAGGTCGGCCGTGAACTCGTTGACGTACAGCCCGATGTGCTGGTCGGCGACGGCCGGGTCCATCTCCTGGGCGTGCTCCATGACGTACGGACGGGAGACCTCCGGGTCGTCCCAGGCCGCCCGCACGGACGTACGGACCGAGTCGGCGAGGCGCGTCAGCGTCGCCTCGCCCAGCGACCGCTTGGCGATGATCGCGCCGAGCGGGATCGGCAGCCCGGTGGTCCGCTCCCAGTGCTCGCCCATGTCGGCGAGCTTGTGCAGCCCGTAGTTCTGGTACGTGAAGCGCGCCTCGTGGATCACGAGTCCCGCGTCGACCTTGCCGTCCCGCACGGCCGGCATGATCTCGTGGAACGGCATGACGACGATCTCGCCGACCCCGCCGGGCACGGTGTCCGCCGCCCACAGCCGGAACAGCAGGTACGCCGTCGACCGCTCACTGGGCACCGCCACCGTGCGGCCGCGCAGGTCCACGTCCGCCTCCCGGGTCAGCACCAGCGGACCGCAGCCCCGGCCCAGCGCGCCCCCGCAGGGCAGCAGGGCGTACTCGTCGAGGACGTACGGCAGCACGGCGTACGACACCTTCAGCACGTCGAACTCACCGCGCTCGGCCATGCCGTTGGTGATGTCGATGTCCGCGAACGCCACGTCGAGCGCGGGGGCGCCGGGGACGCGGCCGTGCGCCAGCGCGTCGAAGACGAAGGTGTCGTTCGGGCAGGGGGAGTACGCGATCCGCAAGGGCTCAGAGGCCGTGTGGGTCGTCTGGGTCATGGGGGTCATGGGGGTCATGGTGGTTCCAACTCGTGAGAACGGGTGCGAGCTTCCCGAAGGCGTCCGTCAGCGCCGCGAGGGCGTCGCCGATGCGCCAGGCGGCACGGTCCCGGGGGCCGACCGGGTTGGAGACCGCGCGCAGCTCCAGCACCGGCACCGCGTGCGCGGCGGCGGCCTCGGCGACGCCGAAGCCCTCCATCGCCTCGGCCAGGGCCCGCGGGTGGCGGGCGCGCAGCAGCGCGGCGCGCCCGGCGGTGCCGGTGACGGTGGACCCGGTCAGGACGGTGCCGGGGCGGGCCCCGGTCGCGTCGGCGACCCGGCGGACGAGGCCGGCGGGCGGGCGGTGGGTGACGGTGCCGAAGCCGAGGTCGGTCACCGGCAGGAAGCCGTCCGCCGTCTCGGCGCCCAGGTCGGCCGCGGTGATCTCGTCGGCGACGACGAGCGAGCCGACGGGCGCGTCCGGTGCGAAGCCGCCGCCGATCCCGGTCGAGACGACCAGGTCGTACGGGGCGCCGTCGAGGGCCGCGGCGGTCAGGGCGGAGGCGGTGGAGGCGGCGGCGAGGGCGGGGCCGACGCCGGCGGCCAGCAGGTCCCAGCCGCCCGGGAACCGGCGCAGGAGCACGCCCGGGCGGGACGCCTCGGCGCCCGGCTCCGGGAACGCCGATGCCACCGCGTCCCGTTCGACGGGGACCGCGGTGGCCACGAGGATGCGCGCGGAGGACGTGGTCAGTCGTCCTTCTTCAGCTTGAACGACCACAGACCGGTGGCCTTCTCGCTGCCGGCCTTGCCGTCGCCGGCCTTGATGGTGACCAGCGTCGAGTCGCCCTGGGCGCCGTACTGGGCGTTGAAGAACACGCTGCCCGGGACCGTGCGGTAGGTGTTGTCCGTGTCGTCGGTGAGCTGCTGACCGTTCATCAGGATCGTCCAGCGCTCGTCGGCGACCTCCGGGTCCACGCCGAGGCGCACGGTGTCGTCGGGGTTGACCGTGATGGACTTGACGTCGTCGTCCTGCAGGCACTTCTGGATCTCGGCGGTCTCCAGGACCTTGTCCTCACCGCCGCAGGTGGCCTCGGAGCTGACCGAGTCACTGCCGACCGTGACCGTGGCCATGGGCGTCGGCTGGTCACAGGCGGACAGCAGGAGCAGTCCGGCGGATACGGCGCCGGCGGCGGCGACGGCGCGGCGGCGTCGCACAACGGATTGCAACGTGGTCATGGGCGAAGGCTATACGGCGCCTCCGGCCCTCCCCCCACCTGGGTACGGCGTGGCGTGGTCACGCCACCCTCGGTCGCGCCGGCCCCCCGTGCCGGGCCGAGCCGATCAGGCCCCGTACGGTCGTCAGCCACCCGGCGGCAATGATCGCGGCGGCCACCGACAGGCCCAGCGTGCCGTTCAGCGGCAGCACGATGCCGACCGCTCCGCCCAGCACCCAGGAGACCTGGAGCAGCGTCTCCGAGCGCGCGAACGCCGACGTGCGGACCTGTTCCGGCACGTCCCGCTGGATCAGCGCGTCCAGGGACAGCTTGGCCAGCGCCTGCGCGAACCCGGCGGCCGCCGCCAGGCACGCCACCAGCACCGCGCCGAAGAACACCGCGGCCGTGACCGCCGTACCCAGCACGAACGCCACGACGGTCACGATGATGATCTCCGGCGCCCGTGACCGCAGCCACGCCCCGACCGCCGTGCCCAGCGCGTTGCCCGCGCCGGCCGCGACGCCCACGATCCCCAGCGACACGGCCGCGCTCTGCCCCGTCATCGGGTGCACGCGCAGCAGGAAGGCCAGGAAGAAGATCAGGAAGCCGGACAGGCAGCGGATGGCCGCGTTGGCGCCCAGCGCGTGCGTCACCGCAGGGCCCACGGTGCGCAGCCCGGGACGCCTGCCCGGCTTGCGCAGCGGCCCGTGCAGGTGCTGTTCGTCCGCGGCGAGCAGCGCCCGGTCCTCGCCGCGCGCCGAGTCCACCTTCCGCGGCAGCGTGAACGACAGCACCGTGCCGGCGACGAAGATCACGAAGGCGCCGTACAGCGGCCAGCGCGGCCCGACCTGCTGGAGCCCCGCCGCGATCGGCGCGGCGACGCCGGTGGCGAGCAGCCCGCACAGCGTCACCCGCGAGTTCGCCTTCACCAGGGAGAAGCGCGGCGGCAGCAGCCGGGGCACCACCGCGCTTCTGACCACGCCGTACGCCTTCGAGGCGACCAGTACGCCGAGCGCGGCCGGGTACATCTCGACGCTGCCGCTGACGACCGCCCCCGACAGCACCAGCGCGAGCAGCGCCCGGGCGCCCATCGCGGCCGCCATCGCCGCGCGGCGGCCGTGCGGCAAGCGGTCCAGGAGCGGACCGATCACCGGCGCGAGGAGGGTGAACGGCGCCATGGTGATCGCGAGGTAGAGCGCGACCCGCCCGCGCGCCTCGTCGGTCGGGACGGAGAAGAAGACGGTGGAGGCGAGGGCGACGGTGATCATGACGTCGCCGGCGCCGTTCACCCCGTGCAGCTCGATCAGCTTGCCGAGGCCGGACTCGCCGGCGCCGTGCGCGTGCGTCGCCCGGCGGATGCCGCGCGCGGTTCCGGTCACCGGCAGACGCAGGACACGGCCGACCGCGCGGAACCGCCCGGGGCCGCGCCCCCGGCTTCCGCCCTTGAACTCCGTCCGTGCGGCTGCCACCCCGTCATAGTGCCCCGAGAGCGGGGGCCGTAGCGTCGATACGGCGCGGATGGCGGTGATCGAGTCGGCCTGTCCCCACCGGGGGACGCCCGGCCGTACCCCGCCGAAACTCCCGTCGGTGTAGGCCCAGCGCACATGAGCAGGTAGCGTGCTTAGCGCGCCGTGGCGAACGTTCTCGGCCGCGCGCCTTACGGCCATCCCGCAGAATGGATGACGTAGGTGTGCCCGAGCGCGATCGGGCGCGGACGTCGACGCGGTCCACAGGTCCGCTCCGTCCGCCCCTCGCAGGCAGCGGCGCACTCGTGAGACGGCGTATGGAGAGAAGCGATACCTGTGAGCGCAGCGACAACGCGAAGCCGCACCCCTGACCGTCTGTGCGCCGAGGCCGTCGACCTCGCCCGCGCCGCAGCCGAGGAGGCCGCCGCACCCGGCGTCGTCGGTGAGCACGCCGGGCTGGTGTCGGAGGGCGACCGGGTCGTCACACACTTCTTCGCCTGCAAGGAGCTGGGGTACCGCGGCTGGCGCTGGGCCGTGACCGTGGCCCGCGCCTCCCGCGCCAAGATCGTCACGGTGGACGAGGCGGTCCTGCTGCCCGGCCCGGACGCCCTCCTCGCCCCCGAGTGGGTGCCGTGGAGCGAGCGGCTGCGGCCCGGCGACATGGGCCCCGGCGACCTGCTGCCCACCGACGCGGAGGACCTGCGGCTGGAGCCCGGCTGGACCGGCGAGGACGAGCCGCCGCCGAACTCCGCCGTGTCCCACGAGATGGCCGACCTGGTGGAGGCCGAGGACGCCGAGGTCACGGCCGGTCCGCCGGCCGAGCTGTCGACCGTCCCGGCCCGTGGCACGATCTCGGCGGTCGCCGAGGAACTGGGCCTGCGCCGCACGCGGGTGCTCTCCCGGTACGGCCTGCATGTCGCCGCGGACCGCTGGGAGGAGGGCTACGGCCCCAAGACCGCGATGGCCCAGGCGGCCCCCGCGTCCTGCGTGAGCTGCGGCTTCCTGGCGCGGATCGGCGGCTCGCTGGGGCAGGCCTTCGGGGTGTGCGCCAACGAGTTCTCGCCGGCGGACGGTCATGTGGTGTCCCTGGCCTACGGGTGCGGCGGGCACTCCGAGGCGGCGGTCATGCCCAAGCCGCCGCGGGTGGCTCCGCCGGTGATCGACGAGACGCGGGTCGATCCGTTCCCGTTGCGGCCGGCGGCGGATTCCGGGTCGGTGCCCGTGGCCGAGGACGAGGCGGTGGCGGAGCTGGGGCATTCGTAGGGCGCGGGCGCCTGTGACGGCGGGTGCGGGTTTGGGTGCCGGTGCCCGTGCGGGTGCGGGTGTGTCGTGGCGCGCGTCCCCCCCGGGGGCTGCGCCCCCGGACCCCCGTCGGCCTTGACGGCCTCGTCCTCACACGCCGGACGGTCTGGAATCGCCCCTGACCGGCGTTGGTCGGGTGGGCTGGAAGTGTGGCGGGTCGGTGAGGGGGATCGTCGCGGTACCTTCGTGGTCCGTCGATGAGGAGAGTCACCGTGAGCATGTTCGTACGGCCTGCCGCCGAGGGCGCGGACCCGTTCGGTACGGCACGTCTGCGGCGCGGGGTGCTGGACGCCTGGGCGACGAGCCCGGCCCGGTTCCGTGAGGACGCCAACGCGGAGGAGGACCTCGTCCTCGGCGGCTACCGCGACCGGCTGGTCGTCGAGCTCGCGCAGAACGCCGCCGACGCCGCCGCCCGGGCCGGCGTGCCCGGTCGGCTCCGGCTCACCCTGCGCGGCGGTGTCCTCGTCGCCGCCAACACCGGCGCCCCGCTGGACGCGGCCGGCGTCGAGTCGCTGTCCACCCTGCGCGCCTCCGCCAAGCGGGACGCCGGGGACAGCGCGGTCGGCCGGTTCGGGGTCGGCTTCGCCGCCGTCCTGGCCGTCACCGACGAGCCCGCCGTCGTCGGCCGGCACGGCGGGGTGCGCTGGTCCCTGGCCGAGGCCCGTGACCTGGCAGCCGACACCGCGCGGCACAGCCCCGGCCTGGGCGACGAGATCCGGCGGCGCGACGGGCACGTCCCGCTGCTGCGGCTGCCCTTCCCCGCCGAGGGCAGCGCTCCCGACCCGTACGACACGGCCGTCATCCTCCCGTTGCGCGACACGGCCGCCGCCGACCTCGCCGAACGGCTCCTGCACGCCGTGGACGACGCCCTGCTCCTCGCCCTGCCGGGCCTGGAGGAGGTCGTGGTCGAGGCGGGGGAGGACGTACGCACCCTCACCCGCCGCACCGAGGACGCCCTGACCGTCGTGGAGGACACCCGTCAGGGCGTCACCCGCTGGCGCACCGCCGCCGCGCACGGACCGCTCACCCCCGACCTGCTCGCCGACCGGCCGGTGGAGGAGCGGCTGCGCCCCCACTGGTCCGTGACCTGGGCGGTGCCCGTCGACGCCGACGGCGGCCCCGTACGGCCCCGCACCAGCCCCGTCGTGCACGCCCCCACGCCCAGCGACGAGCCCCTCGGCGTGCCCGCCCTGCTCATCGCGTCCTTCCCGCTGGACTCCACCCGCCGGCACGCCGCGCGCGGCCCCCTGACCGACTTCCTGACGGAGCGGGCCGCGGACGCCTACGCCGGGCTGCTCGCCGACTGGCGGCCGGTCACCACCGGCCTCGTCGACCTCGTGCCCGGCCCGCTGGGCAAGGGCGAGCTGGACGGCGCGCTGCGACAGGCGATCCTCGAACGGCTGCCGCGCACCTCGTTCCTGCCGCCCGCCGTCCCGCCGAGCGAGGACGACCCCGACCTGCCCGAGTCCCTGCGTCCCCGCGACGCGGAGGTGGTGGAGGGCGCGGGCGGCGAGACCGTGCGGGTCCTCGCCGAGGTGCTGCCCACCCTGCTGCCCGCCGGGCTCGAACGCCGTGCGGAGCTGCGCGCGCTGGGCGTGGCGCGGGTGCCGCTGACCGACGCGATCGACCGCCTGGCCGGACTGGAGAAGGCCCCCGCCTGGTGGCGGCGGCTCTACGACAGCCTCGCCGGGGTCGATCCCGACCGGCTGTCCGGGCTGCCCGTGCCGCTCGCCGGGGGTACCTCCCAGGCTTTCGGCACGGGGGGAGGCCGTACGACCATCGGCCCCCGGCAGGTGCTGCTGCCCTCCCCGGAGGCCGCCTCCCTGGACCCGGGGATCCTCACCCGCCTCGGTCTGAAGGTCGCCCACCCGGACGCCGCCCATCCGCTCCTGGAGAAGCTCGGCGCCCTCCCGGCCACCCCGCGTGCCGTGCTCACCACCCCGCAGGTGCGCGCCGCCGTCGCCGCGTCCCTGGACGACGAGGGCGGCACGAGCTGGGAGGAGGACGCCCTCGACGCCGACGAACTGGCCGACATCGTCCTCGGTCTGGTGCGTGACGCCGGGATCGACCCCGGGGACGAGCCGTGGCTCGGCGCGCTCGCCCTGCCCGACGAGGACGGCGAACTCTCCCCGGCCGGCGAGCTCGTCTTCCCCGGAGGCTCCTTCGCCCAGGTCATGCGCGAGGACGAACTCGCCGCCGTGGACGCGGAGCTGGCGGAGAAGTGGGGCCCGGAGCCGCTGGCCGCCTGCGGTGTCCTCGTGACCTTCGCCCTCGTCCGCGCCACCGACGTCGTTCTCGACCCGGACGAACTGGAGCCCCGCGAGGGCGACTTCGCCGAGCCGGACGACGCGGGTCTGCTGGACGCCGTGGACGTGTGGAGCGAGGACGTCCTCGACCGCTTCCCGGACAGCCCCGTACCGCCGGTCGCCACCGAGATCGTCGCCGTGCGCGACCTGGACCTCGTGGCCGACGACCGGTGGCCGCAGGCCCTCGCCCTGCTGTCACAGCCGCCGTTGCGCGACGCGCTCGTCCAGCCCGTGCGCGTCCTCCTGCCCGACGGCACCCACGAGGTGGTACGGCCGTACACCGCGTGGTGGCTGCGCGGGCACCCGGTGCTCGGCGGGCGCCGCCCGGCCGGTCTGCGCGCGTCGGGCGGCGACCCGCTCCTGCGCGGCCTGTACGACGAGGCCGACGCCACCGGCTTCGAGGACGAGCAGGTGCTGCGGGCGCTGGGCGTACGCACGTCGGTGGCCGCCCTGCTCGACGAGCCCGGCGGCGCGGCCGAGCTGCTGGACCGTCTCGCCGACCCCGGCCGTCCGGTCACGGCCGCCCAACTGCACGCCCTGTACGGCGCGCTGGCCGAGCTGGACCCGGACCGGGTCACCCTGCCGGACGAGGTGCGGGCCGTGGTGGACGGCCGGGTCGAGGTGGTGGACGCCGCCGACGCCGTGGTGGTCGACTCGCCCGACCTGCTGCCGTTCACGTCGGGCGTCCCGCTGCTGCCCGTACGGCCGACGCGGGCCGCCGAACTGGCGGAGCTGTTCCAGGTACGGCGGCTGAGCGAGTCCGTCACCGGCCGGGTGGACTCCCAGGGCGCCGAACACGACGTACCGGAACCGGTGCGGGTGCTGCTCGGGGCGCGGACCCCGGCGTCGTACGTGGAGCACGAGGAGCTGGTCGTCGACGGCGTGGAGATCGACTGGCGGCTGACGGACGACGGCGTGCTGCACGCCGCGACCCTGGAGGGCGTCGCCGCCGGGCTCGCCTGGGCGGCCGGTCAGTGGCCGCGCCGCTTCGAGGTCGCGGCGCTCCTGGAGGACCCGTCGCGCACGGAGGAGCTGGCCCGGGACCGCTGGTTCGACTAGGGCACATCTCCAGGCGTGAGCACTCGGCGGGAAACTGTCCTCGTCGCGCTCGGATGAGCGCGACGAGGACACTCGCGGTCGGAATGCTCACGCTTTTGCGGACAGGTACGGACACCCGGGTGGGGCCTGCGCGCCGGCGCCGCCACGGCTCCGGCTAGGCCGGGAAACGGCGGTCGACCAACCTCCACAGGAGTTCCAGGGCGGCCGCCGCCCCCACCGCGATGCCGACGGCGGTCCACGGCATCGTCACGCCCACCAGCTTCAGCGCGAAGAACTCCTGGAGCCACGGCACTCCCAGGACCACCAGGAAAGCCGCGCCCATGGCCGCCACCAGGCCCACCCGCCACCAGGTGTAGGGGCGGGCGATGATCGCCAGTACCCACATCGAGACCAGGAACAGCGTCAGCGTGGCCGCACTCGTCTCCGCGTCCAGCGCCCCCGGGCCGGAGTAGTGCTGCCGGGCGACGAGGTACGTCGCGAAGGTCGCCGCCGCGGCCACCACCCCGCCCGGGATCGCGTACCGCATCACGCGCCGGACGAAGTGGGGCTTGGCCCGTTCCCTGTTCGGGGCGAGGGCCAGGAAGAAGGCGGGGACGCCGATGGTGAGGGTGGAGAGCAGCGTGAGGTGGCGGGGCAGGAACGGGTACTCGACCTGCGAGCAGACCACCAGGACCGCCAGCAGCACCGAGTACACCGTCTTGACCAGGAACAGGGTCGCGACCCGGGTGATGTTGCCGATGACCCGGCGGCCCTCGGCGACCACCGACGGCAGCGTGGCGAAGCTGTTGTTGAGCAGCACGATCTGCGCGACCGCCCGGGTGGCCTCCGAGCCCGAGCCCATCGCCACGCCGATGTCGGCGTCCTTCAGCGCCAGGACGTCGTTCACGCCGTCGCCGGTCATGGCGACCGTGTGGCCGCGCGACTGGAGGGCGCCCACCATGTCCCGCTTCTGCTGCGGGGTGACCCGCCCGAACACCGTGCCCTCTTCCAGGGCCTCGGCCATGTCGTCGCGCTCGGCGGGCAGCCGGCGCGCGTCGATGGTGGCGCCGGTCAGCCCGAGCTTGCCGGCGACCGCGCCGACCGACACCGCGTTGTCGCCGGAGATGACCTTGGCCCGGACGTTCTGCTCGTCGAAGTAGCGCAGCGTGTCGGCGGCGTCCGGGCGCAGCCGCTGCTCCAGGACGACCAGGGCGGTCGCCGTGACCCCCTCGGCCACCTCGGGATCGTCCAGGTCGCGGGCGGCGCGGGCGAGCAGCAGCACCCGCAGGCCCTGCTCGTTGAGCCACCCGGTCTCGGCGAGGGCGGGGTCGTCCTCGGCCAGCAGCACGTCCGGAGCGCCCAGCAGCCACGTACTGGAGGTGCCGTCGCCCTCGCCGAAGGTGGCGCCGCTGTACTTGCGGGCGGAGGAGAACGGCAGGGACTCGGTGCAGCGCCAGTCGTCGGCCGCCGGGTAGGCCTCGATGACGGCCCGCAGGGAGGCGTTGGGGCGCGGGTCGGACTCGCCGAGGGCACCGAGCACCGTGCGGACGTACGTCTCGTCGGCACCGTCGAGGGTGCGCAGTTCGGTGACGTCCATGCCGCCCTCGGTGAGGGTGCCGGTCTTGTCCAGGCAGACGGTGTCGACCCGGGCCAGGCCCTCGATGGCGGGCAGCTCCTGGACGAGGCACTGTTTCCGGCCGAGCCGGACGACACCGATCGCGAAGGCGACCGAGGTGAGCAGGACCAGGCCCTCCGGGACCATGGGGACGATGCCGCCGACCGTGCGCGCGATCGAGTCGTCCAGCTCGTCGTCCTTGGCGAGCAGCTGGCTGAGGATCAGGCCGATCGCGGTCGGGACCATCATCCAGGTGACGTACTTCAGGATCGTGGAGATGCCGGAGCGCAGCTCGGACTGGACCAGCGTGAAGCGGGAGGCCTCCTCGGCGAGCTGCGCGGCGTAGGCCTCGCGCCCCACCTTGGTCGCCCGGAACGCGCCGCCGCCCGCGACCACGAAGCTGCCGGACATGACCTGGTCCCCCGGCTGCTTGACCACCGGGTCGGCCTCACCGGTCAGCAGCGACTCGTCGATCTCCAGCCCGTCCGCCTCGACGCAGACGCCGTCGACGACGATCTTGTCCCCGGGCCCGGTCTCGATGACGTCGTCCAGCACGATCTCCGACGTACTGACCTCGGCGGCCTTCCCGTCCCGGCGCACGGTCGGCCGGACCTCGCCGATCAGCGCCAGGGAGTCCAGGGTCTTCTTCGCACGCCACTCCTGGATGATGCCGATGGCGGTGTTGGCGAGGATCACGAAGCCGAACAGGCTGTCCTGGATCGGCGCGACGAACAGCATGATCACCCAGAGCACGCCGATGATCGCGTTGAACCGGGTGAAGACGTTGGCGCGGACGATGTCGGCCAGCGAGCGGCTGCTGCGTACCGGTACGTCGTTGACCTCACCGCGTGCGATCCGCTCGGCGACCTGGGCCGCCGTCAGCCCGGTCGCGGCCGGGGGGACGGGAAGGGCGTGCGCGGAGCCGAGTCGGCCGTCCGCGTCGAGATGCGTCATGCATTCGACGGTACGTGCGGTTTTACGGCGTCACCCGCCGAATGCGCGGAAGATCCGACCTGGGGAGGAGCGCCGCGCCGACGTGTGATGCCGTAGTACTACGAGACCGGAACCGCGTCCCCGTGCCGTGTCAGCCGTGTCAGCCGTGTCAGCCGGGTCACAGGCAGCCGGCCCGTCTCCGCCGATGCCACGACCGACGCCACGGGCAGGTCGTCGGGCGCTACGCCGTGCCCGTCTCCCGCGCCCGCTTGATCGCGGCGTCGCGCTTGCGCACGTACCAGACGCCGATCAGGCCGAGCCCGCCGCCGGCCAGGCAGGTCCACACCCACCAGGCGTGGCCGTGATCGTCGAACCAGCCGTAGAACGGCAGCTGCACGAGGAAGAGGACGAACCAGAGGACGGTGCCGCCGGTGATGGTCGGGACCACGGGGCCCTCCAGGGGCTCCGGCGCCTCGTGCGTGGGTGTCCACTTCGTCATGCGTACAGCTTACGAGCCGGGCGCCGACGGGTTCACGGCGCGGCGCCCGGCCGGTCTACGCGCGGAGATAGCGATCTGCGGCTCATACGTTCATACTGAACCCGTTTGTCTCTGACCACTTTCATTCGTAGGAAGCACCAACAAGGCCGTGGGGGAACCTGTTGGTGATGAGGTCCCGCATGTCCACCTCGGCCTCCGCCAAGGTCCCCCCGTCCCCCGAGTCGCCGGAAGACCGACGGCCCCCGCAGAACGCCCTCGACCGCTACTTCAAGATCTCCGAGCGCGGCAGCACGCTGCCCCGCGAGATCCGCGGCGGTTTCGCCACCTTCTTCGCGATGGCCTACATCATCGTGCTGAACCCGATCATCCTGGGCAGCGCGAAGGACATGTACGGCCACCAGCTCGACAACAGCCAGCTGGTCACCGCGACCGCCCTGACCGCGGCGTTCACCACGCTCCTCATGGGCGTCATCGGCAACGTCCCGATCGCGCTGGCCGCCGGCCTCGGGGTGAACTCCGTCGTCGCCCTCCAGCTCGCCCCGCGGATGTCCTGGCCGGACGCCATGGGCATGGTCGTGCTGGCCGGTTTCATCGTCATGCTGCTGGTCGCGACCGGCCTGCGTGAGCGTGTGATGAACGCCGTGCCCTACGGCCTGCGCAAGGCCATCTCCATCGGTATCGGCCTGTTCGTCATGATCGTCGGTCTGGTCGACTCCGGGTTCGTCACCCGGATGCCGGACGCCGCCCAGACCACCGTCCCGCTCCAGCTCGGTACGGGCGGTCACCTGCACGGCTGGCCGGTGCTGATCTTCGTCCTCGGTGTGCTGCTGACCCTCGCGCTGATCGTCCGCAAGACCCCGGGCGCCATCCTGATCTCGATCGTCGTGATGACCGTCATCGCGGTGATCATCAACGCCGTCACCGACATCCCCTCCTGGGGCCTGACGACCCCGGAGTGGCCCGGCAACCCCGTCTCCACCCCCGACTTCGGGCTGGTCGGCGAGGTCAGCCTGTTCGGCGGGTTCGAGAAGGTCGGCGTCCTGACCGGCGTGCTGTTCGTCTTCACCGTGCTGCTGTCGTGCTTCTTCGACGCGATGGGCACGATCATGGGCGTCGGCGACGAGGCGAAGCTGACCGACGCCCGGGGCCAGATGCCGGGCATCAACAAGGTCCTGTTCGTCGACGGTGTCGCGGTCGCCGCGGGCGGTGCCAGCTCGGCCTCGGCCACGACCTGCTTCGTGGAGTCCACGGCCGGCGTCGGCGAGGGCGCGCGCACGGGCTTCGCGAACATCGTCACCGGCGCGCTGTTCGCCGCGGCGCTGTTCCTCACCCCGGTCGCCACGATGGTCCCGTCCCAGGCGGCCACCCCGGCGCTGATCGCGGTCGGCTTCCTGATCCTGGCCGGCTCGATCCGGGAGATCGACTGGTCCGACTTCACGATCGCCATCCCGGCCTTCGTGACGATGCTGATGATGCCGTTCACCTACTCGATCACCAACGGCATCGGCATGGGCTTCATCACCTTCTCGGTGCTGCGCCTGGCGGCCGGGCGGGGCCGGGAGGTCCCCGTGGCGATGTACGTGGTGTCGGCGGTGTTCGCCTTCTACTACCTGATGCCGGCCCTCGGCCTCACGTGAGCGGAGCTCAGGTGACCCCGTAGAACCGCTCCGTCTCCTCGACGGAGGACTGGAACCGCTCGTCGAAGTCATTGCGAATGAGCGTCCGGACGACATAGTCCTGGACGCTCATTCCTCTTTTGGCCGCGTGGTGCCGGAGCCGGTCGAGCAGCTCCCCGTCCATCCGCAGGCTGAGCACGCTGGTCCCCATGCGCACGAGGGTCGCCCCGCGGGCCGGGCGCTGCTCCGTTTTCCGGAAACGACTCACTCGTACGGGTGAATCACGAGTTTCAGTGGCGGGCGTCACGGGCACGCGGGCGGATGAGCGGTGGTATTTCGCGAGACTAATGAGTTACGCTAAGGAACATGCCGGACCTCAAGCATGGCGACGACGCCGCCGCCGTGAACTCCCTGCGCTCCGCCGTGATGCGGTTGTCCCGTCGGCTCAAGCACCAGCGGGTCGACGAGTCACTCAGCCCCACCGAGATGTCGGTGCTCGGCACCCTCTCCAACTGCGGCAGCGCGACGCCGGGCGAGCTCGCCCGCAAGGAACACGTCCAGCCGCCCTCGATGACCCGCATCGTGGCGCTCCTGGAGGCCAAGGGACTGGTCCGGCTGGAGCCGCACCCCGAGGACCGGCGCCAGAAGGTCGTGACGCAGACCGAGCAGGCCGTGGTCATGCTCGAGGAGAGCCGCCGCAAGCGGAACGCGTTCCTGGCCACGCTGGTCGAGGGGCTCGACGAGGACGAGTGGGCGAAACTGCGCGCCGCCGCCCCCGTGCTGGAGAAGCTCGCACACCTGTAGGCAGCATTCGCGAGGAGGCGAACCCTTTTGAGTACGGGACCCGGAGCAGCTTCCGTCCCCGCACCTGACCACGACGACTCCCTGTCCAAGGCCCCCGGGGCCCCGCGCAAGACGTCCATGTTCGCCTCCCTGAAGGTCAGGAACTACCGCCTGTTCTTCCTGGGCCAGGTCGTCTCCAACATCGGCACCTGGATGCAGCGCATCGCCCAGGACTGGCTGGTGCTCAGCCTCACCGGCTCCTCCGCGGCCGTCGGCATCACGACCGCGCTGCAGTTCCTGCCGATGCTGCTCTTCGGCCTCTACGGCGGCGTCCTCGTGGACCGCCTGCGCAAGCGGCCCGCGCTGCTGGTCACCCAGTCCGCGATGGCCCTGACCGCGCTCGCCCTCGCCGCCCTCACCCTGACCGGGCACGTCCAGGTCTGGCACGTGTACGTCGCCGCCTTCGCGATGGGCCTGGCCACCGTCGTCGACAACCCGGCCCGGCAGTCGTTCGTCGCCGAGCTGGTCGGCCGGGACCAGCTCCAGAACGCGGTCAGCCTCAACTCGGCCAACTTCCAGTCCGCCCGACTGGTCGGCCCCGCCGTCGCCGGCCTGATGATCACCGGGGTGGGCACCGGCTGGGCGTTCCTCGCCAACGGCCTGTCCTTCGTCGCGCCGCTCAGCTGCCTGATGCTGATGCGCGCACGCGACCTGCACGCCGTCCAGCGCGCCCCGCGCGGCAAGGGACAGCTGCGGGAGGGCCTGCACTACGTCGCCGGCCGCCCCGAGCTGATCTGGACGATCACCCTGGTCGGGTTCATCGGCACCTTCGGCTTCAACTTCCCGGTGTTCCTGTCCGCATTCGCCGACGACGTCTTCGACGCGGGGGCAGGCGCCTACAGCCTCTTCAACACCCTCATGGCCGTCGGCTCACTGGCCGGTGCCCTGCTCGCCGCCCGGCGCGGCACGGCGCGGCTGCGGGTGCTGATCGCGGCGGCGCTCGCCTTCGGCGCCCTGGAGATGGTGGCGGCGACGGCACCCGAGCTGTGGCTCTTCGCGCTGCTGATGGTCCCCATCGGTGTCTTCAGCATGACGGTCAACGTCACCGCCAACACCAGCATCCAGATGTCCACCGACCCGGCCATGCGCGGCCGTGTGATGGCCCTGTACATGATGGTCTTCCTCGGCGGCTCCCCGGTCGGCGCCCCGATCGTCGGCTGGGTCACCGACACGTACGGCGCCCGGGTCGGCTTCGCCGCCGGCGGCGCGATAGCGGCCGCCGCCGCGGTCGTGATCGGCCTGGTCCTGGCCCGCGTCGGCAACCTGCGGCTGTCGGTCGGCTGGCACCGGGGGCACCCACAGGTGCGGTTCGTGCCGCGCGAGCGGCGGGAGGAGCTGGCGCCGGCGGCGTAGCCGGGCCCCGGGTCAGTCGCGGGGGAAGTCGTCGGTCGTGAGGGTGAGGCCGACGGCGGTGCCGGTCAGGTCGATGTCCTCGCCGAAGCCGAAGCTGACGGCGCTGTGGTACTTGCCGTCCTTCGGCAGGGTGTGCAGGTGCCACTCGCCGGTGTACGGGTCGACGATCAGGTACACCGGGACGCCGGCGGTGGCGTAGGTGTCCTTCTTCGGGCCGTAGTCGTTGCCGGCGGTGTCCTTGGAGATGACCTCGGCCACGAATTCGACGTCTTGGTAGCGCCAGTAACCCTTGCCGTCCTTCACCGACCGATGGGCGATGGCCGCGACGTCGCAAGCGAATCCGTTCAGCCGCCCGGGGAAGTCGATCCGCACGTCCGAGGTCAGTTGCTTGCGTGCGTACTTGGCGCGCAGCTGTTCCAGGACGTCGAAGATGATCTCGAAGTGTTGGTGCCGCTGCGGCGTCATGAAGATGTGACCCCCGACGATCTCGGTCTTGTACCCCTCGGGGACGGGCATCTTCTCGAGCCACTCGAACATGACGTCCAGAGTCAGCCCGGTGCTCTCCTCGGCCATCTCGATCCTGTCGTCAAGGACGGTCATCGTGGCGCTCCTCCCCGACTGCCCCCGACGCGGGTGCAGCCGCGCGGTACAACGATACGCACGGTGACCAGGACACGCGCGGACGTACACGTGTTCTCCGGGGGAGACTGTCCGGCATGAGACTGTTCGCCGCTGTCCTGCCCCCCGAGCACGTCACCGACGACCTCGCCGCCGAGGTGGCCGCGCTGCGCAGGCTGCCCGGAGCGGATGGGCTGCGCTGGACCGGCCGCCCCGGCTGGCACTTCACGCTCGCCTTCTACGGCGAGGTGGACGACGACCTCGTCCCCGGCCTGTCGGCCCGCCTGGAGCGCGCCGCGCACCGCACGGCCTCCTTCGAGCTGGCGCTCCGCGGGGGCGGCCAGTTCGGGCACGGACGGGCGCTGTGGGCGGGCGCGGAGGGTGATCTCACGACCCTGCGGCTGCTGGCCGACCGTGCCGAGTCGGCGGCGCGCAAGGCGGGGCTCCCGACGGGGGAGCACCGGCGCTACACCCCCCACCTGACGCTGGCCCGCAGCCGGGAGGCGTTCGACGTCCGGCCGTACCTCGACGCGCTGGCCGCCTTCACCGGCCCCACCTGGAGCGTGACGGACCTGGCGCTGGTGCGCAGCAACCTGCCGACCTCCGGAGTGCCGGGCGAACAGCCCCGCTACGAGGCGGTCGCCCGCTGGCCGCTCGGCGCGTCCGGTTAGGCTCTGGGGCGTGGACCCGAAGACCCGGAACCGGATCATGGCCGGTGTGCTCGTGCTGATGCTCGTGGTGGTGGCGGTGGCGGCGGCGCTCGGATAGCGCGCCGCCGGCCACCTCAGGCCCCTGCGCGCCTCACCAGGCGAACGCCTCCGGGGAGGGCCCCGTCCCCGGGAAGATCTCGTCCAGCCCGCCCAGCAGCTCGTCCGACAGCTCCAGCTCCACGGCCCGCAGCGCCGACGCGAGCTGCTCGGCGGTGCGCGGACCCACGATCGGACCGGTCACGCCGGGCCGCGTCAGCAGCCAGGCCAGCGCGGCCTCGCCCGGCTCGACGCCGTGCTTGTCGAGCAGGTCCTCGTACGCCTGGATCTGCGACCGCTTCGCGGGGTCGGCCAGGGTGTCGGCCGCCCGTCCGGAGGCGCGCCGTCCGCCCTGGACCTCCTTCTTGATGACGCCGCCCAGCAGCCCGCCGTGCAGCGGCGACCACGGGATGACGCCGAGGCCGTAGTCCTGCGCGGCCGGGATGACCTCCATCTCGGCGCGGCGCTCGGCCAGGTTGTAGAGGCACTGTTCGCTGACCAGGCCGATGGTGCCGCCGCGCCGGGCGGCGGTCTCGTTGGCCTGGGCGATCTTGTACCCGGGGAAGTTCGAGGACCCGGCGTACAGGACCTTGCCCTGCTGGACCAGCGTGTCGATGGCCTGCCAGATCTCGTCGAAGCCGGTGGCGCGGTCGATGTGGTGGAACTGGTACAGGTCGATGTGGTCCGTCCGCAGCCGCTTGAGGCTGGCGTCGACGGCCCGGCGGATGTTCACCGCGGACAGCTTGTCGTGGTTGGGCCACGCGTCGCCGTCGGCGGCCATGTTGCCGTACACCTTGGTGGCGATGACGACCTTGTCGCGCCGGTCGCCGCCCTTGGCGAACCAGTTGCCGATGATCTCCTCGGTGCGGCCCTTGTTCTCGCCCCAGCCGTACACGTTGGCGGTGTCGAAGAAGTTGATGCCGGCGTCCAGCGCCGCGTCCATGATCGCGTGGCTGTCGGTCTCGTCGGTCTGCGGTCCGAAGTTCATGGTCCCGAGGACGAGCCGGCTGACCTTGAGTCCTGTGCGTCCGAGCTGCGTGTACTCCATGGTGCCCAAGCCAACGGCTTGGAGTGCGCTCCAGGCAAGCGGGTTCGTTCGGTCAGTCGCGGGGGAAGCCGGCGGTCGGGAGGGTGAGGCCGAGGACGGTGTCGGTGAGGTCCAGGTCCTGCCCGAAGGCGAGCCGGAACTCGGCCGTGTAGTCCCCGTCCTTAGGCTGTGAGAAGACGTGGCAGCGCCCCTGGTAGGGGTCGGCGATGAGGTAGAGGGGGACCTCGGCGGCGGCGTAGGCCAGCTTCTTGGGGCCGTAGTCGTTGGCGGCGGTGCCCTTGGAGATGACCTCGGCCACGAACTCGACGTCCTGGTACCGCCAGTGGCCCGTTTCGTCCTGCTCCGCGCCGTCGCGGAGCTTGGCCACGTCGGGGCAGAAGCCGTTCTCGCGTCCCGGGAAGTCGATGCGGACGTCCGAGAGCAGCTCGACGTCCATGCCGAAACGGTCTTCGATGGATCGTTCGATACGGCGGATGATTTTGTGGTGGGTGCCACGCTGCGGTGTCATGTGGACGTTGCCCTCGACGATCTCGACCCTGAATCCTTCGGGGACGGGCATCCGCTCCAGCCGCTCGAACCACTCGTCCAAGCGCTGAGTGTTGCTGTCGGCCATGGCGATCCTGTCGTCAAGGACGGTCATCGTGGCGCTCCTCCCCGGCTGTCCCACGGGCGGGAGCAGCCGCGCGGTACAACGATACGCACGGCGACCAGGACTCGGGAGGACGCGCATATGCCAGACCGGGACCGGGACCGCACCGACCACCTCGTCGCCCTCGTCCGGCGCCACCTCGGCGACCACGACGTGCTCGGCGTCTACGCGCACGGCTCCGCCACCCTCGGCGGCCTGCGCCCGCACAGCGACCTGGACCTGCTGGTCGTCGTGCGGGACCGTACGACGCACGGGCGACGCGCCCGGCTCACCGAGGAGTTGCTGAAGGTGTCCGGCGGCGAGGGGCACCGCCCCGTCGAGCTGATCGTCGTCGTGCGGGACGACGTCCGGCCCTGGCGGTACCCGCCCCGCCGCGACTACCTCTACGGCGAGTGGCTGCGCGACGCCTACGAACGCGGCCACGTCCCCGAGCCCGAGGGCGATCCCGACCTCGCCCCGCTCCTGACGATGGTGCTGCGCGCCGACGCCCCCCTGTACGGCCCGCCGCCCGCCGCCCTCCTCGACCCCGTTCCGCACGAGGACCTGCGGCGGGCGATCGTCGCCGGGGTGCCGGGGCTCATGGCCGAGCTGGAGTCGGACACCCGCAACGTCCTGCTCACCCTCGCCCGGATCTGGAGCACGCTCGCGACCGGCGAGATCCGGTCGAAGGACGCGGCGGCCGACTGGGCCCTCGCGCGACTGCCGGTCGCCCACCGCCCCCCGATGGCCCACGCCCGCGCCGTCTACCTGGGGCAGGAGGAGGAACGCCGGGGCGACGGCGTGCGGCCGTGCGCCGAGCACCTGGTCCGGGCGGTCCGGACGGCCTACGCGGAGGCGGAGTAGGGCGCGCCCAGCCCCCACTCCTCGTCCATCGCGTCCGCGAAGGCCCCCGCGATCCTGTGCTCGCCGCTCTCGTTCGGGTGCGTGCCGTCGTACGTGTCGGTGTGGAAGTCGTAGGCGGCGGGCGGCGGGACGAGCAGCAGCGAGGAACCCGGCTCGTCGAGGTCGGCGATCGTCTTCGCGAGGAGTTCGTTGAAGCGGTGGACCTGGCCGGCGAAGGACGCGTCGGCCTCCACCCGGATGTTCGGGACCACCGGCATCACGGCCATGCGGACGCGCGGGTTCGCCGTCCGCGCCCCGGCCACGAAGGCGCGGACGTTGTCGGCGGTCTGGTCGGCGTTCGTGTAGAAGCCGAGGTCGATCAGGCCGAGGGAGACCAGGAGCACGTCCGCACCGCTGGTCCGTACCGTCGCGCCGATCAGCGGGGCCATGTGGTGCCAGCCCTCGCCCCAGCCGGCCAGGTGGGCGCGGGGGAAGTCGGGCTCGGCGTAGGCGTACGAGGTGGGGGCGTCCGTCACCGGGTCGTGCAGCGCCTCGCGCGGGCCGACGAACGTGAAGGGGCGGCCGTACGAGGCGCGCAGGTGCTCCCACAGCCGGTAGCGCCACGTGTGTTCGCCGGCGCTCCCGATCGTCATGGAGTCACCGACGAACATGAACCTGAGCATCCGCTCATCATGGACGATCACCCCGACCGGCGCGAGGTGAGGTCGACCACCTGCAAGGAACCGCCGGGCGGGATGGCAGTCTTGGGGCATGCGCCGACCCCTCGCCCTTGTCGCCTCGGCCCTTCTCGTGGGCGCGTTCGCCGTGCCCGCCTCCGCCGCCGACGGGGACGGCCAGATCGCCGGGTCCGGCGGATTCACGATCAAGGACCCGCGCATCACCGAGTCCAGCGGCCTCGCCGCCTCCCGGCTGCACCCCGGCATCTACTGGACGCACAACGACCAGGACAACGGGCCGTACCTGTACGCCGTGGACGGCGCCACCGGCGAGACCGTCGCCCGCGTCGCGCTCTCCGGCGTCGGCACGCCCCGGGACGTCGAGGCGATCTCCATAGGCCCGGACGACCGGATCTACGTCGGCGACATCGGGGACAACCTCGGCGGCACCTGGCCGCACGTGTGGATCTACGAGCTGCCCGAGCCGAAGGAACTGAAGGACCAGACCGTCAAGGCCGCGCAGTACGTGGTGAAGTACGCGGACGGTGCCCGTGACGCCGAGTCGATGGCCGTGCACCCGAAGACCGGGCGCGTCTACATCATCGACAAGAAGGAGGACGGCGGGCACCTGTACGAGGGGCCCGCGAAGCTGTCGACGTCCGGCACCAACGTCTTCCGGCCGACCGCCCCCGTCGATCTGTGGGCCACGGACGCCGCGTTCTCCCCGGACGGCGAGCAGCTCGCCGTGCGCGGCTACCTGGGCGGCATCTGGTACGCCTGGAACGGCGGGAAGATCGAGCGCAAGGGGCGGATCAGCGTGCCGCTGGGGCAGGGCGAGTCCGTCACCTACACCGCCGACGGTGCGAAGCTGCTGCTCGGGATGGAGGGCGAGCAGAGCCCGGTGCGGGCCGAGGACGCGCCCGGGGCGGGGTCCGGTGGCGGGGGCGAGGAGTCGTCCTCGGGTGCCGGGGCCGCCGCGTCCGACGAGGACGGCTCCGGCGGTGACACGCTCAAGTTCGGCGCACTGGGCCTGATCGTCGCGTGCGCCGCCCTGTTCGGGCTACGCAGACTGTTCCGGCGCGGCTGAGCCGGCGGAACCGTCCGCCGCGGTCCGCGCGGCCACCAGTACCTCCAGCCCGTCCAGGATGCGCTGCAGACCGAACTCGAAGTGGTCGAAGTCGGTGCCGAACGTGTCCTCGGAGAGGGAGGCCAGGACGGGGTAGCGCCCGCTGGTCATGGCCTTCTCCAGCACCGGCTGCTGGGCCTGCCAGAACTGCGCGTCCGTCAGTCCGGAGCGGCGCTCGGCCTCCTCCTGGTACACCTGTGTGCGGGCCGCGCCGACGACGTACCCGTCGATCATGATGATCGCCGACACCAGCTCGCGGTCGGTCAGGCCCATCGGCCTGATCCGGGTGAGCACCTTCTCCATGCCGTCCAGGGCGGCCGGACCGAGGATCGGGCGGGACTGGTTGACCTCCAGCAGCCAGGTGTGGCGGCGGTAGAGGGCGAGGGTGGCGCGGCCGAGGGCTTCCAGCGCCGAGCGCCAGCCGCCGTCGCCGAGGTCGCCCGGGTCCTCGGACGGGCGCTGCGCGCGGTCCAGCATCAGGTCGATCAGTTCGCCCTTGCCGGGGACGTAGCGGTACAGGGACATCGTGCCGGTGCCCAGCTCGGTGGCGATGCGGCGCATCGAGACCGCGCCGAGCCCGTCCCGGTCCGCGACCTCGACGGCGACGTCCACGATCCGCTCCAGCGTCAGCCCCGGTCTGGGCCCCCGGCTGGGCCGTCGGCCGGTGTCCCACAACAGGTCGAGGGTGCGGCCGATGTCGCCGCTGCCGCTGCTTTCCGTGCCGCTTGCCATGAGGGCAGTTTAATTCCGCGAAACAAAACTGGGTACGGTGTACGCGTAATCGGGTACGGTGTACTCAGTTAGGGAGTGAGAGGGGGACCCATGAGCGACGGACACGCCGTACGGGCCGAGGGCCTTCAGAAGCGGTACGGCGACAAACACGCCCTCGACGGCTTCGACCTGACCGTCGGCGAGGGCACGGTGCACGGCCTGCTGGGGCCGAACGGCGCCGGCAAGACCACCGCCGTGCGCATCCTGTCCACGCTGGTCAGGCTGGACGGAGGACGGGCCGAGGTGGCCGGACTGGACGTCGCCCGGCAGGCGCGCGAGGTGCGGGCGCGGATCGGCCTCACCGGGCAGTACGCGGCCGTGGACGAGGTGCTCACCGGTCGGCAGAACCTGGAGATGTTCGGACGCCTGTTCCACCTGGGCGGCAGGCGGGCCCGGGCCCGCGCGGTCGAGCTGCTGGAGCAGTTCGACCTGACCGACGCCGCCGACCGGGGCGTCGGCAAGTACAGCGGCGGCATGCGGCGCCGCCTCGACCTCGCCGCCTCGATGATCCTCGCCCCGTCCGTCCTGTTCCTGGACGAGCCGACGACGGGCCTCGACCCGCGCAGCCGCGGCGAGGTCTGGGACTCGGTGCGGGCGCTGGTGGCGAGCGGCACGACCGTGCTGCTGACCACGCAGTACCTGGAGGAGGCCGACAGGCTGGCCTCTCGCATCACCGTCATCGACCAGGGCAGGGCCATCGCCGACGACACCCCGGACGGGCTGAAGAACCTGGTCGGCGGCGACCGCGTCGAGGTCGTGGTCGCCGAGCGGGCGGAGATTCCGAGGGTGGTGAAGGTGGTCGCCCGCGTCTGCGACGGCGAACCGGAGGCCGACGAGGAGGCGCTGCGCGTGCACGCCCCGGTCACCGACCGGGTGTCCGCGCTGACCGAGGTGGCGCGCACCCTCCAGGACGAGGGGGTCCGGGTGGAGGACATCGGGCTGCGCAGGCCGAGCCTCGACGACGTGTTCCTGCGCCTGACGGGACACCGCACGAGCGCCGCGGGTGTGAGGGAGAAGAAGGAGGCGGTGGCGGCATGAGCGCCCTCGACCCGACGACGGCGCCGCCCGAGCGCGGCCGCCTGTTCTGGCTGCTCGCCGACTGCGGCAACATCGTCCGCCGCGGCCTGACCCACTACCAGCGCCAGCCCGTCAACATCGCCTGGCAACTGGGCTTCCCGATCCTGTCCGTCCTCCTGTACGGCTATGTCTTCGGCAGCGCGATGACGGTGCCCGGCGGCGGGGACTACAAGGACTTCCTGATGCCGGGCATGTTCGCGATGACCATGGCGTTCGGCTTCATCAACACGGCGACCGTCGTCGTGTACGACTCCACGAAGGGCGTCATCGACCGGTTCCGCTCGATGCCGATGTCGTCCTCGGCGGTGGTGGCCGGGCGCGGGGTCACCGATCTGGTCGTGGCCTGCGCGGAGTTGGCCATCATGATGCTGACGGCGATGGCCATGGGCTGGCGGCCGGACGGCGGCTGGGGCTTCCTGGCCGCGTTCGGGCTGCTGCTGTGGCTGCGGTTCGCGCTGATCTGGATCGGTGTGTGGCTGGGGCTCCTGGTCCCGAACCCGGAGGCCGCGGGCGGTCTGTTCGCGGTGGCCTTCCCGCTGACGATGATCTCCAGCATCTTCGTCGCCCCGCAGCTCATGCCCGACTGGCTGGGCTGGGTGGCCGCCTGGAACCCCATCTCCTCCACGGCGGCGGCCGCCCGCGAGCTGTTCGGGACGCCGGTGGGCGGCGGCGACGCGTGGGTCGAGCAGCACGCGCTGCTGATGGCGGGCGTGTGGCCGGTGATCCTGACGGCGGTCTTCCTGCCGCTGTCGGTACGGCGGTTCCAGCGGCTGAGCCGGTAGGGCCGGAGCGGGGCGACCGGGCCGGCCGGGCCGTGGGTGGAGACCGGGGGAGCGGGGGATCTCCACCCCCGGCTCCACCCACGGGCCCGGGTGCCGGGCTCCTCTCCGGAGCAGCCTTGAGGGCATGACAGCGACCGAGTGGATCACCGACATCGCCCTCGTCCTCGTCGTCTTCCGGCAGCTGCGGGAAGGCCGACTCGACCGCAAGACGTTCCTGGTCCCGCTGGGGATCGTGGCCTTCGTGGCGTACTCCTACCTGGACTCCGTCCCGACCGACGGCAACGACCTGCCGCTGATCGCGGCCCTGGCCGGCGTGGGGGCGGCGCTCGGCGTCGCGGGCGGCGTCTTCACCCGGATCAGGGCACTCGGCGGTCACCTGATGATCAAAGCCGGCGCCGTGTCGGCGGTCCTGTGGGTGCTGGGCATGGGAGCCCGCATGGGCTTCCAGGTCTGGGTCGAGCACGGCGGTGGCGCCGACGACGTGGCCCGGTTCAGCATCGCGCACCACATCACGACCGACCAGGCCTGGGTGGCGGCGTTCGTGCTGATGGCGGTCACCGAGGTGGTCACGCGGGTGGCCACGATCCACCTGCGCAGCCGCACCCGCGCCCGGTCCCTGACTCCTGCCGCCCCCGTCGCGCCCGTCCTCGACCGTACGGCCTGACCGTGCGCTATGTTCTGCCGGTGCCCGCCACCGACAACCCCCCGCCGCCGCACCCGGGGGCGGACCCGCGGCCGGTCCCCGGTCAGGACCCACGTGTGCAGTGGGGCCTGAGCCTCGCGGTCATCGCCGTAGGAGCCCTGACGATCCGGCCCATGGGGTTCGGCGGCCAGGGACTGGCGGTCGCCGTCCTCTTCGTGCTCAACTCCGCGGCACTGCTCGGCCGGGGCCTGCCCGAGCACCGGGTTCCCCCGCGGGTGGCGCTCACCTGGCTCACCTCCGGCATCGCCGCGGCCATCGCCCTGATCGGCGTCAGCGGTAGCGGTACGAGCTACCTGTTCGCCTTCTTCCTGGCCGGCCACATCGGCTACCGGCTCGACACCAGGCGGGCCCTCGCTCTCGCGGGGACGTGCTCCCTGCTCTGCGCCGGTGTCCTGTACTTCCACCTGGGGCCGGGGGACCCGGAACTGCCCTGGGTGCTCGGCCTCACCACCGGCGTCCCGGTAGTGGTCGGCATCCTCAACCGCACCCAGCGCCAGGCCGTACGGTCCGCGCTCTCGGCCGCCGAGTCGGCGGAACGCGCCGCCCGCGCGGAGGCCCGCACCGCCGTCCTCACCGAGCGCGGCCGGATCGCCCGTGACGTGCACGACGTCCTCGCGCACTCCCTCGCCGGGATCAACATGCAGTTGGAACTGGCCGACGCGCTGCTCGAAACCGGTGACCTGGAGAAGGTCCGGGAGGCCAACAACAAGGCCCACGGCCTGGTCAAGGAGAGCCTGAAGCAGGCGCAGTGGACCGTGCACGCGCTGCGTGAGGACGCGCTGCCGCTGCTGGAGAGCCTGACCGCGATGATCGAATCAGCGGGCCACCACGACGCCCTCACCGTCACGGGAAGCGTCCGCGAGGTGCCGGCCCGGGTGACCCAGAACCTGCTGAGGATCGCCCAGGAGGCACTGACCAACGCCGCCCGGCACGCTCCCGGCGGAGGGGTCGACGTGGAGCTGACGTTCGCCGCCGCGTCGATCACACTGAGGGTCCGCAACCGGCCCGCCACCCGCGCGGTGACTCCGGGCGTCGGCAGCGGAATGGGGTTGATCGGAATGCGCGAGCGCGTCGCCCTGCTGGGCGGGACGGTCGGCGCGGGGCCGATCACCGAGGGACGCGACCAGGGCGGCTGGCAGGTGGAAGCGGTGATTCCGGGATGAGTGGACAGACCGAGGGACCAGCGCGGCTGAAGGTGGTCGTCGCGGACGACCAGGCCGCCGTGCGGGAGCCGCTCGCCGCGGTGCTCGGGCTGGCCGAGGACATCGACGTCGTCGCGGCGGCCGCGGACGGCGGCGAGGTGCTGGCGGCGGTGGCCGCCGGGCCCGTCGACGTGGTGCTGATGGACCTGCGCATGCCCGTGATGGACGGCATCGAGACCACCCGGCGCCTGAGCGAGGAGCATCCGGCGGTGGCCGTGGTCGTCCTGACCACCTTCGCCGACGACGACTCGATCCTGGGCGCCCTGGGCGCCGGTGCCCGCGGGTACCTCACCAAGAACGCGGGGCGCCAGGACATCACCCGGGCGATCCGGGCCGCCGGCGCGGGCCAGTCCGTACTCGACCGCGAGGTCCAGGACCGGCTGCTCGCCACGGTCCGGGCGAAGGCACCCGCCCCGGGCCAGGCGGCCCGGGAGCACCTGCCGGACGACCTCACGCCCCGCGAGCGCGAGGTCCTCACCCTGATCGGCCAGGGCCTGTCCAACCGTGGCATCGCCGAGAAGCTCTTCATCAGCGAGGCCACGGTCAAGACCCACATCAACAACCTGTTCGCCAAGGCCCACCTCCGCGACCGCGCCGACGCGGTCCGCCGCGCCATCGCGGCGGGGCTGGCCTGAGGGACGTACGGGTGTGAGCCACGATCAGGCCGGGCGGCGGCCGACCGCCTTGAAGAAGGTGTAGCAGAACACTCCGTCGGGCTCGGCCGTGCGTCGCAGGGCGGCGATGCCCGCGTCGAAGGTACGCGGATCGATCAGCCCCGCCGCGACGGCGGGCTCCCGGACACCCGAGACCATCGCGGTGAAGGTGCGTCTGGTGAAGCTGTCGGCCAGGTCCGGCCGACTGCCGTCGACATAGACGGTGCGCGGGGTGACGGCGATGTCCGACCAGTCCGCCTCGTGCAGCATGGGAAAGAGCCGTCGCCCGATGAGGGCGTCGCCGCCGGCGTGCCGCTGCAACGTCACCTGGCACGCGATGGCCGCACGCGCGGCGTCGTCGTCCGGATGGAAGTAGGCCGAACCGTGGTCCCCCTCGACGACGGTGACCGTGCCGCCGGGCCGGACCAGGCGACGCAGCCGCCGCAGAGCGTCGACCGGAGCGGGCAGGTGCTCGAGCAGGAAGCACACGAAGACGTGGTCGAAGGACCCCTCGGCGAAGTCTCCCTCCCGCTCCGGGAGCGCGAACACGTCCTTCTCGACGAACTCGACGTTCGACAGTCCCGCTGCGGCGACGCGACGCGAGGCCGCCTCCAGCGACTCCGGAGCGATGTCGACCGACACGAAGTCCGTGCCGGGGCTCTGCGAAGCCAGGGTGGTGGTCTGGGCGCCCACACCGCACCCCACCTCCAGGACCCGTTCGCCGGGCTTGAAGCGGGTGTCGCCGTGCAGCAACTCGACCAGGGCGCCCGCCTGGTCCGCGAGCCGCGCGCTCTCCTCGGAGCGGTATCCGTGCACGTATTGCTCGAACATGGTCATGGTCTCGATCACCTTCATCAACTGGTCCGGCTCCGCACTCTCCAGCGCGGCCACGAGCCGGTCGCGGAGCTGACTCCGCCGCCTGAGGTCCTCCTCGACGTCGACGAGGTGCGCGCGCAGGGTCGCCGCCGGGTCCGGATCCTCCTGGTCCAGCAGCGCCGCGACCTGCCGAAGCCCCAGGCCGGTCCGGCGCAGGGCCATCGCCCGGTAGAGACGGGTGACGTGCGCGGGGCCGTAACGGCGGTGTCCGCTCGGCGTACGTTCGGGAGACACCACCCCCATCGCGTCCCAGTGCCGCAGCACCCGCACCGACACCCCGGACGCCAGCGCCAGTTCCCCAACCGTCCACCACATCCCGTCGTCGTCCACGGCGCCAACGCTAGGTCCTCACACGGTGTCAGCTACAAGCCCGTGCGGCGGCGTCGCGGCACCGCCGTCCGCGACAGCAGGCAGCAGGACGGCCCCCTGCTCACCGTCTCCCGCGACGGCCGACAGGCCTTCCTGCGCCGATTCGAGTAGGGGAGGCATGAGACGGCCACCTACACCCCGAACTCTCCGGGCAGCAATACGATCGTCGAGGAGCAGGGCGTGCGGTTGCACGAAGGGCGCCCGGCGGATCGTCCGCCGGGCGCCCTGCGTCGTCGTACCGGTGACGACTACAGCTTCTCGATCACGTGGTCGACGCACTTCGTGAGCGCCTCGACGTCCGCCGGGTCGATCGCCGGGAACATCGCGACGCGCAGCTGGTTGCGGCCGAGCTTGCGGTAGGGCTCGGTGTCGACGATGCCGTTGGCGCGCAGCACCTTGGCGACGGCGGCGGCGTCGATGTCGTCCGTGAAGTCGATGGTGCCGATGACCTGAGAGCGCTTGGCCGGGTCGGAGACGAACGGGGTGGCGTACTTGGACTCGTCGGCCCACGTGTACAGGCGGGTCGAGGAGTCCTTGGTGCGGGCGGTGGTGAAGTCCAGGCCGCCCTGGCCGTTCATCCACTCGAGCTGCTCGCCCAGCAGGAAGAGGGTGGCGAGCGCCGGGGTGTTGTACGTCTGGTTCTTGCGGGAGTTGTCGATCGCGGTCGGCAGCGAGAAGAACTCCGGGATGTGCCGGCCGGACGCGTGGATCCGCTCGGCGCGCTCGATGGCGGCCGGGGAGAAGACGCCGATCCACAGGCCGCCGTCGGCGGCGAAGGACTTCTGCGGGGCGAAGTAGTAGACGTCGGTCTCGGCGATGTCCACGGGCAGGCCGCCGGCGCCGGAGGTGGCGTCGACCAGGACGAGGGAGCCCTCGTCCGCGCCGGCGACGCGCTTGACGGGCATGGCGACGCCGGTGGAGGTCTCGTTGTGGGTGAACGCGTACACGTCCACGCCGGCCTCGGCCCGCGCCTCGGGGTGCGTGCCCGGGTCGGAGGAGACGACGGTCGGCTCGGCCAGCCACGGGGCGAGCTTGGCGGCCTTCGCGAACTTGGAGGAGAACTCGCCGAAGCTGAGGTGCTGCGACTTGTTCTCGATCAGGCCGTGCGTCGCGACGTCCCAGAACGCGGTGGAGCCGCCGTTGCCGAGGACCACCTCGTAGCCGTCGGGGAGCTGGAACAGCTCACGGATGCCCTCGCGGACCTTGCCGACCAGGTTCTTGACGGGCGCCTGGCGGTGGGAGGTGCCGAGGAGGGACGTACCGGTGGCGGCCAGGGCGTCCAGCGCCTCCACCCGCACCTTGGAGGGACCCGCGCCGAATCGACCGTCCGCGGGCTTGATGTCAGCAGGAATCTGGATCTCAGCCACGAGCCGGAGGGTATCTCTTCGGCGAAACCGGACGGAGACATGTCCGTCCGATGAGACGAGATCTCCGCCCTACGGACCTGTGGTGAGCTACGAAGGCCATCCTGGACGCATGACCGATCTGGAGGCAGCACTGCGGAAGGCCGTCCGGGGCGAGGTCGGCTTCGACGTCACCTCACGGGCACTGACCACCATGGACGCGTCCAACTACCGGCGGGTCCCGCTGGGCGTGGTGGCGCCGGCGGACGCCGACGACGTGGCGGCCGTGCTGGAGGTGTGCCGGGCGCACGGGGTGCCGGTCGTGGCGCGGGGCGGTGGCACGTCGATCGCGGGGCAGGCGACGGGCACGGGCGTCGTCCTGGACTTCACCCGGCACATGAACCGGCTGCTCTCGCTCGACGCCCGGGCGCGTACGGCCGTCGTCCAGCCGGGACTGGTCCTCGACCGCCTCCAGGAGGCCGCCGCCCCGCACGGCCTGCGCTTCGGCCCCGACCCCTCCACCCACAGCCGGTGCACGCTCGGCGGGATGATCGGCAACAACTCGTGCGGCTCCCACTCGGTGGCGTGGGGCACGACGGCGGACAGCGTGCGCGAGCTGACGGTGCTCACCGCGCGCGGGCGGCGCCTGCGGCTCGGGCGGGAGTGGGCCGGGGCACCGGAGGGCCTGCGCGAACTGGTGGACCGTGACCTGGCGCGGCTGCGCACCGGCTTCCCCGAGCTGCCCCGCCGTATCTCCGGCTACGCGCTGGACGCGCTGCTGCCGGAGCGGGGCGCGGACGTGGCCCGCTCCTTCTGCGGTTCGGAGGGCACGCTGGGCCTGCTGACGGAGGCGGTGGTCGACCTGGTCGAGGCGCCACGCGCGCGGGCGCTGGCGGTCCTCGGGTACGCCGACGAGGCCGGCGCGGCTCAGGCGGCGGCCGGGCTGCTGCCGCTCGGGCCGCTGACGGTGGAGGGCATGGCGGTGGACCTGGTGCCGTCCGCGTCCGCGGCCGGGCTGCCACGGGGCGGGGCCTGGCTGTTCGTGGAGACCGGCGGCGAGTCGGCGGCGGAGGCACGCGCGCGTGCGGAGGCGGTCGTGCGGGCGGCCGATGTCCTCGACGCCCTGGTGGTGACCGACCCGGCCGGGCAGCGGGCGCTGTGGCGGATCCGGGAGGACGCGAGCGGCACGGCGACGCGGATGCCGGACGGCTCGGAGGCGTGGCCGGGCTGGGAGGACTGCGCGGTGCCCCCGGCCCGGCTCGGCGCCTATCTGCGGGACTTCCGGGGGCTGCTGACCGCTCACGGCCTGCGCGGGACGCCGTACGGGCACTTCGGTGACGGCTGCATCCACGTACGGATCGACTTCGACCTGCTGACGGACGCCGGGGTCGCCCGTTTCCGCCGCTTCTCCCGGGAGCTGGCCGACCTGGTCGTGGCGCACGGCGGCTCGCTGTCCGGGGAGCACGGGGACGGGCAGGCGCGGGCGGAGCTGCTGCCGCGGATGTACGGGGAGGAGACGGTCGCGCTGTTCGAGCGTGCGAAGTCCGTCTGGGACCCGGACGACCTCCTCAACCCCGGGATGCTGGTCCGCCCGGCGCCGCTCGACACGAACCTGCGCTTCGCCGTCCTGCCGCGCGAGCCGGTGGACGTGGCGTTCGGCTACCCGTCCGACGGCGGCGACTTCTCGGCGGCGGTGCGGCGCTGCGTCGGGGTCGCCAAGTGCCGTACGACGTCGGCGTCCGGCTCCGGGGTGATGTGCCCGTCGTTCCGCGCGACGGGGGAGGAGGAGCACTCCACGCGGGGCAGGGCGCGGTTGCTGCACGAGATGCTCGCCGGTGAACTGGTGACCGACGGCTGGCGCTCCACGGAGGTCCGGGACGCGCTCGACCTGTGCCTGTCCTGCAAGGGCTGCCGCTCCGACTGCCCGGTCGAGGTCGACATGGCCACGTACAAGGCGGAGTTCCTGCACCACCACTACGCGGGCCGGCGCCGTCCCGCCGCCCACTACGCGATGGGGTGGCTGCCGGTGTGGCTGCGCTGGGTGGCGCGTACGCGTACGGCGCCGGTGGTCAACGGGCTGGCCGCCGTGCGGCCGTTGGCGGCGCTGGCGAAGCGGCTGGGCGGGATCGCGGGCGAGCGGGAGGTGCCGCGGTCGGCGGGGGAGACGTTCAGCCGGTGGTGGCGCGGGCGGCGTCCGGCTGCCGGGCGGACCGGCGACCTGGTGGTGCTCTGGCCCGACACCTTCACCGAGCACCTGTCTCCGTCCGTCGGCCGGGCGGCGGTACGGGTGCTGGAGGCGGCGGGGCTGCGGGTGGTGCTGCCGCCGACGCTGCGGGGGCGGGCCGTCGGGGACGGTGCCTCGAAGTCGGCGGCCGCCCTGCTGACCGCCCGCCGGGGCCGGGTCTGCTGCGGCCTGACGTACCTCTCCACGGGCCAGCTGGACCGCGCCCGCGCGGTGCTGCGCCGCACGCTGGACCTGATGGCCCCGGTGCTGGAGACGTCGGCGCCGGTCGTCGTCCTGGAGCCGAGCTGCGCCGCCGCCCTGCGCACGGACCTGCCGGAGCTGTTGCACGACGATCCGCGCGCGGGCCGCCTCGCCGGGAGGGTGCTCACCTTCGCGGAGGTGCTGGAGCGCCACGCCCCCGACTGGACCCCGCCCGCCGTGGACCGCCCGGTCACCGGCCAGACCCACTGCCACCAGCACGCGGTCCTGGGCGACGCGGCCGACCGCCGCCTGCGCGAGGCGGCGGGGCTGACGGGTGAGTTGAGCGGCGGCTGCTGCGGTCTCGCGGGCAACTTCGGTTTCGAGGCCGGTCACTACGAGGTGTCGGTCGCTTGCGCGGAGGACCAGCTGCTTCCGGCGGTGCGCGAGGCGCCGGACGGGGCGGTGGTCCTGGCGGACGGCTTCTCGTGCCGGACGCAGCTGGAGCAGCTGGCGGGGGTGCGGGGGCGGCACCTGGCGGAGGTGCTGGCGGAGGGTCTGGGGGAGTGAACGGGCGGTCCGCCCCTTGTCCTTCGCGGTCCAGGACGATCTAGGACACCGGCTGGCCTCGATGGTTCATAGCGTGCTCCTTGTCCGACGGAAGAGAAACACCGGAAGGCGGAGAGCATGACCTTCGACGAGATGACCACCCGCGACCGGGCCGGGGCCCCGGCCGTCACCGGTGAGCGCGCCGACCTGCTGGAGACGCTGGCCAAGCACCGGCACTTCCTGCGCTTCACCACCCGTGACCTCACCGACGAGCAGGCCGGACTCCGGACCACCGCCGGCGAGCTGTGCCTGGGCGGCCTGATCAAGCACGTGGCCGCGGTCGAGCGGAGCTGGGGGGACTTCATCCTGAACGGCCCGTCGGCGATGGGGGACTTCACGGCCATGACCGAGGCCGACTGGGCCCGGCGGGCCGACGAGTTCCGGATGCTGCCCGGTGAGACGCTGGCCGGTGTCCTGGCCGCCTACGCCGAGGTGGCCCGCCGGACCGACGACCTGGTCGCCACCCTGCCCGACCTGGGGGCCTCGTGGCCGTTGCCGAAAGCGCCGTGGTCCGAGCCGGGCGCGCGGTGGTCGGCCCGCCGGGTGTTGCTGCACATCATCGCCGAGACCGCTCAGCACGCCGGCCACGCCGACATCGTCCGTGAGTCCCTGGACGGCGCCAAGACCATGGGCTGACCGGTGACGCGGCCAGGATGCCGTTCCCGACGGCGGACGGGCGGTGCCGCGGGGGCGGCACGTGGTGGAGGTGTCGGCGCAGGGGCTGGCAGTCCCGGGACACGGTGACAGAACCGGCCCGGGTGTCATCGGCCCGCTCAGTTGAGCCCGCGTAGTCTCCGCCCTCGGCTCTCGGCCACCCGTAGCGCGTCCGCGAGGGCTTGGGTGAGGCACTCGGCGAGGTAGCGGAGTTCGCCGTGCGGGGCACGCGGGAGGAGATCGTGGGCGTGGGCGAGGAGCTCCGCTCCCATGCCGAGCTGGGTGGCCTCGGTGGTGTCGGCCAGCCGTGAGACGGGGCCGCCGTCGTCGTCGGTGACGAGGTAGCAGGGCTTGCCCTCGGCGCCGGACCAGGGGAGCAGGCGGGGCTCGCGTGATGTCGTCATGCCGCGGCCTCCAGTTCGCCCGGCGCGCCCGCGAGGAGGTATGGGCGGACGGCCACGGTCTCTGTGCCGTCGAGGGTGGTGGGCAGGCCGTAAGGGCTGCGGTGGGCGGGGAGTGCGGGGAGGGGCATGACGCCGGCGGCGGACGGAGTGGGTGGTGCGGTACGGACCGCTGGACGCGGGCTGGTGCGGTGGTGGGCGCCTCGGGGGACGGGCGTCAGGCGCAGTCGTGCGAGGAGGCGGCCGATAAGGTCGGTCATGTCATCAGCTCCGATCAGGTACAGCTGGTGGCCGTGCCCCCGGACGGCTCCACCCGTCGCGGGGGTCTGGCAGTTCTCCAGAGCATTCTAGGCATGCTAGGGACCCTACGTATCGCCTATTGCGCTAAGTATGCTCATGCTGAATTGGTGATCGAGTTTGTTCCCGACATCCCCCGCTGGCGTCAGGTTGCCGAGGTGGTGCGTGGTCGCATCGCCGACGGCACCTACCCGCCGCGTACGCGCGTCCCTTCCGTCGTACAGCTCACCGCGGAGTTCGGGATCGCCAACGCGACGGCGCACAAGGTCCTGCGGGCGCTCCGCGAGGAGGGGCTGACCTACACGGAGCCCGGCCTCGGATCCTTCGTGGCTCACCGGCCGGATGACAAGGGCGAGGCGTAGCACCGGGCTCGTGCCGGATGGACTGCCCCACCGGGTGGTCGCCAGAATGCACGGATGACGACCCCTGAGTTGACATCAGAGATCGTGAGGTTCTACAGCGAGACCGCCGACGAGGCGGACCGGCTGGACACCACGGCCGACGGGCGTCTGGAGATGGTACGCACGCAGGAGTTGCTGCGCCGCCACCTCCCCTCGGCGCCGGCTCGGGTGCTCGACGTCGGTGGTGGTCCCGGGACGCACGCCCGGTGGCTTGTCGAGGACGGGTACGCGGTGCATCTGGTCGACCCGATTCCCCGTCACGTGGAACAGGCCAGGGCCACCGGCGCGTCCGTCGAACTGGGCGATGCGCGACGTCTCACGGCCGACGACGGCTCCTACGACGTCGTCCTCATGCTGGGCCCCCTGTATCACCTGCCGGAACGGGCGGACCGGGACCGTGCGCTCGCGGAGGCACGCCGTGTGGTGAAGCCCGGAGGGCTGCTGGCGGTCGCCGGTATCAACCGGTACGCGTCGCTGTTCGAGCATGCCGCGTACGCCCACCTGCACAAGGAGTCGATGCGGGAGAGCATCGGGACGATCCTCGCGACCCAGGTCCACGACGGGAAGAAGGCGTTCACGACGGCGTACTTCCACAGCGGGGAGCAGTTGCGCGACGAGGTGGCGGCGGCGGGGTTCACCGGTGCGGAGGTCTTCGGGATCGAGGGGCCTGCCTGGGCCCTGCTGGCGGCGGCGGAGCGGAACACCGGTCAGTCGTTCCGGGAGTCGAGCCTGTTCGAGTCCGTCCTCACGGCCGCGCGCATGGCCGAGCCCCATCCGGAGCTGCTGGCGGCGAGTTCGCATCTGCTGGCCGTCGGGCGTCGGCCGGTCTGACACGCGGGACCGCGCCTGGGCGCCCTGCTCCGCGCGGGCCTGGGGACGGGGCGGAACCGCGTGGTCCGGTTGGTGCGTGATCGTTCGTATGGACGGTTCGGGTGACCAGGTGGCAGGGCCGCGGCGTCGCGTCGGCAAGCGGGCGTGGGCGATCGGGGGCGGTGCGGCCGTCGTCGCGTTGGCGGTCGTGGTGGGTGCGGTGGTCGCCGACGACGAGCCGTCCGACATCACCGCGTCGCACGCGTGCCGGACCTCCGTCCACGGCGGCGCGCCCGCCAC
This sequence comes from Streptomyces lancefieldiae, assembly GCF_031845825.1. Lineage (NCBI taxonomy): Bacteria > Bacillati > Actinomycetota > Actinomycetes > Kitasatosporales > Streptomycetaceae > Streptomyces > Streptomyces lancefieldiae. The sequence goes on along the minus strand of NZ_JAVRFH010000032.1, from coordinate 2,369 downwards.
CCGGCCCGGGCCGGACCGGTCGGCCCCGCCCGGCACCGCGCCCGCCGCCGACTTCGACGGGGACGGTCACCCCGACCTGGCCTTCGGCTCGCTCGGGAGCGTGAAGAACGGGAGCGGCGGCGGCAGCATCGAGGTCGCGTACGGGTCGGGGGACGGGACGGGGCTCGACCGGTGTCAGTACCTCACGCAGGACGACCCCGCGATACCCGGGAAGAACCGCGACGAGGCGTTCTTCGGGACCGACGTGGTGGCCCGCGACTTCGACGAGGACGGCTACACCGACCTCGCCACCGCCGTCTTCGACTGGAAACCGAGCCTGATCATCATGTGGGGTTCCCCGGGCGGGTTGTCACGGGCCACCCGGGTGCCGGGGACGGACGGCAGCCACGTCTCCTGGGACATCGACCCGATCCTGGAGGAGCAGCTCGCCGCCGGCGACTTCGACGGTGACGGGCACGCCGACCTGGTCTTCGGGCTCGGCTCCGACGAGGGCCTGCTCAAGGGCCCCTTCGAACGGAACGGCACCCCGGCCGCGACGGGCGCCGTCCCCGCCCCGCGCCGGCCCGAGAAGGACATCGAGACCGCCAATTACCAGGACCTCGTCGCCGGGGACCTCAACGGCGACGGCGCCGACGAGCTGGTGACCTTCCACTACGACGCGCCCCTGGACGCGTCCTGGTCCCAGACGCGCTGGCCGGTCGGCTACTTCCAGGGCGGCCCGGACGGCCTCACCCAGCCGGACGGCGTCGACCTCCCCGACGCGTCCACGGCGGCCGTCGGCGACGTGGACGGCGACGGCTACGGCGACCTGGTCCTCAGCCCCCGGGGCGGCGACGCGAGCCGCAGCTCGGTGACCGTGGTGTACGGCTCGGAGACGGGGCCGGGGAAGCGGACGACGACCGTCGACCGCGACACCCCCGGCGTGCCCGGTGAGGAGCCCCAGGACGAGGACGCCGTCCTCGTCTCCCTGGACACCGGGGACGTGAACGGCGACGGCTACGCGGACGTGGTGGCCGGGGCTCCCCGGTGGGACCCGTACGCGAAGCCGGGCCCGGAGCAGGTGCTGTTCCTGGCGGGCGGCCCGGACGGGCTCACCGGGGAGGGGGCCCGGGTGTTCGAGGCGGGCGACCTCGACGCCGGCTCGGGCGGGCGGGCCGGTTTCGGCGCGTCGGTGGGTCTCACCGACCTGGGCGGCGACCGCCGTGCCGACCTGGTGGTGGCCGCGCCGGGCAGCGACACGGTCGACGGCTCCGCGTGGCTGCTGCCCGGCACGGCGGACGGACCGTCCACCGGGGGCGTCACCCGGCTGTACGGGGACACCTTCGACGACACCGAGGGGCTGGGCCTGCTGTTGGGCGGCGGCGGGATCGCCCGCTAGCGCTTTGACCGCATAGGTTCACCGAGTTGATGGTCATGGCGGTTGGATGTGCGGTGACGCCCGATCCGACCGCCGGAGGCGCGGTGGCCGAGCCTGTACGAATGCGCAGACGACCAACCAGGAGGGGCAACGGCTGCAGCAGATCGTGCGCTGCGGCAGCACGAGTTCCGTGCGCTATCGGCGCGCGATGATGTTGCTGGCTTCTGGGGCGGACGCCCCCTCAAAGCCGCAGCTTGCCCCAACCTGGCGAACCTACGCGGTCACAGCACTAGATGTGGATCAGGATCTGTCGTAGGGGATGTCCGAGCGCGTTCGTGAGGGAGGCCAGCTCCTCGTCGGTCAGCCATCCCCGATTCGGATACATGACCTCGAGCCTGAACCGCGCGAAGCCCATCGGCCAGTCGTACACCAGCTCGTTGAGCGACGTCTCGGCGTCACAACAGGGAACGGTGACCATGAGCGTTGAAAAGCCCTCGTCGTAGCGCTCCGAGACTGCCTTCCCCCACCAGCCGGGTGAGCACTCCGCACCGCAGTGCTGGCAGGAGATCTTCTTCAGATTGGCGCCGCAGTCGACTACCTCGACGCTGTCGTGCCACTTGGCTTCCAGGCCACGGCGGGCGTCGTCGTCGGCAAGCATCCCGGACAGCACGACCGCAGCACGATCCGCCGCATCCTTACTGGGCCGCCAGTACGGATCAGTTGCAATCACCGTCAGGTAGTTGTCACTCATTGCCCGCCTCCCGTGCCCGCCAGGGGCCGCTCCTCGTCCACCAACCCGGCGAACCTATCCGGTCGCAGCACTAGTAGGGCTTGGTCATGTTGGTGCGGGGTCTGGCATGTCGCGGTGACAGGTGGGGCAGGCGCCGGTCCAGGTCGCGAGGAGTATCTGCAGCTCGCGGACGACTCGGTAGAGGCTCAGGCCGACGCCGTCTCTTTTGGGGATCGGCTCAGTCGCTGGAGGGTGCAGAAGGCGTGGGCGACTGAGACGAGG
>NZ_JAVRFH010000327.1:0-449 GCF_031845825.1 Streptomyces lancefieldiae | reverse complement strand
CAGCAGCACCAAGCCCAATAAACTGATCAGTTTCAATCGCACTTGAGAAATTCCCCCGGGATTCAGTCCGCGGCTTCCTGCCACCGCCGAAGTTCGACGAGCAAACGGTCGCGGTGTTTTTCCGCCGAAAAATGCGCCAAAAACCGCATCCGCGCAGCCCGGCTCATCTGGCTCCGCAGTTCCGTGGACCGGAGCAGCGCGACGATGGCATCCGCCAGCGCCGTGGAATTACCCGCGGGCACGCACAGGCCCGACTCGCCATGGGCAATCACCTCGCGGGCCGCGTCCCGGTCGCTGCCGATGCAGGGCACCCCGTGCGCCATGGCCTCCGCGTAAACCAGGCCAAAGCCCTCGTTCTCGCTGGGCATGACAAAGACCGCCGCCGATTGGTAGCACTGGCGCAGCTCCTCATCGCTTACCCGGCCGGCAAACTCGACGCGCCCTTCCAA
>NZ_JAVRFH010000326.1:0-450 GCF_031845825.1 Streptomyces lancefieldiae | reverse complement strand
GTTTCCGAGGTGATCGCCGAAACCGCGATATCCCGGCTCACCGAGCGCGGGGCCACCCGCGCCGATGACCGGATCTCCGAGGCCGGAATGGAAGATCGCAAGCGCGAGGGGTATTTCTGACATGGCAACGCTTCTTCGCATCGCCACCGCGGGTTCCGTCGACGACGGCAAGTCCACCCTGATCGGCCGGCTGCTGTACGACTCCAAGGCTGTCATGGAGGACCAGCTCGCGGCGGTCGAGCGGACCTCCAAGGAGCGCGGTAACGACTACACCGACCTCGCGCTGGTCACCGACGGCCTGCGGGCCGAGCGGGAACAGGGCATCACCATCGATGTCGCCTACCGCTACTTCGCCACGGCCAAGCGCAAATTCATCATCGCCGACACCCCCGGACACATCCAGTACACCCGCAACATGGTGACCGGGACGTCCACCGCGCAGCTGGCCAT
>NZ_JAVRFH010000325.1:0-452 GCF_031845825.1 Streptomyces lancefieldiae | reverse complement strand
CATCCTGAACTGCTCCTTCAAGGAGATGGGTATAGGGAAGGTGGACTCCGGGGGCGGCCCGGTGTGGACGCAGAAGTTCGGGGCGCGCTGAGCGGCACGCGGTGATCTTTCACCTGGTGGAAACGCGGCGGAAGCACCGCCTCCACCTCGCCGGTCCAGACTGACATCAGCGCCCGGGCCGACGGTGTCCTCCGGCGGATCGCCCCTCCTCTGTGGACCGGAGCCCGGTGGTGTCACCTCTCTTCCCTCTCGCCGTCCGGCCGTTGCCGCCCTGGCTCGGCCATGTACTGCGTACGCAGCGCGGACCCGTCCGTGGCGGGGCGGTGCTGCGCGGGGCGCTCGCCATGGTCCCGCTGCTCGTCGCGGTGCTCGCCGACCGGCCGACGGCGGGTGTTCCGGCGGCGCTGGGGGCGATGTTCGCCGGGATCAACGACCGGCCGGGCGGCGAGCAC
>NZ_JAVRFH010000324.1:0-454 GCF_031845825.1 Streptomyces lancefieldiae | reverse complement strand
GCCGCTGACCGCGCAACGTGGGTAGAGAGTTTCGAGATCAAGGCGGAAGAGGAGGACGAGCTGTGAGACTTCTCATCTGCGGCGGACGCGACTTCAACGACCGCAAGCTGTTCCGGGAGACCATGGAGCAGAAGCATGGTATCAAGCTCATCATTCACGGCGGGGCCAAAGGGGTCGACACCATGGCGGATACGTGGGCGAAGGCTCACGGGATCCCCGTCGTCCGCATGGACGCCTTGTGGGACGCCCACGGTAAGCGGGCGGGCGGCCTGCGCAATCAGGCGATGCTGCACCCAGACGCTGTGCTTGCTTTCCCTGGCGGTAATGGAACGGCCGATATGGTGCGCCGGGGTGAGAAAGCGGGCCTGCCGGTGCAGGTGATAGACAAGAACTACTGGGAAGATGAGCTCTAACCCGCCGCCCCGATAACCCTGACCCGCCGAAAGGCGGGTTA
>NZ_JAVRFH010000323.1:0-456 GCF_031845825.1 Streptomyces lancefieldiae | reverse complement strand
GACTACAGCTGGACGGTGTCGTCCTCGTAGTAGGGCGGAGCATCCCCGCGGGCGCGGGGTCGACCGATCAGACCGTCGAGCGCGCCTGACCTGCACCGGAGCATCCCCGCGGGCGCGGGGTCGACCGATCAGACCGTCGAGCGCGCCTGACCTGCACCGGAGCATCCCCGCGGGCGCGGGGTCGACCTGGGTGAACGACTCCACCCCGTTACGCGCGCAGGAGCATCCCCGCGGGCGCGGGGTCGACCGCGCCCCCGATGCCCTTTGCCCCGCCCCCTGCGGAGCATCCCCGCGGGCGCGGGGTCGACCGCCAACCTGAACGTCCGCTGGACTGGGACCGAGGAGCATCCCCGCGGGCGCGGGGTCGACTCCGCCTCGACGTACTCAGGCAGGTCGACATTCGGAGCATCCCCGCGGGCGCGGGGTCGACGACGCAAGCTCCGACGCCGACGGGGC
>NZ_JAVRFH010000322.1:0-457 GCF_031845825.1 Streptomyces lancefieldiae | reverse complement strand
CCTCGCGGGCTTCGCGGACGGCGGTGGCCACGGGATCGCCGCCGTCTTCGGGTTCTGGGGTGCCGCCGGGCAGGACGGCTGCACCGGTGTCGGGTTCGAGGAGCACGAGGACTCGCCCGTCCGGTGCGAAGGCCCAGACCCAGGATTGTCGGACCGGGCGGTCGGCGGGGACGGGAGTGGGGTGGAAGGGCAGGTGGTGGCGGGCCCGGGCGGTGCGCAGGATGCCGACTCGGTCGAGGACGGTGGGGGCGATCGGGATTCCGTCCTCCAGGAAGACGGGTCCGGCACCGTTGACGCGGGCGCGAAGTGCGGACAGGGCACGGCGGGCGTCATCGGGAGCCATGAGAGCGGGGAGGTCAGCGGGTTCGACGAACTCGATGTCGTCGATCTCGCCTGGTGCGGGCCGGATTGCCGCGAGCTGTTCGTCGTCCCAGACGCCGCCGTCGAAGACGTGTAG
>NZ_JAVRFH010000321.1:0-458 GCF_031845825.1 Streptomyces lancefieldiae | reverse complement strand
CGCCTGGTCACGCATCTTCATCAAGGTCGCGAACGACAATCCGGCAGGTCCCCCACCGACACACACGATCTTCACTTCGACCCTCCCCGCGAGGAATCCGGCGTTCTTGATGATCGCAACCCGACTGCGCCGACGGGAGGCATTTGCCAAAACCGCGTCAGCGTTGGTCGGTCAGTTCGCGGGCAATGCCTGCGCAGGCAAGAAGATGTACCGTCTGGCCACCGCAGATTCGGCGACGAACCCGCAGGCCTTCACGACGTAGAGAGATGTTTGCTGCGAACTGCGCTACATCCGCTTCCAGAGATCGTCCCCACCGGAATGACGTGGAGCCTCAGGTGCCACCGGAACCGGGCCGCCGGGCTGGCTCGGGCTCGGTGCGGCAGCGGGTGGTGCAGACGCAGCGGGCGGGGCCGAATGCGTGGCCGGAGGCGCTGAATGCGGCGCCGACGACGCAGCCC
>NZ_JAVRFH010000320.1:0-459 GCF_031845825.1 Streptomyces lancefieldiae | reverse complement strand
ACATATAGGTGTCCGATAAACGTATCCAGGGTTCCGGATAACGATGACGTCACGCATTCAGCCGGTTCATCCGGAAACCTCCCGGAATGTGAATCACGTCACTAAAGGATAGGTAAACGGCGTGATACAAAAGCCCGACTTCGCAGGCGGCAACGCCCGCCGGGCGGAGTGCCGGGACCGATCCGGCGTGCAGGCCCGAGCGATCGTCGTAGGAACAGTCCGTACGCGTGGCTCGCCGGGCCACCGACCGGACAACGGTGTTCGTTCAGCCCGCACGGAAGACCCGCACAGAAGAAACGTCCCCCCACACGTTCCTCAACGTCCGTAAACGTCCCCCACCGCGCGGCGACCGGCGAGGCACTCCGCTGTCCGCCGCCCGTGCGTCATCGAGGTAGCCAACGTGACACTCGACTCCATCACGCAGAACATCGACGAGTCCGTCAGCGGGTTCTTCGAGCC
>NZ_JAVRFH010000319.1:0-459 GCF_031845825.1 Streptomyces lancefieldiae | reverse complement strand
CCAATATTCAGACAATAATGATAAAGGCCTGTGTTAGGATACCTCATCAGGTCACAATCAAGAATTATCGACATTAAATAAATTTAAGATTAATCCTGTCAGCAAATAAAATTGGGCCATTTGAAATAGAAATAACTTTAGAAAATGTTAAATGTATTCTGATATTCATTTTCATATCTATTATGTTGATATATGCAACGTTATCTGAAAATCCGCTGTCAGCACTTGTTGCGAATCAACAAATTGGGTATTGAATTTGCTAGGTGTAACTATCTAACAGATCAATCACAGAAGCTTACAACCACAAAGAGGATATATGATAAGAATCGTGCTCGACTGCGAAAGGATGAAATATACGAATACCGGGTTGTTTCACTACTGCCTCAACCTGGGTGAACACCTTAAGTCACACCTGGATCCCGACAGGGAGCAGGTTGCTTTCTTTTCTGCATCAAACAC
>NZ_JAVRFH010000318.1:0-460 GCF_031845825.1 Streptomyces lancefieldiae | reverse complement strand
CCATGGGCCCATTCAACGCCGTTGAGACCGGCCCCGACCAAGACCCGGCGAAACCGGCGAAACAAGTAGCCGACTACTCATGCACCCGGCGCTGCGGGCACCCAAGATCGAGGCATGCCGAAGCCCTCACTTCTCATGAGGCTGTTCCTCAAGACCACTGAACTGATCGACCGGCGGATCGGCTGGGACAAGCTGCCGCCGGTGCTCGGCGTCGCGGTGCTCGTCGGTATCCGCGACGCCCTGCGCGAGCACAACCTGTACGACACCTGTCAGGGAGCGCCGCCCGAGGCCGACCCGCTGCCTCCGTCGGATTACCTGACGGTGCGGACGGCCAACGGTTCCTACAACGACCTGTCGGCTCCGTCGATGGGCATGGCGAACACCCGGTTCGGGCGCAATGTGCCGCTCGCCGAGGGCCACGCCGAGCAACTGCCGGACCTGATGGATCCCAATCCGCGAC
>NZ_JAVRFH010000031.1:0-100269 GCF_031845825.1 Streptomyces lancefieldiae | reverse complement strand
TCTACGGCTACCAGGTGACGAACGTCGAGGCGTCCATGGCCTCGCCGTCCTCGCTGCTGCACTGGACCCGCCGCATGATCGAGATCCGCAAGCAGAACCCCGCCTTCGGCCTGGGCTCGTACACCGAACTGCCCTCCACCAACCCCGCGGTGCTGGCCTTCCTGCGGGAGGCCCCACCGAACGGGGAGGACGGTGACGACCTGGTGCTGTGCGTCCACAACTTCTCCCGGTTCGCGCAGCCCACCGAGCTCGACCTGAGCGCCTTCGAGGGCCGCCACCCGGTCGAGCTGTTCGGCGGAGTCCGCTTCCCCGCGGTCGGCGCACTGCCGTACCTGCTGACCCTGGCGGGGCACGGCTTCTACTGGTTCCGGCTGCGCAAGGACGCCCTCTAGGACGTACCGGCCCGATCCCCGGGCGGGGCGGTTTCCGCCGCCCCGCCCGGGGCACGCATCACTAGCACCCCGACGACCCGGGGAAAGGACGCGACGCCATGTCGGAAGCCGTCACACGCACCGTCACGAACCCGCCAGGCCTCCTTGCGTCACTTGATCCACTGCTGCGGGACTGGCTGCCGCGGCAACGCTGGTTCGCGGGCAAAGGGCGCCCGGTCACCGGGTTCGCGCTGGTCGCCGCCACCGAACTGCTCCCGGCCGACGCCCGCCTCGGCCTGTACCACGTGCTGGTCCGCGCCCACCAGCAGCTCGTGCCGGGACCGGGTGCGCCCGAGGAGCCCGGCGACTGCTACCAGCTCCTCATAGGCGTGCGCGAGGCGCTGCCGCCCCGGCTGGCGCCCGCGCTCATCGGGCACGTGACCGAAGGCCCCCTGGCCGGACGCACCGCCTACGACGCCCTGTACGACACCCGGCCCGCCGAGGTGCTCCTGGAGGCACTGCGCACCCAGGCCCGCATCGGCGGGCTTCGCTTCGAGCGGGACCGGCGCCGGGAGATCCGCACCGGACTGGTGCCGCGACTGATGACCGCCGAGCAGTCCAACTCCTCGGTCGTATATGGAGATACGTTTATTCTCAAGGTGCTGCGCCGGATCGTGCCCGGCGTCAACCCCGACCTGGAGCTGCCGCTGGCGCTGGCCCGCGCGGGCTGCCCCCGGGTTCCGGCGCCGGCCGGGTGGATGGTGGCGGACCTGGGCGGCCGGTCCTGGGTGCTGGGGGTGCTCCAGCCGTATGTGCAGGGCGCGACGGACGGCTGGGAGCTGGCCCTGCGCGAGCCGGCCAAGGGGGAGGACTTCACCGCCGAGGCGCGGGCGCTCGGGCGGGCCACCGCCGAGGTGCACACCGCGCTGGCCCGCGCGCTGCCGACCGTCACCCTCGGCCACGGCCGGATACGGCAGCTCGCCGACGGCATGATCGAACGGCTGGAGGAGGCCGCGCGGGCGGTGCCCCTGCTGCGCCCGTACGCGCCCGGACTGCGCACGGCCTTCACCGCGCTGGGCGACCTCGCCGCCGAGGGACGTACCTGGACGGCCCAGCGCGTCCACGGCGACCTGCACCTGGGCCAGTGCCTGCGCTCGCCCTCCGGTCAGTGGTCGCTGATCGACTTCGAGGGGGAGCCGGCGAAACCGCTGGCCGAGCGGCGGATGCCCCAGCCGCCGGTGCGGGACGTCGCCGCGATGCTGCGCTCCTTCGACTACGCGGCGCACTCGGCCGACGCCCCGGTGCCGGGCTGGGCCGGTGCGTGCCGGGCCGCGTACTGCACCGGGTACGCGGAGGTCACCGGCCGGGATCCGCGCACGGACCCGGTGATGCTGCGCGCCCACGAGACGGACAAGGCGGTCTACGAGGTCCTGTACGAGGCCCGGCACCGTCCCGACTGGCTGGCGGTGCCGCTGTCCGCGGTGCGCCGCCTGGCCACGCCCGAACCGGTATGACGCCACCGCTCGATCCCATGTCGCCCAGGAGGCTCCACCCGTGACCCCCCGCCCCTCGCCCAGCGGTCCCGACCCGAAGAAGACGGCCGAGGAGAAGACGGCCGAGGAGAAGAGCGCCGCGAAGAAGGCGGCGCCGCCTGAGAAGGCGGTGGCCGCGAAGAGGAACGCGAAGAAGACGGCCGCCAAGACGCCGGCCGCGAAGAAGACGGCTGCGAAGGAGCCTGTCGCCAAGAAGGCCGCGGCGGCGAGGAAGAGCACGCCGAAGAGCACGGCCAACAGCACGGCGAAGACCGCGAAGAGGGCCCCCTCCAAGAGGGCTCCTGCCAGGAAGCCCCCTGCCGGGAAGGCACCCGCGACCGCCGTCCCCGCCCCGGTGGCAGCCGCCGTCTCCCCCGCCCTCGACCCCGTCGACCGGGAGCGGCTGATCGCCGGCACGCACCACGACCCGCACTCCGTCCTCGGCGCCCACCGGGTGCCCGGCGGAGTCGCCTTCCGGACCTTCAGGCCGTACGCCCTGGCGGTCACCCTGCTGTCCGGGGAGCTGCGGGCCGAACTGCGCGACGACGGGGACGGGTTCTTCTCGGCACTGCTCCCGCTGACCGATGTCCCCCCGTACCGGCTCCTCGTGACGTACGACGGGAGCGCCCAGGAGGTGGAGGACCCGTACCGCTTCCTGCCCACGCTGGGCGACCTCGACCTGTATCTGATCGGCGAGGGCCGGCACGAGCAGCTGTGGCAGGCGCTCGGCGCGCATCCGACCACCCACGAGGGCGTCACGGGCACCCGCTTCGCGGTGTGGGCGCCCCATGCGCGCGGGGTGCGGGTGGCCGCCGGCTTCAACTTCTGGGACGGCACCGGCCACCCGATGCGGTCGCTCGGCTCGACCGGCGTGTGGGAGCTGTTCCTGCCCGGCATCGGCGCGGGCGAGCTGTACAAGTTCGAGATCACCCGGCCCGACGGCTCGCGCACCTTCCGCGCCGACCCGCTGGCCCGCCGTACGGAGGTACCACCCGCCACCTCCTCCGTGGTGCACGCCTCGGAGTACGCCTGGGGGGACGAGGAGTGGCTGGCCCGGCGTGCGGACGTGCCCGCGCACGAGGCGCCGATGTCGGTGTACGAGGTCCACCTGCCGTCCTGGCGCCCGGGGTTGTCCTACCGCGAGCTGGCCGAACAACTCCCCGCCTACGTCAAGGACCTCGGTTTCACGCACGTCGAGCTGATGCCCGTCGCCGAGCATCCCTTCGGCGGCTCCTGGGGCTACCAGGTCACCGGCTTCTACGCGCCCACGGCCCGCCTCGGCGACCCCGACGACTTCCGGTACCTGGTGGACCGGCTGCACCGGGCGGGCATCGGCGTCCTGATGGACTGGGTGCCGGCGCACTTCCCGCGCGACGACTGGGCGCTGGCCGAGTTCGACGGCCGCCCGCTGTACGAGCACGCCGACCCGCTGCGGGCCGCGCACCCGGACTGGGGCACGCTGGAGTTCGACTTCGGGCGCCGGGAGGTGCGCAACTTCCTGGTGGCCAACGCCGTGTACTGGTGCGAGGAGTTCCACATCGACGGGCTGCGGGTCGACGCGGTCGCCTCGATGCTCTACCTGGACTACTCGCGCGAGCCGGGCCGGTGGACGCCGAACGAGCACGGGGGCCGGGAGAACCTGGACGCGGTGGCGTTCCTCCAGGAGATGAACGCGACGGTGTACCGCCGGGTGCCGGGTGTCGTGACCGTCGCGGAGGAGTCGACGGCCTGGGACGGGGTCACGCGGGCCACGCACCACGAGGGGCCGAGCGGGTTCGGCGGGCTGGGGTTCGGGCTGAAGTGGAACATGGGCTGGATGCACGACTCGCTCCGGTACATGAGCCACGAGCCGGTGCACCGCAAGTACCACCACGGCGAGATGACCTTCTCCATGGTGTACGCGTACAGCGAGAACTACGTGCTGCCGATATCCCACGACGAGGTGGTGCACGGCAAGAAGTCGCTGGTGTCGAAGATGCCCGGCGACTGGTGGCAGCAGCGCGCGAACGAGCGGGCGTACCTGGGCTTCATGTGGGCCCATCCCGGCAAGCAGCTGCTGTTCATGGGCCAGGAGTTCGCCCAGGGCGCCGAGTGGTCCGAGGCGGACGGCCCCGACTGGTGGCTGCTCGACCCGCGGTACGGGGCGGCGGCGGACCACCGGGGGGTGCTGGACCTGGTCCGCGACCTCAACACCGTCTACCGGGACACGCCGGCGCTCTGGCGGCGCGACACCCATCCCTCCGGTTTCGCCTGGGTGACCGGGGACGCCGCCGAGGACAACGTCCTCGCGTTCCTGCGCCTGGACGCCGACGGGACGCCGCTGCTGGCGGTGTCGAACTTCTCCCCCGTCGTGCGCCCCGACTACCGCCTCGGCGTCCCCGACGAGGTCCCCGCCTGGCACGAGGTGCTCAACACCGACGCCGCGCGGTACGGCGGCGGCGACGTGGGCAACCCGGACCCGGTCAAGCCGGAGCCGCAGGGGTGGCACGGCCGGCCGGCGAGCATCCGGCTGACCCTGCCACCCCTGGCGACGCTGTGGCTGCGCCCGGCCTGACGGTCAGGTGCGCCCGGCCTGACGGTCAGGCCGCGTCCACGAGCCCCTTCGGCAGCGGCTCGGTGTGCAGCACGCCGAGCCGCTGGGTGGCGCGGGTGAGGGCCACGTACAGGTCGCTCGTGCCGTAGCGGCCGGGCTCGACGACCAGGACGGAGTCGAACTCCAGGCCCTTGGACTGGCGCGGGTCGAGGAGGACGACGGTGTGCGTGAGGTCGGGCTCGGCGCCCGCCGTCACGCCGTCGAGCCGGGCCGCGAGGGCCCGGTGCAGTTCGCGCGGGGCGATGACGGCGAGCCGGCCCTCCTCGGGGGTCAGCTCCCGGGCGGCCTCGGCGACGGCGGCCGGGAGGTCCCCGGTGGCGCGGATCCAGGGCCGTACGCCCGTGGACCGTACCGAACTCGGCGGCGTGAACCGCGGGTCCTCGGCGCGGACCACGGCCGCCGCGACGTCCATGATCTCGGCCGGGGTGCGGTAGTTGACGCCGAGACGGGTGTGCTCCCAGCGGTCCTCCACGTACGGGGCGAGGATCTTCGACCAGGAGCCGACGCCGGCCGCCTCGGCGGTCTGCGCGGGGTCGCCGACCAGGGTCATCGAGCGGGTCGGGCAGCGGCGCATCAGCAGCCGCCACGCCATCGGGGACAGCTCCTGCGCCTCGTCCACGATGATGTGCCCGAAGGCCCAGGTCCGGTCGGCGGCGGCGCGTTCGGCGGCGCTGCGGTGGTCGTCCTCCTCGTGGCGCTCGGCGAAGCGCTCGGCGTCGATGATGTCGTGCGCCGACAGCACCTCCGCCTCCTCCTCGTCCTTGTCCTCGAACTCGTAGGTCCGGGAGGCGTACGACACGTCCAGCACGCCCTGCGCGTACGCGATCTGCTGCTGCCGTTCGCGTTCGGCGCGGGAGCGGGCGATGCGGTCGTCCTCGCCGAGCAGCTCGGCCGCCTCGTCCAGCAGGGGCACGTCCGCGACGGTCCAGCGCCGGGTGACCGGGCGGCGGACGGCGGCGGCGTCCTCCGCGGGGAGGAAGGCCTCGGGGGCGGCGAGGAAGTCGGCGACCAGGCGCTGCGGGGTGAGCCGGGGCCAGAGCTGGTCGATGGCCGACCAGACCTCGGGGTTCTCGGCGAGCTCGTCGCGGATCTGGGTGATGTCGCTGGGGTCGAGGAGGTTGGTGCCGTCGTAGGGGTCGGTACCGATGCGTTCGGCGACCATGTCGGTGAGGGTGTTGAGGATGTGCCCCTCGAAGTGCTCGCGGGCCGCGTTGTGCGGCAGCCTGGCCGCGCGGGTGCGCTCGCGGGCGACGTTGACCAGGTCGTCGTCGAGCATGAGGATCTCGCGGTCGTGCTCGATGGCGATCACCGGGTCGGGCAGCGCCTGCCGGTCGCGGACCGCCTCGGCGAGCACGTCGGCCATGTCGGCGCGGCCCTTCACCGCCGCCGCCTCGGGCGTGTCCGTGGCCGTGGCCTTCACGCCGGGGAACAGCTCGCCGACGGTGGCGAGGAGTACGCCCGTCTCGCCCAGGGAGGGCAGCACCTCGCCGATGTAGCCGAGGAAGGCGGGGTTGGGGCCGACGATGAGGACGGCGCGCTTGGCGAGCAGCTCGCGGTGCTCGTAGAGGAGGTAGGCCGCGCGGTGCAGGGCGACGGCGGTCTTGCCGGTGCCGGGGCCGCCCTCGACGACCAGGACGCCGCGGTGCGGGGCGCGGATGATGCGGTCCTGGTCGGCCTGGATGGTCTGCACGATGTCGCCCATGCGGCCGGTGCGCGCGGAGTTCAGCGCGGCGAGCAGCACGGCGTCGCCGGACGGGTCCTCGTGGCCGGTCCGCGTCTCGTCTCCGACGTCGAGGAACTCGTCGTGCAGGGCGGTGACCGTGCGGCCCTCGCTCGCGATGTGCCGGCGACGGCGCAGGCCCATCGGGGTGTGGCCGGTGGCCAGGTAGAAGGGGCGGGCGACGTCGGCCCGCCAGTCGATCAGGACCGGGGTGCGTTCGGCGTCGTCGGCGCGCAGCCCGATGCGGCCGATGTGGTGGCCCGCGCCGGAGGTGAGGTCGATCCGGCCGAAGCAGAGGGAGCCGTCCACCGCGTTGAGCGCGGCGAGCAGCCCGGAGCGCTCGGCGACCAGGATGTCCCGTTCCAGCCGGGCCTGCATGGGGGTGTTGCCCTGCGCGAGGGCGTCCGTGACCGAGACCTCGGTGTCGCCGCGCAGCGCGTCCACGCGTGCGTAGAGTCCGTCGATGAATTCCTGCTCGTGCCGCAATTCATCGTCCGGAAATTCGGTGTTTGACAATTCCACTCCCGCCCGGATATACTGTGCTCACTGAACTTCTTCGTGGCCTCATTCTCTTGAAGTCACGAACCAACAAATATACGCAAAGAAATCCCCCGAGCGCAATTGCTCGGGGGATTTCTCGTGCCAGGCGCCGGTCAGATCACGTCGGACAGCTCCTCCAGCAGCCGCCGCTTGGGCCGGGAGCCCACCATTGACTTCACCGGCTCACCGTCGCGGAACACCATGAACGTCGGCATGGACAGCACCTTGTACGCGTTCGTGGTCGTCGGGTTCCGGTCGACGTTCAGCTGCACCACCCGCAGCCGGTCCCCTTCCTCCTCAGCGAGGGCGCTGAGTACCGGAGCCATCTGCCGGCACGGTGGACACCAGTCCGCGGTGAACTCCACCAGCACCGGCAGCTCCGCCCCGATCACCTCCGCCGCGAAATCCGCGTCCGTCACCTCGGCCACCCCGCTGTGCGTCATACGTGTCCTCCCAGTTCGCACTTGGGCTCCGGACCCCCCGGAACCGCCGCCTCGGCCCGCGTCAGCTGCGCCGCGACCTGCGCCCGCACCGTCGTGAGCTGCTCGATCAGCGTGTCCAGCTCCGCCAGCTTGCGCCGGTAGACCCCGAGGGAGGCCGGGCACGAGTCGCCCTCGGGGTGCCCGGCGCGCAGGCACTCCACGAACGGCCGGGTCTCCTCCAGGTCGAACCCGAAGTCCTGGAGCGTCCTGATCTGCCGCAGCAGCTTCAGGTCGTCCTCGTCGTACGTCCGGTATCCGTTGCCGGTGCGCCGCGCGGGCAGCAGCCCCCGCGACTCGTAGTACCGCAGCGTCCGCGTCGTGGTCCCGGCCCGTGCGGCCAGCTCGCCGATTCGCATGCGGACGAACGTAAGCCTTGACGCGGACGTCAACGCAAGAAGCCCCGCGCCGGGATGCGCGGGGCTTCTTGCGGGGGGACCGGGCGGCTGAGCGACGGGGGGAGCACCTCAGCCGCCCGGAGTCTGCGCGCGGGCGCGCGCGTCAGGCCTTGGCCAGTTCCTTCTCGCCGCCCTGCTCGGGCAGCTCCGCGGAGGAGTCGCCGTGGCCGCCGTGCCCGTCGTCCAGGAGCGTCTTCTCGTCGAACGGCGCCCGGCCGGCGAGCACCTCGTCCACGCGGGACCGGTCGATCTCCTTCGTCCAGGTGCCGACCAGCACCGTGGCGATGGCGTTGCCCGCGAAGTTGGTCAGGGCACGGGCCTCGCTCATGAAGCGGTCGATGCCGACGATCAGGCCGATGCCGTCCACCAGCGCGGGCTTGTGCGACTGCAGGCCGCCGGCCAGGGTCGCGAGGCCCGCGCCCGTGACACCGGCGGCACCCTTGGAGGCGACGAACAGGAAGAGCAGCAGCGGGATCTGCTCGCCGATCGACATCGGCGTACCCATGGCGTCGGCGATGAACAGCGAGGCCATGGTCATGTAGATCATGGTGCCGTCGAGGTTGAAGGAGTAGCCGGTCGGGACGGTGATGCCGACCACCGGCTTGCTGACGCCCAGGTGCTCCATCTTCGCGATGAGCCGCGGCAGCGCGGACTCGGACGAGGACGTGGACAGGATCAGCAGGAACTCGCGGCCCAGGTACTTGAAGAGCGAGAAGACGTTGACGCCGGAGACGATGCGCAGCAGGGCGCCCAGCACCACGACGACGAACAGGACGCAGGTGACGTAGAAGCCGAGCATCAGCACGGCCAGGCTCTTGAGCGCGTCGAGGCCGGCCGAGCCGGTGACCGCGGCCATGGCACCGAAGGCACCGACCGGGGCGGCCCACATGATCATGGAGAGGACGCGGAAGACCAGGCGCTGGATGTGCTCGATGCCGCGCAGCACCGGCTGGCCGGTGCTGCCCATGGCCTGCAGGGCGAAGCCGCAGAGCAGGGCGATCAACAGGGTCTGGAGGACCTCGCCCTCGGTGAACGCGGAGACGATCGTGGTCGGGATGATGCCGAGCAGGAACTCGGTGGTGTCCTTGGCCTCGGCGTCGACCTGCGCGTGGCCGGTCTCCTTGACGGCGTCCGTGACCGCCAGGCCCGTGCCGGGGTCGAGGATGTTGCCGACGAGCAGGCCGATGGCGAGGGCCACCAGCGACATCACCATGAAGTAGGCGAGCGCGATGCCGCCCACCGCGCCGACCTTGGCGGCCTTGCGCACCGAACCGATGCCCAGCACGATCGTGCAGAAG
The DNA here is from genome assembly GCF_031845825.1 of Streptomyces lancefieldiae. Classification (NCBI taxonomy): domain Bacteria; kingdom Bacillati; phylum Actinomycetota; class Actinomycetes; order Kitasatosporales; family Streptomycetaceae; genus Streptomyces; species Streptomyces lancefieldiae. Next base: position 91,338 of record NZ_JAVRFH010000031.1, on the reverse strand, counting down.
ATGATCGGCGAGATCATCATCTTGATCAGGTTCACGAAGCCGGTGCCGATCGGCTTCAGTTCGACCGCGAAGTCGGGCGCGGCCAGACCGACGGCGATACCGAGGGCGACCGCGACGATCACCGCGATGTAGAGATAGTGCGTGCGGTCCCGCTTGGCTTTGGGTGCGGCAGGTGCCGTAGCGGCGTTGCTGGTCACGGCGGCCCTCCTTGACGACGTCGTCGGCATCACCGGCGTGCGGCTCACGTCCGGGGGTTTGTTTCGGGGATGCGCTGACTATCTCCCGCGCTGTGAGCGCGGTCACCCTTGCGTTCATTTAGTTCATAATCGGCCAAGAGGGAGACTGGCCGCATGCGCCTCAGCGTCCCGAGACCCCGTAGCCTGGCCGGCCAGCTCTTCGCCATGCAGGCCGTGCTGATAGCGGTCGTCGTGGCCGGATACGCGCTGTTCACCTACATCAGCGACCGGGGGCAGGCCCAGGCGGCGGCCGGGCGGCAGGCCAGGTCGGTGGCCCTGGCGATCGCCGACTCGCCGTCCGTGGTGGACGCGATCCGCACCCCCGATCCGACGGCGCGGCTCCAGCCGTACGCGGTGCGGGTCATGCGGGACACCGACGTCGACTTCGTGACGATCATGGATCCGGAGGGCATCCGCTGGACCCACCCCGACCCGGAGCAGATCGGCCTCCCCTTCCGCGGCCACATCGAGCGCGCGCAGCGGGGGGAGACCTTCACGGAGACCTACACCGGCACGCTCGGCCCGTCGGTGCGGGCGGTCACGCCCGTCCAGGACGGCGACCGGGTCGTCGGCCTGGTCAGCGCCGGGATCAAGGTCGAGGAGATCAGCAAGCGGGCGCAGGAGCAGCTGACGGCGCTGATGGCGGTGGCGGCCGGGGCGCTGCTGCTCGGCGCGGTCGGCACGTACGTGATCAACGCCCGGCTGCGGCGGCACACACACGGCATGAACGCGGACGAGCTGAGCCGGATGCACGACTACCATCAGGCGGCGCTGCACGCGGTGCGGGAGGGGCTGCTGATGCTGGACGGGCAGTACCGTGTCGCGTTGATCAACGACGGCGGACGGGAGCTGCTCGGCGTGACCGGTGACGTGGTGGGCACCTCGGTCGCGGACCTGGGGCTGCCGGCGCAGCTCACGGGGGCCCTGCTGGCGTCCGGGCCGCGGGTGGACGAGGTGCATCTGACGGCGGAGCGGGTGCTGGTGGTCAACACCTCACCGGTCTCCGGCGGGGAGCACCGGGGCACGGTGGTGACCCTGCGCGACGTGACCGAGCTCCAGTCGCTGATGGGCGAGCTGAACTCGGAGCGCGGCTTCACCCAGGCGCTGCGCTCGCAGGCGCACGAGGCGGCCAACCGGCTGCACACGGTCGTCTCGCTGATCGAGCTGGGGCGCTCGGAGGAGGCCGTGGAGTTCGCGACGGCCGAACTGGAGCTGGCGCAGGCGCTCACCGACCAGGTGGTGGCGGCGGTGGGCGAGCCGGTGCTGGCCGCGCTGCTGCTGGGCAAGACGGCGCAGGCCAACGAGCGGGGAGTGGAGCTGGTGGTGTCGCAGGACAGCCGACTGGACGACGGCCTGCTGCCGCCGTCCCTGCCCGCGCGGGACCTGGTGACGATCCTGGGCAACCTGGTGGACAACGCGGTGGACGCGGCCCAGGGCCGGGTGCCGTCGCGGGTGACGGTGGCGGCGTACACGGACGCGGCCGGGGGCGGCGGGTCCGGAGCGGTCGCCGAGGGCAGCAGCACCCGAGCCGTCACCGGGGGCAGCAGCACCCGAGCGGTCGCCGGGGGCGGCAACACCCGAGCCGTCACCGAAGGCAGCAGCACCCGAGCCGTCACCGAGGGCAGCAGCACCCGAGCGGTCACCGAGGGCAGCAGCACCCGAGCGGTCACCGAGGGCAGCAGCACCCGAGCGGTCGCCGGAGGCGGCGGCACCCGAGCGGTCGCCGGGGGCGGCAGCACCCGAGCGGTCGCCGGGGGCGGCAGCACCCGAGCGGTCGCCGGGGGCGGCGGCACCCGAGCGGTCGCCGGGGGCGGCGGCACCCGAGCGGTCGCCGGGGGCGGCGACACCGGGGCGGTCGCCGGCACCGGCCCCGAGGTGCCCGCGGGCGGCGCAGGCTCCGGAGTACCGGCCCGGCGCGGCGGGTCCGAGCTGGTGCTGCGGGTGTCGGACACCGGCGCGGGCGTCGACCCGGACCATGCCGACCTGCTCTTCCAGCGGGGTTTCTCGACGAAGCCGGCCGGCGAGGGCGGGCGGGGCCTCGGGCTGGCGCTGGTGCGGCAGGCGGTGCAACGGCACGGCGGCACCCTGACCGTGGCGGAGGCCGAGGGCGGCGGCGCCCGGTTCGAGGCGCGGCTGCCGCTGGGCGTCGGCGGGGACGCCCCGTCACCGTCGAACACTCCGGCGGACGGACAGGCCTCCGGGGGCGCGGTATGACCCAGGAGCAGCCCATCCGCGTCCTGGTCGTCGAGGACGACCCCGTCGCCGCCGACGCGCACGTGATGTACGTCGGCCGGGTACCGGGGTTCACGGCGGTCGGCAAGGCGCACACCGGGGCGGAGGCGCGGCGCGTACTGGACCGTACGCCGGTGGACCTGCTCCTGCTCGACCTGCACCTGCCGGACGTGCACGGACTGCAGTTGGCCCGTTCGCTGCGGGCGACGGGGCATCACACCGACGTGATAGCGGTGACGTCGGCCCGGGACCTGGCGGTCGTCCGGGAGGGCGTGTCGCTGGGAGTCGTCCAGTACGTGCTGAAGCCGTTCACCTTCGCGACCCTGCGCGACCGCCTGGTGCGGTACGCGGAGTTCCGGGGTGCGGCCGGGGAGGCGAGCGGCCAGGACGAGGTGGACCGGGCGCTGGCCACGCTGCGCGCTCCCGGTCCGGCCGCCCTGCCGAAGGGGCTGAGCGCGCCCACGCTGGAGCGGGTGACGGGCGCGCTGCGGGGCGCGGAGGAGGGCCTCACGGCGGCCGGGGTGGCCGAGGCCGTCGGCATCTCACGGATCACGGCCCGGCGCTATCTGGAGCACCTGGTGGACGCGGGCCGGGCGGGACGGAGCCCGCTCTACGGTCAGGTGGGGCGGCCGGAGTTGGTGTACCGGTGGGCCCGGGGTCGTTGACGCCGGGCGCTCAGCAGCGTGGCGGGGGCCGGCGCTCCGGGCATCACCTGGCGCTCGCGGCTTGACTCTCCAGTGACGGGAGACCGGGGAGCGGGCGTCATGAACGGCGCGACGCCCGCACTCGATCGGTGAACCGTCGGCCGGCGGTGAAGGCCAGGCACCCACCCCGCGACCTGGACGACGACCGTGCGACGCCGGTGCGTTCGCCCCCGCGGGCGGTGTGGGACGAATCCCGCTTGCGGGACGGGCCGCCGGGCCTGCCCACTTCCCTCGGAACTGGCGAAGCCGTGTGGCGAAGCCCCGGTTCCTACGACGACACAGCGTCCGTCTGCCCGCGCGCCGGGGTGGAGAAGGCGGCGAAAGCGGCGTCCAGCAGTTCGCCGAGATCCTCTTGGCCGCCGCTCGCGCTCCACTGCCCGAGGACGATCCACAGGCATTCGAGCGCCGCCGCGACGCGCACGTCGGCAATGACCGGTGATCCGTCGGCCGAGGAGGCCGTCTCCCGCAGCCGGGCGACGATCTCCGGTCGCCATTCAGTCTGCTTCTCCCGGAGCCGTGCGCACAGCGCCGGGGTCTGGTCGATGAGGCCGAGGATCGTCACGAGTTCCTGGACGTCGCGGACGAGGAACGTGACGGCCGACTCGAGAGCGTCGCGCAACCTGCCCCAGTCGTCCTCGTTGGCCCGGTCCGCTTCGAGCGCGTCGGCGATGACGTCACCGACCGGGTCGAAGACGAACAGGACCACGTCCTCCTTGGTCCCGAAGTAGCGCAGGAAGGTGCTCCGCGACACTCCGGCGGCCTCGGCGAGGTCGGCGAAGGTGACCTGGTCGAAGCCGGTGAGACAGAACCGGTTGAAAGCCACGCGGGCCAGCTCCGCCCGCACCGCGTGACGGCCGATCTCACGGGTACCGACGGGTGCTGCGCTCATGGAGCCAAGCGTACTCCGACACACTCGTTTGCTTAAATGGGCACGGGTTCCTAACCTGATACTCAGTGTCAGTCGCGACGCTGGGTATCGCACACCTTCATTCGAGTTGGAGCAACCCCATGAGCTATGACGACCTCTCCGCCCTGACGATCGACGTCTCGGACGGGGTCGCGACGGTGACGATCGATCACCCGCCGCTCAATCTGATGGACGCGGTCCTGCTGCCGTCCCTCCGGGCGTTCATCGCGCGGGTGCGCGACGACGCCGACGTCCGCGCCATCGTCTTCGAGAGCGCCGACCCCGAGTTCTTCATCGCGCACGGTGACATGGCCTACCTCACCGACCCCGACGCACTGCCCGCGGCCACCCGCGCCGCGATCGCGGCCGCACCGAACGCGACCATTCCCGACGGTCTGAACATCCTCCAGGCGATGAGCGAGGAGGTCCGCTCACTGCCGCAGGTCACCATCGGCAAGCTCTCGGGTCTCGCCCGCGGCGCGGGCAACGAGTTCTTCATGTACCTGGACATGCGCTTCGCGGCGATCGGCAAGTCGGGGCAGGCTCAGCCGGAGTCCTTGATGGGGATCCTCCCCGGAGGCGGCGGCACGGTGAACATGACGCGCCTGACGGGCCGGGCCCGCGCGCTCGAGCTCATCCTCGGCGCCGAACTCGTGGGCGCGGAGCTCGCGGAACGATACGGCCTGATCAACCGCGCGCTGCCCGCCGGGGAACTCGACGCGTTCGTCGACACTCTGGCCCGGCGGATCGCCGGCCTGCGACCGGAGGTGATCACCATCACCAAGGCCGCGGTCGACGCGGTCGCGCCTCCGGTCCCTCGTGCGGCGTATGCCGTGGAGAACGAGGGCCTGTTCGCGGCGTTCGGCGACGAGGTCACCGAACTCGCCCACAAGCTGCTCGCCGCCGGCATCCAGACCCGTGAGGGCGAACGGGATCACGAGCGCATCGCCAACAGCATCTGAGCCGAGTGCCCGAGCGCTCGCCGGCAGACCTTGCGTGGGGCCCCGCCGTCGGTGACGGGGCCCCTCCGGACATGCCCGGCAAAGCCGGCCACCTCCTGCAGCCGAAGTGGCGACATCACCCCCAGGGCTCAATCCGCCGCACACGCATTGACCTGACCAGACCACCCCTCTTACGTTCACCGAGCAGCCGTCCCGGCCACAGCGTCGTGCCCGTAGGAGGTCGTGCCCGTGCGCCCCACCGTCCGGTTCACCGCTCTGTTCACCCTCACCGCGCTCGCCTCCACCACCCTCGCCGCGTGCGGCAGCGGCTCCGGCAGCGATCCGGACACGGTGAAGGTCTCCTTCAAACAGTCGACGGACAACTCCATCAAGGTGATGGACACCTACCTCGGCGACATCAAGGAGCAGTTCGAGAAGGCCAACCCGGGCAAGAAGGTCGAGCTGGTGCCGATCAAGGCGCCGGACTCTGAGTACTACACCAAGCTCCAGCAGATGCTCCGCTCCCCCAAGACCGCGCCGGACCTGGTCTACGAGGACACCTTCCTCATCAACTCCGACATCACCAGCGGGTACTTGAAATCCCTCGACGACTACCTGGCGAAGTGGGGGGACTGGGACCGGTTCATCGGCACCGCCAAGGCGGCGGCGAAGGGCGAGGACGGCAGGACGTACGGCGTCCCGGACGGCACCGACACCCGGGGACTGTGGTTCGGCAAGGACGTCTTCGCCAAGGCCGGCCTGCCCGCCGACTGGCAGCCGAAGACGTGGGACGACGTGCTGGACGCGGCCCGCACGATCAAGGAGAAGGTGCCCGGAGTCGTCCCCCTCAACGTCTACACCGGCAAGCCCGCCGGCGAGGCCGCCACCATGCAGGGCTTCGAGATGCTGCTGTACGGCACGGGCGACGGAACCACGGACCCGCTCTACGACAAGGGCAGCAGGAAGTGGATCGCGGCGGGGCAGGGCTTCGAGGACTCCCTGCGCTTCGTCGAGACCGTCTACAAGGAGAAGCTCGGCCCGGAGGTCTCCGACGCGCTCGACCCCAACTTCGGTACGAAGGTGCGCGGTGAGCTGCTTCCGCAGGGCAAGCTCGGTATCGCCCTGGACGGCTCCTGGCTGCCGCAGGACTGGCTGGAGGGCAGCGGGCACGAGTGGCCCGAGTGGTCGCAGGAGCTGGGGCTGGCGGCCATGCCCACGCAGAACGGGCAGGCGCCGGGCCGGGTGAGCATGTCCGGCGGCTGGACCTGGGCGATCCCGGCCAAGGCGGCCAACCCCGACCTGGCCTTCGAGTTCATCAAGACGATGCAGACCAAGGCCAACGCCCAGAAGTGGTACGTCGCCAACTCCGGCATCGCGGTCCGCGAGGACGTGGCGGAGGATCCCGCGTACGTCGACGCCCAGCCCGGCATCGAGTTCTTCACCGACCTCGTCGCCGACACCCACTACCGGCCCGCCTACCCCGCGTATCCCAAGGTCTCCGTCGCCATCCAGGAGGCCATGGAGGGCGTGACGACCGGTGACAAGTCGGTCGAGGAGGCGGCGCGCGGCTACGACGAGGCGCTGAAGGAGGCCACCGACAACCAGGTGGTCAGGAAGTGACCGCGGCCACCCCGCCGCACGCGGGACCGGAGTTCCGGAAAGTCCCGCCGGTCCCCCCAACCCCGTCCCCGGCCCGCCGCGCGCGGACCGTCACCGCCCGCCGCTCCCTGCTGCGCGCCCTGCCCGTCTCCCCCGCCGTCGTCCTGCTGCTGCTCTTCCTCGCCGGTCCGATCGCCTACTGCGTCGTCATCGCCTTCACGGACCTCCAGCTCACCGGGCAGGCCGAGGAGTCCTTCGTCGGATTCGAGAACTTCCGGCGGGCGTTCCAGGACGAGGCGTTCCTCAACGCCGTGTGGCTGACCCTGGTGTTCACAGTGCTGTCGTCGCTGATCGGGCAGAACACCCTGGGTCTGGCGCTGGCCTCGCTGATGCAGCGGGCCTCGAAGCCGGTCCGTACGCTCACCGGCGGCATCGTCGTCACGGCGTGGGTGCTGCCGGAAGTGGTGGCGGGCTTCCTGCTCTACGCCTTCTTCCGCCGTGAGGGCACCCTCAACGCCCTCCTCGACTGGCTCCACCTGCCCTCCCAGAACTGGCTGTTCACCCTGCCGATCCTGGCGGTGTCCTTCGCCAACGTCTGGCGGGGCACGGCGTTCTCGATGCTCGTCTACTCCGCCGCCCTGAACGAGATCCCCAAGGAGATCACCGAGGCCGCCGCAGTGGACGGCGCGAGCGGCTGGCGCCGGATGTGGCACATCACCCTGCCGATGATCCGGCGCTCCATCGGCACCAACCTCATGCTCAACACCCTGCAGACCCTGTCGGTCTTCGGCCTGATCTGGGTGATGACGCGCGGCGGGCCGAGCGGCAAGAGCCAGACGCTGCCGCTGTTCATGTACGAACAGGCCTTCCAGAACAGCCTGATCGGCTACGGCACGGCGGTGGCGCTGCTGCTGTTGCTGATCGGCTCGCTGTTCTCGGTCGTGTACCTGCGCCTGCTGCGGACGGAGGTCTGACCCCCATGGCCCCTACGGTCCCTACGGCCCCTGAGGCCCCTGCGACACGCCCGCCCGCCGGGCGTCGTACGAAGCGCCGGCTGGCCGCCGACGCCGGTCTGCTCGTGGTCGCCGCCGCCTTCGTGCTGCCGCTTGCCTGGGTGGTGCTGTCCGCCCTGGACCCGCACGCGAGCCTCAGGGTGAAGGCGCCCGACGGTCTGACGCTGGACCACTTCGACGCGATCCTCACCCAGGACATCACCTTCAGGCCCTTGCTCAACAGCCTGGTCCTGTGCGGCGGCGCGACCCTGCTGACGGTGGTCTGCGCGGCGCTCGCCGCGTATCCGCTCTCCCGCTTCCGGTCGCGGCTGAACCGGCCGTTCCTGCTGACCGTCCTGTTCGCGACCAGCCTGCCGATCACCGCGGTCATGGTGCCGGTCTACGCCCTCTTCGTGCGGGTGAACCTGATCGACACCATGCAGGGGACGATCTTCTTCTTCGCCGCCTCCCAGCTCCCCTTCGCCATCTGGCTGATGAAGAACTTCATGGACGGCGTGCCCAAGGAGCTGGAGGAGGCGGCGTGGACGGACGGGGCGTCGTCGTTCCAGTCGCTGCTGCGGATCGTGCTGCCGCTGATGGGGCCGGGGGTGGCGGTGGTGACGGTGTTCTCGTTCGTGATGATGTGGGGGAACTTCTTCGTCCCCTTCATGCTGCTGCTCACCCCGGACCAGATGCCCGCCTCGGTGAGCATCAACGACTTCTTCGGCAACCGGGGCATGGTGGCCTACGGGCAGCTCGCGGCGTTCTCGATCGTCTACTCGACGCCGGTCGTCCTGCTGTACGTGCTGATCTCCCGGCGGCTGGGCGGGGGGTTCGCGCTGGGCGGGGCGGTCAAGGGGTGAACGACCCCACGGGTGTCCGCATCCGCCCGTACGTTCCTACAATCCGTATCGCAGGCCGAACAGCCCGTAGTCAGCACCGCCCCCGCCCCCTACGGTGTGGCGCGTGCGCCGACCCTCATCCCACCCGAACCAGTCGGGTCCCCCGTTCAACGCCCTGGCCGCCCGCCGGCTCCGCGCCGCCCTCACCATGGGGCCCGAGCACGTCGCCCACGGCATGCGGGTGTCGTACGGGCTGCCGTATGTCACCGCCGACCTCGTCCGCGCCTGGGAGCGGGGGACGACCTCCCCCGGGAGCCATGAGCTGACCGCGCTCGCGGGGGTGCTGTGGTGCTCGCCCGGTGAGCTGATCGGCCGGCCGCAGACCCTGCGCGAGCACCGCGTCGCCCGCGGTCTGGCGCCGGAGGACGTGGCGCGGGCCGTCGGGGTCGCGCTCCAGGCCTACCTGCGGATGGAGGAGACGGACGGCTGGCGCGGCACCGACCGCCAGTCGGCCGCGCTCGCCGACGTGCTCGGCCTGACCCTGCCCGACTTCGTGACCGTCACGGGACGCGACGGGAAGCTCGCCGAGCTGCTGTCGAGCGCCGTGACCACGCGCTGGCAGGGGTACGCGCGCCCGATCGCCAAGGTGGCCCCGCTGGACCGGCGAGTCCTGGAGAACGTCCTCCAGGTGCTGCACCAGGACTACCAGGGGCGCATGGCCGCCACCCTCGGCTGGGGCGGCGGCAGCGGCGACTCCGGCGCGGCGGGCCGCGACTTCCTCGACCGGATCGTGGAGCACTTCTGGGCGGCGGTCGAGAGACACCCGTAGGTGTTGCGGGTGTTGCAGGCGTTGTGGGTGTTGTGGGTGTTGTGGGTGTTGTCCGGAAGCGGTCTAGAAGACCGACTCCGCCTCGTCCATGCGGTCCTTCGGCACCGTCTTCAGCTCGGTGACGGCCTCCGCGAGCGGGACCATCACGACGTCCGTGCCGCGCAGCGCGGTCATCCGGCCGAACTCACCCCGGTGCGCGGCCTCCACCGCGTGCCAGCCGAAGCGGGTGGCGAGCACCCGGTCGTACGCGGTCGGCACGCCGCCGCGCTGGACGTGGCCGAGGATGACCGGCTTGGCCTCCTTGCCGAGCCTGCGCTCCAGCTCGTACGCGAGGGCCGTGCCGATGCCCTGGAAGCGCTCGTGGCCGAACTTGTCGATCGCGCCCTTGCCGTAGTCCATGGTGCCGTCCGCGGGGTGGGCGCCCTCGGCGACGCAGACCACGGCGAACTTCTTGCCGCGGGCGAAGCGCTCCTCGACCATCTTGACCAGGTCGGCGGGGTCGAAGGGGCGCTCGGGCAGGCAGATGCCGTGGGCGCCGGCGGCCATGCCGGACTCCAGGGCGATCCAGCCGGCGTGCCGGCCCATCACCTCGACGACCATGACCCGCTGGTGGGACTCGGCGGTGGTCTTCAGCCGGTCCATCGCCTCGGTCGCCACGCCGACGGCGGTGTCGAAGCCGAAGGTGCGGTCCGTGGAGGAGATGTCGTTGTCGATCGTCTTCGGCACGCCGACCACCGGGAGGCCCGCGTCCGACAGCATCCGGGCGGCGGTCAGGGTGCCCTCGCCGCCGATCGGGATCAGCGCGTCGATGCCGAAGTTCTGGATCATGTCCGAGGCGTTCTCGCAGGCCTCGCGGAGCCGGTCGCGCTCCAGACGGGAGGAGCCGAGGATGGTGCCGCCGCGGGCCAGGATGCCGCTGACCGCGTTCAGGTCGAGGGAGCGGTAACGGCCGTCCAGGAGGCCCGCGTAGCCGTCCTCGAAGCCGATGACCTCGTCGTCGTAGTTGTCGACCGCTCGGTGCACGACCGACCGGATCACTGCGTTCAGGCCGGGGCAGTCGCCGCCTGCGGTGAGAACTCCGATACGCATCGTGCTGTGTCTCCTGCTCGCTGTTGACACCGGTGAGCCAGGTCCGATTCTTTCACGTCCCCCAACGGGATGCCGCTTCCGTCCGGTCGGTACCTCAGTGACCTTCGAGTACGACTCACTGACGGGCGCCTTATCTATAGGGAGAGGTATTGTCAAGAGGGTTTCGCTCACCCCGGTGGGTGATTCCTGTGCACGGGACAGCCGCCGCCAGACGAACGGCCGTACGGCGGCCACACGCATGACCGCACGACGACCACACGAACGGCCACACGAACGCCCTACGAAACGGAGAACACGCGTGACGCGCAGCGTGTACGTGACCGGCATCGACCGCGGCGACGGCCGCCAGGTCGTCGAGCTGGGGGTCATGGAGCTCCTGACCCGGCAGGTCGACCGGGTCGGCGTCTTCCGTCCCCTGGTCCACGACGGGCCCGACCGGCTCTTCGAGCTGCTGCGCGCCCGCTACCGGCTCACGCAGGACCCGGCGACCGTCTACGGCATGGACTACCGCGAGGCCTCCGCGCTCCAGGCCGAACAGGGCACGGACGAGCTGCTGTCCGCGCTGGTCGACCGCTTCCACCTGGTCGCACGCGACTACGACGTGGTCCTCGTCCTCGGCACCGACTTCGCCGACACCCAGCTCCCGGACGAGCTGTCGCTGAACGCGCGGCTGGCCAACGAGTTCGGCGCCTCGGTGATCCCGGTGGTGGGCGGGCGGAAGCAGACCGCCGAGTCGGTGCTCGCCGAGACCGTCAACGCCTTCCGCGCCTACGACGGGCTGGGCTGCGACGTCCTGGCCATGGTGACCAACCGGGTCGCCCGCGAGGACCGGGACCAGATCGCCGAGCGGCTCGCGAACCGGCTGCCGGTGCCGTGCTGGGTCGTCCCCGACGAGCCCGCCCTGTCGGCGCCGACCGTCTCCCAGATCGCGCACTCCCTCGGCGCCAAGGTGGTCCTCGGCGACGACTCGGGGCTGGCCCGCGACGCGCTGGACTTCGTCTTCGGCGGGGCCATGCTGCCCAACCTGCTGGGCGCCCTGACCCCGGGCTGCCTGGTGATCACCCCCGGTGACCGCGCCGACCTGGTGATCGGCACGCTGGCCGCGCACAGCGCCGGCACCCCGCCGATAGCCGGCGTCCTGCTGACCCTGAACGAGGTGCCCGGCGACGGCATCCTCACCCTCGCCGCCCGCCTCGCCCCGGGCACGCCGGTGCTCTCGGTGACCGGCAACAGCTTCCCCACCGCCGAGCAGCTGTTCTCCCTGGAGGGCAAGCTGAACGCGGCCACCCCGCGCAAGGCGGAGACGGCTCTCGGCCTCTTCGAGCGGTACGTCGACACCGCCGACCTCAACAAGCGGGTCTCGGCACCGAGCAGCGACCGGGTCACGCCGATGATGTTCGAGCACAAGCTGCTGGAGCAGGCCCGCTCCGACCTGCGCCGGGTCGTGCTCCCGGAGGGCACCGAGGAGCGGGTGCTGCACGCGGCGGAGGTGCTGCTGCGCCGGGGCGTGTGCGAGCTGACGCTGCTCGGCCCGGTGGAGCAGATCCGCAAGAAGGCCGCCGACCTGGGCATCGATCTGGGCGCCGCCCAGCTGATCGACCCGGCGGTGTCCGAGCTGCGCGACTCCTTCGCCGAGAAGTACGCCGCCCTGCGCGCCCACAAGGGCGTGACCGTGGAGCTGGCCTACGACGTCGTCTCCGACGTCAACTACTTCGGCACGCTGATGGTGCAGGAGGGGCTGGCCGACGGCATGGTGTCGGGGTCCGTGCACTCGACGGCGGCGACGATCCGGCCGGCCTTCGAGATCATCAAGACCAAGCCGGACGCCTCGATCGTCTCCTCCGTCTTCTTCATGTGCCTGGCCGACAAGGTCCTGGTCTACGGCGACTGCGCGGTCAACCCGGACCCGAACGCCGAGCAGCTCGCCGACATCGCGACCCAGTCGGCGTCCACGGCGGCGCAGTTCGGGGTGGATCCGCGGATCGCGATGCTGTCGTACTCGACGGGCACGTCCGGGTCGGGCGCCGACGTCGAGAAGGTGCGCGAGGCTACGGAGATCGTCCGCTCCCACCGGCCCGACCTGCGCGTCGAGGGACCGATCCAGTACGACGCCGCCGTGGAGCCGTCGGTCGCGGCGACCAAGCTGCCCGGCTCCGCGGTCGCCGGCCAGGCCAGCGTGCTGATCTTCCCCGACCTGAACACCGGCAACAACACGTACAAGGCCGTGCAGCGCTCGGCCGGCGCCATCGCCGTGGGCCCGGTCCTCCAGGGGCTGCGCAAGCCGGTCAACGACCTGTCCCGGGGCGCCCTCGTCCAGGACATCGTCAACACCGTCGCCATCACGGCGATCCAGGCCCAGCAGTCCCCCAGTGAGAAGGCGTCCGACCAGTGAGCCCGACCCGCGTCCTCGTCCTCAACTCCGGTTCCTCGTCGGTGAAGTACCAGCTGCTCGACATGCGCGACCACCACCGGCTCGCGGTGGGCCTGGTCGAGCGGATCGGCGAGGAGAGCTCACGGCTCAAGCACACGCCGACGGGTGGTGCGACGCGTGAGTGGAGCGGGTCCGTCCCCGACCACGACGCCGCGCTCAAGGCGGTGGCGGCCGAGCTGGCCAAGGACGGCCTCGGCCTGGACTCGCCCGAGCTGGCCGCGATCGGGCACCGGGTGGTGCACGGCGGGAAGCGCTTCACCGAGCCGACCGTCGTCGACGACGCCGTGCTCGCCGAGATCGAGCGGCTCATCCCGGTCGCGCCGCTGCACAACCCCGCCAACCTCACCGGCATCCGCACCGCGCAGGCGCTGCGCCCGGACCTGCCGCAGGTCGCCGTCTTCGACACCGCCTTCCACTCGACGATGCCGGAGTCCGCCGCCCGCTACGCCATCGACGTCGAGACCGCCGACGCGCACCGCGTCCGGCGCTACGGGTTCCACGGCACCTCGCACGCGTACGTCTCCCGCGAGACCGCGAAGCTGCTGGGCAAGGCGCCCGAGGACGTGAACGTCATCGTGCTGCACCTGGGCAACGGGGCGTCGGCCTCGGCGGTGCGGGGCGGGCGGTGCGTGGACACCTCCATGGGGCTGACGCCTTTGGAGGGGCTCGTGATGGGTACGCGCTCGGGAGACATGGACCCGGCCGTCATCTTCCATTTGATGCGTGTTGGTGGAATGTCCGCCGACGAGATCGACACTCTCCTCAACAAGAGGAGCGGTCTGATCGGACTGTGCGGCGACAACGACATGCGGGAGATCCGCCGCCGTGTGGACGCCGGCGACGAGCGGGCACGGCTGGCGTTCGACATCTACATTCACCGGCTGAAGAAGTACATCGGCGCCTATTTCGCCGTCCTCGGGCGGGTGGACGCGGTGGCCTTCACGGCCGGGGTCGGCGAGAACTCGGCGTCGGTGCGGGAGGCTGCCGTGGCGGGCCTGGAGGGGCTCGGCCTCGCGGTCGACGGCGAGCTGAACGCCGTACGCGGCGACGAGGCGCGGCTGATTTCGCCCGCGGACGCCCGGGTGGCGGTGGCCGTGGTGCCGACGGACGAGGAAATGGAGATCGCGACCCAGACCTACGCACTCGTAAATGATTCGGGGAATCTCACCTGAGCGGCATCCCGCCCTTTTGTATTTTCCGCCAGACGGAATATTCCGCAGCGAAACAAACCGTTAGGATCGCCCCATGCGCCGTTCGAAAATCGTCTGTACTCTCGGCCCCGCGGTCGACTCCCACGAGCAGCTCGTCGCGCTGATCGAAGCCGGCATGAACGTGGCCCGCTTCAACTTCAGCCACGGCACCCACGCCGAGCACCAGGGTCGTTACGACCGGGTCCGGGCCGCCGCCAAGGAGACCGGCCGGGCCATCGGTGTCCTCGCCGACCTGCAGGGCCCGAAGATCCGCCTGGAGACCTTCGCCGAGGGTCCCGTCGAGCTGGTGCGGGGTGACGAGTTCACCATCACCACCGAGGACGTGCCGGGCGACAGGACGATCTGCGGCACGACGTACAAGGGCCTGCCCGGCGACGTGACCAAGGGCGACCAGGTGCTCATCAACGACGGCAACGTCGAGCTGAAGGTCACCGAGGTCGAGGGCCCCCGGGTGCGGACGATCGTCATCGAGGGCGGCGTCATCTCCGACCACAAGGGCATCAACCTGCCCGGCGCGGCGGTCAACGTGCCCGCGCTGTCCGAGAAGGACGTCGAGGACCTCCGCTTCGCGCTGCGCATGGGCTGCGACCTGGTCGCCCTCTCCTTCGTCCGGGACGCCAAGGACGTCGCCGACGTGCACCGCGTGATGGACGAGGAGGGCCGCCGCGTCCCCGTGATCGCCAAGGTGGAGAAGCCGCAGGCGGTCGAGAACATGGAGGACGTCGTCGCGGCCTTCGACGCCGTCATGGTCGCCCGTGGCGACCTGGCCGTCGAGTACCCGCTCGAGAAGGTCCCCATGGTGCAGAAGCGCCTGATCGAGCTGTGCCGGCGCAACGCCAAGCCGGTGATCGTGGCGACCCAGATGATGGAGTCGATGATCACCAACTCGCGCCCGACCCGCGCCGAGGCCTCCGACGTGGCCAACGCGATCCTGGACGGCGCGGACGCGGTCATGCTGTCGGCCGAGTCGTCGGTGGGCGCGTACCCGATCGAGACCGTCAAGACGATGTCGAAGATCGTCACCGCCGCCGAGCAGGAGCTGCTCTCCAAGGGCCTGCAGCCGCTGGTGCCGGGCAAGAAGCCGCGTACGCAGGGCGGTTCGGTGGCCCGTGCCGCCGCCGAGATCGCCGACTTCCTCGGCGGCAAGGGCCTGGTGGCCTTCACCCAGTCCGGCGACACGGCCCGTCGGCTCTCCCGCTACCGCGCGGCCCAGCCGATCCTCGCCTTCACCACCGACGAGTCCACCCGCAACCAGCTGGCGCTCAGCTGGGGTGTGGAGCCGCACGTGGTGCCGTTCGTGAACTCGACCGACGAGATGGTCGACCTGGTGGACCAGGAGACGATGCGCCTGGGCCGGTTCAACGACGGCGACGTCGTGGTCATCACCGCCGGTTCGCCCCCCGGCGTCCCCGGCACCACCAACATGGTCCGTGTGCACCACCTGGGCGAGACGCGGCGCGGCTGACGCCCCCCCCCGCGGCCGGACACACGGCCGCCGTACGGCGCCGAGGGCGCCCCCTGTCGCAGGGGGCGCCCTCGGCGTGTGTCGCGGCTCCCGAACGGGCCTGTGGGCGGGCTCAGCCGGTGACGTACTGGTGCAGCCCGGGGATGTGCAGGGTACCGCCGAACTGTCCGGCCTGGACCACCGTCACCTTCGTGAAGTAGATCAACGGGATGTCCAGCGGCGGCGGGTGCTCCGGGTCGAAGGTGATCGGGATCAGCCCGAGCAGGTTGCCCGAGATGCTCTCGGTGTACATCACCGTGTCGCCGTCGGTGATCGTGGACGTCGAGCCCTTGGCCGCCTGTACGTGGTACGTCTTGCCGGACGGCTCGTCCTTCACCGTCTGGTGCAGGTCGCCGATGTCGGTGCCGTGGGAAATGACGTACTTCAGCACCTTCTTGGTGGTGCCGTTGGCCGTCCTCACCTCGACGATCCCCTTGTAGGAGGCGCCCTTCAGCGTCAGTGAGCTGGCGTTGAGCTGCCAGGGTCGGTCGGGCAGCAGGATGGCGTTGTCCACGCCGCCCACCGCGTCCGTGGCGATCGGGCAGTCCTCGGGGTCCGCGGACGCGCTCTCGGACGGGTCGGGGGAGGCGGTGGCCTCGTCGCCCGCCTCCTTCTCCTCCTTCGCCTCCTCGACGGCCTTCCTCGTCGCCTCCGCCGCCTTCTCGACCGTCTCCTCGGTGTCCTCGGCCGCGCCGGTCGTGTCCTCCACGGTGTCCTCGACCGTGTCGGTGACCTTCCCGGTCGTGTCCTTCAGGGGGCCGGAGGCGCTCTCGGACGCCGATGCCGAGGGGGTCGGCGCGGGGCTCTCCCCGGTCTTCCCGCCGCCGGTGAGGATGCCCTCGAGGGCGTCGCCGAGGCCGTCGAGCAGGCCGCCGCCCTTGCTCTCCGACGGCGAGGGGGCCGCCGACTCGCCGCCGGCGCCGGACGCCGTCTCCCGGCTCTGCGCCTCCTTCGAGGCGGAGGGGGCGGGGTCGGCCTCGTCGTCGGAACCTGAATCCGGCGAAGAGGACGAACCCCCGTCCTGGTCCGTGTCGTCGGCGTCGCCGCCCGCGGTGCCGGAGCCGTCCGAGGAGGCGGACGGGTCCGGCTCCTGGGCGCCGTCCTCGCCCTCCCCGGGCGCCTCGGACGCCGACGGACCGGGAGACTCGGAGGACTTCTCCTCGGCCTCCTCCAGGGCGGCCACGCAGGCCTTGTACTCCTCGGCCGTGAGGCTGTTGGCCGGCGGTGCCCCGTCGTTGCCGTCGGCGAGCGCGAGTGTCGGCGTGAACCCCATCCCCATGAGGACCGCCGTCGGCATCGCCGCCAGGGCTATGGCCTTGCCCCCCGGCATGTGGAGTCTCGTGAAGAGCGGCTTCTTCGGTGCCGCGTGACGCGGCCCTGTTCTCACACGGTCGCGGGCCTCGTCAGCCGACACGGTACCCCCCGGTGCGCTCCGCGGCCCGGGGACCGTCCGCCTCCCCGTCGCCGGCCTCGTACGACGTGTGCGGGAATCCCCGCGCGGCGTCGGCGCCCCGCGGAAGATCCTCCGCGGCCCCTTCTCCCGCGGGCCCGTCGGAGGTGTCCGGCTTCCCGGTGTCCTCGGGCTTCTCCCGGCCCGGCACCCAGGAGACGCCGAGCGCGCCGCCGATCATCGCCAGCAGGAAGCCGATCAGGAAGCCGCCGATGTTGGAGACCACCAGGGACACCAGGGCGAGGAGGATCGCCGCGACACCCGCGAAGATGCGCGTCGCCGACTGGAACCACATCGTCAGCCCCAGCGTGATGAGCAGCACGCCGATGATCAGCGAGCCCGCGCCGGCGGTCGTCGCCATGGCGATCGACATGTTGCCCAGCTTGAGCGTGGCGTAGGGGAAGTAGGCGATGGGCACCCCGCCCAGCAGGGTCAGCAGACCCGCCCAGAACGGCCGGCTGCCCCGCCAGGCGCGGAATCGCAGACGCAGCCGGGTGAAGTTCCCGGCGCTCTGGACCGGAGTCTCGGCACTCATGAAAAAACAGCTCCCTGGTCCGTCGAACGTAGGTATCGGCTCGGCTCGGCCTAGGCATGGAGAAGCCGGGGTGGGCTGAGTCCGGGGGTGTGGGGGCGGGGAGGCGCCCCCCCGCCCCTCCTCGGCCGCTCAGCGGACCGAGGTCACCTCGGTGACGGGGACCGTCAGAAACACTCCATCTTGGGGTCCATGCCGAGGCGCATGTTCAGGCCGCTGAGCTTGAAGGTGCCGGCCGAGGTCGCCCACGCCGTCTGCTCGACGCCCCTGAGGTCCGCCTTCCTCGCCTGCTGGGCGAAGGCGCCCTGCTTGACGTCGTCCTTCACGTCCGGACCGCGGGTCAGGTCCCCGGCCGCCACACCGATGTCGATGTCCTCGAAGGTGGCGTCGGCCTTCAACTGAGCGACATCGATGTAGAGGTTCGTGGCCTCCACCTTGTGGCGCTCGTCAGGACCCGCCTCGAGACGGAGGTAGACCGACTTCCCTATGAGGGGAATCTCCGTCTTCACCGACTGGCACATCTTGGTGATCTTGGCGGTGTCGAACGAGGAGATCGCCACCGGGCGAGGGACCTTCTTGCCACCCTCGATCGACTCGTAGACCATCTCCATGCCGCCGTACTGGGCGAAGCCCTCGCCCTCGAGGCGTTCGGCCTTCACCTTGAACTGCTGGCCGGACACGCTGAACGACGCCGCGAGGGCGCCCTGGGCCAGTCCGATACCCACGGCCGCCGTGGCGGCCACGCTGGGCACCATCACCAAGGCGAACCGCTTCCATCTGGTCCCGCCACGCACCTGGGACTCCATATTTCCTCCTTCTCGGACGTACATCTCCTGGCCTCGGCCCGCCCCCGGATCGGCGGCTCGGCCTGGCAGGGATGGGAGAAGTGCTACGTCCTCGGGAAGGAGAGCGCCCGCGCTCGGCGGCACGTACACGCGCCCGAATCACCGGCGATCACCCCCGAGCGACAACCACTGGTCGCGCCTGACACGCATCACGCACAACCCTGCTGGACAGGCTTCGCCGCGTGGGCGAAGACCCCCCTGCCCAAGAGCCGGCTCCACTGCCGCCGGCTCTGCTCGGTGGGGACCCAGGAAGCCCCGCGACCCGACTGGCTTTCGGGGAACGGGAATGGACCGAGCGTCGCCGATCGTGGTGCATTCTCGCCGCCGACACAAGGGGGTTCGTTACTGGCTAGTAACGGCCGGATCACCACGGCGCGACACACCGGTCCCGAACGGCGACGCTGGGTGTGCCCCAAGGGCGGAACAAAAGTACTGATCGTCGGACAGAGTCCGACAGATCGACGCCATCGACTTACTGGCAGTAACAGCGGCCGCGATTACCAAGCTTTGGTAAAGCGCGGCCGCACTGACGTATCGTCGACAGCTCCTTCACACGGGCATCACCCGCCGGCCGGTCACCGACCGGCCGGCCGAAGGGGCCGAAACCGGCTCAGAACAACGCGCGGGCGAGCGCCCTGCGGGCCGTGGCCACCCGCGGATCGTCCGCGCCGACCACCTCGAACAGCTCCAGCAGCCGCAGGCGTACGGCGTCCCGGTCGTCCCCCGCCGTGACGCGCACCGTGTCGATGAGGCGCCCGAAGGCGTCCTCCACGTGACCGCCCACCAGATCCAGGTCGGCGGCGGCGATCTGCGCCTGGGCGTCGCCCGGCTTGTCGGCCGCGTCCTGACGGACCCGCTGCGGGTCGGCGTTCTGCACGCGCTGGAGCAACTCGGCCTGCGCCAGCCCCAGTTTGGCCTCGGTGTTACCGGGGTCGTCGGCCAGCACGTTCTTGTACGCCTGGACGGCGCCGGCCAGATCGCCCGCGTCCAGCGCCCGCACGGCGGCCTCGAGCGCCGCGTCGTGCGGCCCGGCGGGACGCTCGGGAGCGGCGGCGGGCCGGGCGCCCGGGTCCGCCTCGGGGTCGACGGCGAGACCGGTCAGCCCGAAGCGCTCCTCGGCGACCTGGACCAACTGGTCCAGGGTCTGGCGGATCTGCGCCTCGCCGGCGGCTCCCTGGAAGAGCGGCAGTGCCTGGCCGGCGACGACCGCGAACACGGCCGGGATGCCCTGCACGCCGAACTGCTGCATCAGCATCTGGTTGGCGTCGACGTCGATCTTGGCGAGGAGGAAGCGCCCGTTGTACTCGACGGCGAGCCGCTCCAGGACCGGGCTCAACTGCTTGCAGGGCTCACACCACTCGGCCCAGAAGTCGATGACGACCGGGACCTCGGTGGACCGCTGCAGGACATCGCTCTCGAAGCCGGCCTCGTCGACGTCGATGACGAGATCGGCCGGGGAGACGGCCCCCGTCCCGCCGTGCCGGGCCGCCTCGGCGCGCGCCTGCTCCGCCTTCGCCTTGGCCTCCTGGGCCGCCTTCACCGCGGCGAGGTCGACGACCCCGCTCATGGACATGTTCCGTGGCTGCATGGGTCTATCCTCCCCCGTACTCCGCGCGTGCGTGAAAAGCGGGTCGAAAGCCCGCCCTGAAGTGTTCGGTTGGCGCCGGGTCCCCACCCCGCGCCGGTGGTCGTCGCTCGGGCACGGACGGACCCGTGCTTTCGCTACGACCCGTAGCGTAATGCCAGGACGGGCCGCCGGAACAGGCCGCTCCAGTGATCTCCCTCACGGCCGCCCGCGGGTTACCCGCCGGTTAAGGTCGGGGGATGCAGAGCAGTACCCCCGCCGGCCGCGCCGGGCGCGCCGGCCGCCCGCGCAGCGCCGCGGCCAACGCCGCGATCCTGGCCGCGACGCGGGCGGCGCTGGTCGACCTGGGCTGGTCGAAGCTCACCCTGGGAGACGTGGCAACGCGTGCCGGGGTTGCCAAGACCACGCTCTATCGTCGCTGGGCGGGCAAGAACGAACTGGTGGTCGACGCGGTCGCCGAGCTCTTCGACGAGCTCGAACTGCCCGACCGCGGTTGCCTGGCCGCCGACATCGAGGGCGTGGTGCTCCAGTTCGCGGCGATCCTGGCCCGCCCGGAGGCCAAGAGCGGCCTGATGGCGGTGGTCGCCGAGTCCACCCGCGACGACGCGCTGCGCGAGCGCATCCGCACGTCGATCGTCGAGCGGCAGAAGCGGCTGGTGCTGGAGGGCAGGTCCCGCGCCCAGGACAGGGGTGAGCTGCCGCCCGAGCCGGATGCCGCGGAGGCGGCCCGCACGGTGGACCTGATCTTCGACGTGGTCGCGGGCGCGGTGGTGCACCGCACGCTGGTCAGCGCGGAGGCCGCGGACGAGGAGTGGGTGCGCGGCTTCATCCGCGTCCTGCTGACGGGCCTGGCCGGCACGGAGGAGGACCAGGCCGGTCCCGGGTGAGGCCCGTCCCCACTCCACGGTGCGCCGAGCGGCCCCACGCCCCTGCCGACCGCACACACGGCCCCCGGCCTCGTAGGACCCGCTCCCGGGCCGGAACCGTGATCCGGGCATCCGGGCATCCGGGCACCCGGGCCCCGGTCAGAAGCCCGGCGGCTCCGTGTACACCCCCCACTCCTCACGCAGCACCCCGCAGATCTCGCCGAGCGTCGCCTCGGCGCGTACGGCGTCCAGCATCGGCTCGATCATGTTGCCGCCGGAGCGGGCCGCGGCGAGCATGCCGTCCAGCGCCGTGCGTACGGCCGCGTCGTCGCGGGCGGCCCTGCGCTCGCCCAGGACCCGCACCTGCTCGCGCTCGACCTCGTGGCTGACCCGCAGGATCTCCAGGTCGCCGGTGACCGAGCCGGTGTGGACGTTGACGCCGACGACCTTCTTGTCGTCCTTCTCCAGGGCCTGCTGGTAGCGGAAGGCGGACTCGGCTATCTCGCCGGTGAACCAGCCCTCCTCGATGCCGCGCAGGATGCCGGAGGTGACCGGCCCGATGGGGTGCCGCCCGTCGGGGTGGGCGCGCAGCCCGCGCTCCTTGATCTGCTCGAAGATCTTCTCCGCGTCCGCCTCGATCCGGTCCGTCAGCTGCTCGACGAACCAGGAACCGCCCAGCGGGTCGGCGACGTTGGCGACGCCGGTCTCCTCCATCAGCACCTGCTGGGTGCGCAGGGCGATCTCCGCCGCCTGCTCGCTGGGCAGCGCGAGGGTCTCGTCCAGGGCGTTGGTGTGCAGGGAGTTCGTCCCGCCGAGCACCGCCGCCAGCGCCTCCACGGCCGTACGGACCACGTTGTTGTACGGCTGCTGGGCGGTGAGCGAGACGCCGGCGGTCTGCGTGTGGAAGCGCAGCCACTGCGCCTTGTCGGACCGCGCGCCGTACACGTCCCGCATCCAGCGGGCCCAGATGCGCCGGGCCGCGCGGAACTTGGCGATCTCCTCGAAGAAGTCGACGTGCGCGTCGAAGAAGAAGGACAGGCCGGGCGCGAAGACGTCCACGTCCAGCCCGCGGGAGAGCCCCAGCTCCACGTACCCGAAGCCGTCCGCCAGCGTGTACGCCAGCTCCTGCGCGGCCGTCGCCCCGGCCTCGCGGATGTGGTAGCCGGAGACGGAGAGCGGCTTGTAGTCGGGGATGCCGGCCGCGCAGTACTCCATCAGGTCGCCGATCAGGCGCAGGTGCGGCTCGGGCTGGAAGAGCCACTCCTTCTGGGCGATGTACTCCTTGAAGATGTCGGTCTGGAGCGTGCCGTTCAGGACGGACGCGTCGACACCCTGCCGTTCTGCGGCGACCAGGTACATGCAGAACACGGGCACGGCGGGCCCGCTGATCGTCATGGAGGTCGTCACGTCACCGAGCGGGATGTCCTGGAACAGCACCTCCATGTCGGCGGCCGAGTCGATGGCCACGCCGCAGTGACCGACCTCGCCGAGCGAGCGCGGGTCGTCGGAGTCTCGGCCCATCAGCGTCGGCATGTCGAAGGCGACCGAGAGCCCGCCGCCGCCGTTGCGGAGGATCATCTTGTAGCGCTCGTTGGTCTGCTCCGCGTTGCCGAACCCGGCGAACTGCCGGATGGTCCACGTGCGCCCCCGGTAGCCGGTCGGATGCAGGCCGCGGGTGAAGGGGTACTCCCCCGGCCAGCCGATCCGCTCGAAGCCCTCGTAGGCGTCCCCGGGCCGGGGTCCGTACACCGGCTCCACAGGGTCACCGGAGAGCGTGGTGAAGTCCGCGTCGCGCTTGCGCGCCGCGTCGTACCGGGCCTGCCAGCGAAGGCGGCCCTCCTCTATGGCGTCAGCGTCCATACCCTCGAATTTACTAGGACGTCCAAGTAAATGTCGATGGGAGACCGCCGTACGGGTCTCCGTACGGCGGCGGCAGGCTGCCTACGCCTTGGCGACCGCGGGCGCGTTCTCGGCCGCGACCTTGGCGTCCAGCTCCTGGCTGACCTTGCGCTCCACGAAGAACGCGGCCGTCGGAATGGTCCCGGCCAGCAGCACCCACAGCTGCTTGCTGACCTTCCACTTCGCCTTGGCGCCCAGGTCGAAGGCGAAGACGAGGTAGACGACGTACAGCCAGCCGTGCGCGATGCTGACGATGCGGGTGAAGTCGGCGGCACCGTCCATGTCCAGCAGATACTTGGCGATCATGCCGAGGCAGAGCACGATCAGCAGCACACCGGTGACGTACGCCATGACCCGGTAGCGGGTCAGCACGCTCTTTTTCATGCGTACGAGCGTAACCGTCCGTTTCGCGCGATCTTGCGGCGACCCCGGCGACACGCTCAGTCCCTTTGTGCCGGGGGTATGTGCCTCACCCTTGGCCCCGTACCGCCCCGAGGCACTGGTCGTAGAGGTCTGCCAGGTCGAGCCGTCCGTCATGTCCGGCCCAGAGTTCGGTCGCCGTGTCGGCGCAGGCGAAGACCGTCGCGACGATCGCCCTGGCCTGCGTGTCGGGGGCGGGGCGACCCGGGCCGTTGCCCAGCCGCGCCCGGATGACGGGGACGAGTTCGGCCTGCCAGCTCAGCCGCTTCTCGATGTAGCGGGCACGCAGCGAGGGTGTGTCGAAGATGAGGCGGGACAGCTCCAACGCACGCTCAGGGGTGTGGTTGGCGGTCAGAACGACCTCGAATCCGGCGCGCAGGGCATCCCAGGCGGACATCTCCGCCGGTTGCTGCTCGACGGTCCGTTTCAGCAGGTTGCCCAGCGCCTCCTGGTCCCCGCAGACCAGGTCCTCCTTGGTTCCGAAGTAGCGGAACAGGGAGCGCTGCGAGATCCCCGCCTCCCGCGCGATCTGCGCGATCGTCGTCTGCTCGTAGCCCTGCTCGGCGAACAGACGTACCGCCGTATCCAGGATCGCCTGGACGGCGACCTGCCGCGAACGCTCCCACAAGGTCGTCATGGACGTCAGGCTACCCCCCTGGACAGCGGACGCCTACTTGGCATTAACTGCCAGGAGGACAGCGACTGAAAGAAGGAACGTCCATGCCAGCCGTCGACTACCAAGGACAAACCACCCTGATCACCGGGGCCAGCGCGGGCCTCGGAGCCGAGTTCGCCCGCCAACTCGCCGCCCGCGGCTCCGACCTGGTGCTGGTCGCCCGCCGCAGGGAACGCCTGGAGACGCTGGCCACCGAGCTGCGCGAACACCATCGAGTCCAGGTGCACGTGGTGGAGATGGACCTGGCCACGGACCAGCCCGGGCAGGCGCTGGCCGCCCGGATGACCCAGCTCGGCCTGAACGTCACGAGCGTGATCAACAACGCCGGGTTCGCCACCTTCGGCCCCTTCCACCAGGCGGACCCCGTACGGCTGCGCCGGGAGATCGCGGTCGACGTGACCGCGGTGGCCGACATCAGCCGCGCCTTCATCGACCAACTGCGTACGGCGGGCCGCGGGGTCCTGGTCAACGTGGCGAGCATGGCCGCCTACCAGCCCAACCCGCGCATGGCGCTCTACGGGGCGACCAAGGCGTTCGTCCTCAGCCTCACCGAGGCTCTGTGGGAGGAGTCACGCGGTACCGGTCTGCGGGTGCTGGCCCTGTCCCCCGGCGCGACCCGGACAGAGTTCTTCGACGTCGTGGGCACCACCCGGGCCGCCGGAGGGACCCGGCTCGCCTCGCCCGTCGACGTCGTCCGCACCGCGCTGGCCACCCTGGACCGCAGGAACCCACCGCCCAGCGTCATCGCAGGCCGCATGAACCGGGTGATGGCCTTCCTCGCCCGCCGCCTGGCCACCCGGCGGCAGGTCATCCGGGCCGTCGGCCGGCTCACCGCCGAGGGGGCGTGACGAGGGGCGGCAGGGCCGTGGTGACTCCCGCACTCATCGACATCGACCGGGGGAAACCGCCGATCGGGGATCGCCCGCGGGGACCAGTACGCCGGTGAGGTGTCCTGACGCCCAGTTCTGATCACGTGAGGCCGAACAGGGCGGACGGTCGGCGGGCGTCGCGGGCGTCATGCCGCCGTGCGGAGGCGATGTCCGCGGGGCGGAGGCCGCGTTGGCGGCAGGGCGTGACCCTGCGGACGTCGCAGCGGTGTTCGCGGCATCGCCGGAGGCGGTGGACGGCTGGTGGGGGAAGTGGCAGGCCGGCGGCCTGGAGGCGCCGGCAATCGCCCGCCCCGGTGGCGACGAATCGACACGTCCGTCGACGATGTGTCCGGCGGAGTCGCCCCTCACTCCTCCGCGAAATCCCCCGCGGCGACCCGCAGCGGCCTGAGCATCGCGAAGATCTCGCCGCACTCCTCGGCGTCGTACGCGCCCAGGCCGAAGTCCATCGCCATCAGGTCGCGGGTGGCCGACTCGACGACCTCGCGGCCCTTGTCGGTGATGGTGGCGAGCGTGCCGCGGCCGTCGTTGGGGTTGGGTCGCTTGGCGACGAGGCCGGACCGCACCAGCCGGTCGACCGTGTTCGTCACCGAGGTGGGGTGCACCATGAGCCGCTCGCCGATCTTGGACATCGGCAGTTCGCCCGACTTGGAGAAGGTGAGCAGCACCAGTGCCTCGTAGCGCGCGAACGTCAGCCCGTACGGCTTGACCACGGCGTCGACCTCGGCCAGCAGGATCTGGTGCGCCCGCATGATCGAGGTGATCGCGCCCATGGAGGGGACGCTTCCCCAGCGCTGCTTCCAGAGTTCGTCGGCACGGGCGATGGGGTCGAAGGAGAGACTGAGGGGCTTGGGCACGGCACCAGACCTTACCGGCCGGTCATATGCCGGTCAGCCCCGTCTCGCCTTTCGATACCACCACCGTCGCCGCACGGCTACTCGGCGAGGTGCCGCTCCACCGTCTCCACCTTCGACGTGAGGCCGTCCGTCACGCCGGGGCGGATGTCCGCCTTGAGGACCAGGGAGACGCGCGGCGCCCGTGCCTCGACGGCAGCTACGGGCCACAGGACGATGTCCATAACCTCGTCTCACTCTTATGGAACATGGATATCTTGGAGCACATGATGGAACGCCGGGCACCCCTCGCCATCTACCTCCGGCTGTCACGCGAGTCCGACGACAGCGCCAGCCTTCAAACCCAGAGGGATTTCGCTCACCGCTGGTTACTCGCCCACGGGTACGACCCGGTGGACGCCGTTGAATACATCGACGCCGGCGTGTCCGGCTCGAAGCCGCTTGAAGCACGTAAGGGCATGGCCGCCCTGATGGCCGCCCGCCCCGGCGTGATCGTGGCGTGGAAACTGGACCGCTTTGCCAGGTCCGTGTCCGAGTTCCTGCGGCTGGTCGCCTGGGCCGAAGCACATGGCGCGTCGATTGCCACTGCGGACAACGCCATCGACACGACGACTCCGACCGGGCGCATGGTGGCCACGGTCCTGGCCGCGCTTGCCGAGTGGGAGCTCGACGCGATTTCGTCCCGCATCGCCGATGGGCACGCCACCCGCCGGAGTCAAGGCCGTTGGTCTTCAGGCCGCCCCCCGTTCGGCTACCGCATTGAACGGCGGGACGGAGCCGCTTACCTCGCCATTGACGACGACCAGGCCGCGAAGATCCGCAAAGCTGTCGCGGCTCTCGTCAACGGCTCCACGGTGGCCGCCACGGCACGCATGACGGGCCTGTCAGAGCCTCAATGGCGACGGCTCCTGAAGTCGCCCACGCTGCGGGGCCAGCGCGTACACAACGGCGAACTGGTCTGTGAGCCGGACGGCATCACGCCCGTGAAATTCGCGGAAGAGATCTTGTCCGCTGCCGAGTTGCTCAAGGTCCGGGAACGCATGCTGGCTCTGGCCACGGGCCAGGACCGTGCCCCGCGCCGCGCTACGCCCATGTGTTCCGAGATGGCGTCCTGCTACCGATGCTCCGGGAAGTTGAACGGCGGCACGTCGGACAAGGGCGTCCCCCTGTACCGCTGCAAGGCGGGCCACGTCACCATCTACGCGGAGGCGCTGGACAGCCGTGTGGAGGCGGAGTTCCTAACGACCTTCGGCTCCTGCCCAGAGACCGTCATTCGATTGGAAGGCGGCAACGACTTGTCCGCCGAACTACTCGAAGCGCAAGAACAGGCAGAGCGTCTGGCCGCACGCATGGCCACCGCTGGCCCGCTGATGCTGGGGACACTGGAGAGCTTGGCCCAAGACCTCGAAGACACGTACACCCGCCTGAGGGACGCGCATGACCCCGACGTCCGGGAAATCCAGGTGGCCACCGGGCGGACCATGGCGCAGGCCTGGGAGATGTACGACGTACCGGCCCGGTCCCGCCTCCTGGCGGGCATGGGATTGCGGGTGACACTCCACCCGAAGCAACTGGCCGACCGCCTGACCGTAGCCTGGGGACCGACGCCAGAGGAGGCGCCACAGGGGGAGCTGGATGGGCTCGCCTTGAGCGAAATCCCTGTAGCCCTGCCCTCGAGTGCCACTCACGGCCCACCAGACTCCGATCCGGTGGCGGGCCGTTCCCATGCGCGGTCCTGGCCAGGAGGAGCGTGACGCCGAGTGACCGACGCTAGGCGAGGTGGGGTGCACCCCCCGATCGAGCGGCATGCCCCCCGGAATCGTATGACCACTCGGACGCACTACGGGTTCCAGGGGCGCCAGAAGTACGACTCACGTACGAGTGCGGGGAACCGTCCGGCCCCCAGGGTGATCCAAACGACCCCCAGGACTGGGCGCTACAGCACCCCCGACGCACCACCGGACGCGAGTTGTTCCGGCGTGAGCTCACCGACCACGCTCACGTGGCCCGCGACGCCTAGAGCCCCCAGCCTCTGAGCCTGACGGCGTCGGCCACCTACTCCCCCACGTCCTCGCCGACGCCGAGCGGCGTCACGGAGAAGGCGACGATCATGCGCCCACGATCCCTTCCTGGCGGGCGCGGGAGGCGATGACCGCGTTCTCGGCCTCACGCTTGAGCTTGCGCTCGGCGAAGAAGCCGCCGGTCGGCAGGACGGAGAGGACGAAGTAGAGGGCGGCGGTCTTCAGCGGCCACTTGGCGCGGTTCCAGGCGTCGGCCCAGAAGATGACGTACAGAACGAAGAGGACGCCGTGGATCATGCCCATCACCGGCACCGCGTTGAAGTCCGTGGTCCGCTTCAGGACGGAGCAGACGAGCAGCAGGATGAACGAGATCGCCTCGGGGCCCGAGACCAGGCGGAGGCGGCGGAGGGCGGTGGCGGTCTTGAGGTCCACGGGTCACCTTCGGTGGGAGAGGGATGAGAGGGATCGGTACATCGGCGCGCCGAAGCAGCTATTTGTGAACGCACGCACAAGCGCGCGTCCATTGTGGCAAACCCCCGACGCGCCCGGGCGAGGGGGGCGGAGCCGGACAGGCCCCGGGGGGTGGGATCAGGGTCGTCTCCGCCCCGGGGACCTGTCGGGAGGCCCGGACGGCGACTACCTTTCCCATTTGTGGCGATGTTCCGACTTCAAGGCAGCAAGGTACTCGCCGTCGACATGACCGGAGACGCCGTGAAGGCGAAGAACGGCTCGATGGTCGCGTACGACGGGGAGGTGACCTTCAAGAAGCTGAGCGGCGGCGGTGAGGGCATCCGGGGGATGGTGACCCGGCGGATCACCGGTGAGCAGATGACGGTGATGGAGGTGAAGGGGCACGGGACCTGCTGGTTCGCGGACCGGGCGTCGGAGATCAACCTCGTCGGCCTCCAGGGCGACAAGCTGTACGTCGAGTCGAGCAACTTCCTGGCGGCCGACGCCGGGCTGCGGACGGGCACCAGTTTCACGGGGACGCGCGGCGCCTCGCAGGGCAACGGGCTGTTCACCACGACCGTCGAGGGCCACGGGCAGGCGGCGATCATGTCGGACGGCCCGGCGGTGGTGCTGCGGGTCAGCGCGCAGTACCCGCTGACCGTCGACCCGGGGGCGTACGTCGCGCACCAGGGGAACCTGCGGCAGACCTTCCAGTCCGGTGTGACGTTCCGCACGCTGTTCGGGGAGGGCGGCGGGGAGGCCTTCCAGATCCGCTTCGAGGGCGACGGGCTGGTGTACGTGCAGCCGAGCGAGCGGAACACGATCGCGGGGGATGTCTGACCATGGCCTTCCAGGAGATCAACACCAGGATGGTGCGGGCCACCGTGGCGCCCGGGCAGCGGCTGTTCAGTCAGCGCGGCGCGATGCTCGCGTACCAGGGCGAGGTGTCCTTCACCCCGAACCTGCGGGGCGGCCAGGGCGGCGTCATGTCGATGATCGGCCGCCGGGTCGCGAACGAGGACACGCCGCTGATGACCGTCGAGGGCAGCGGCACGGTGTTCTTCGGGCACGGCGGCCACCACGTCCAGGTGATCAACCTCGCCGGCGACACCCTGTACGTGGAGGCGGACCGCCTGCTCGTCTTCGAGGGCACCCTGGAGCAGGGCACGGTGTTCCTGGGCGCGCAGGGCGGGGTGATGGGCATGGTGCGCGGCCAGGTCAGCGGGCAGGGGCTGTTCACGACCAGCCTGAGAGGGCACGGCGCGGTGGCGGTGATGGCCCACGGGGGCGTCTTCGAGGTGCCCATCACCCCGCAGCGGGCGGTGCACGTCGACCCGCAGGCCTACGTCGCCCACCACGGCGACGTCCGCAACAAGCTGTCCACGGCGCTGGGCTGGCGGGACATGGTGGGGCGCGGCTCCGGCGAGGCGTTCCAGCTGGAGCTCAGCGGCAGCGGCACGGTGTACGTCCAGGCCTCGGAGGAGAAGTTGTGAGCACCGTTCACCACGATCCGGTGACCCTGCCGGCCGACGACAACGTCAACCCGTACACCTTCTGCGTGGAACTCGAGGGGGGTCAGTGGTTCCTGCAGAAGGGAAAGATGATCGCCTACTACGGGTCGATCGACTTCAACGGAGTCGGGCACGGCCGGCTGGACCGTCTGCTGCGCACGTCCTTCCATTCGCCTCTGCACGCGAGTGACTGGGTCGTGGCCGAGGGCTCGGGCAAGATGCTCCTCGCCGACCGGGCGTTCGACGTGAACTCGTACGACCTCGAGGACGGCAATCTGACCATTCGCTCGGGCAACTTGCTCGCTTTTCAGCCAAGTCTTGCCCTCAAGCAGTCGATCGTGCCGGGTTTTCTGACCCTGATCGGGACCGGGAAGTTCGTGGCCGCGTCGAACGGTCCCGTGGTGTTCGTGGAACCCCCGATCCGGGTCGACCCGCAGGCCCTGGTCGGCTGGGCCGACTGCCCGTCGCCCTGCCACCACTACGACCACGGGTACATGACCGGCCTGCTGGGCGGCCTACGTGCGATGACGGGCCTGGGCGGGGCCTCCGGGGAGGAGCACCAGTTCGAGTTCGTGGGAGCGGGGACGGTGCTGCTGCAGTCCAGTGAGGTCCTGATGGCGGAGCAGGCCGCGGGGGTCGCTCCCCAGCAGGCGGGAGTGCCCGGCGGCGGGGCTCCCGGCGTACCGGGAGGGCGGTCGGGGGTACCGGGGCTTCCCGGACAGCTGGGGGACCTCCAGCGCCGCTTCGGGCTGTGAGCGGTAACCTGCGGAGTGTGACATCGAACGCGTGCGCACCGTCACCGTCACGGAGAATCCCTCACTAGTTCGCCTTTCAACCTTTTAGGTAGACTTCATTCATGGAGACCGAGACGGCCACCCGCTGGCTGACCGAGACGGAGCAGTGTGCCTGGCGCACCCACCTGGAGGTCAACAGGCTGTTGACGCACCAGCTGGAAAGGGACCTGCAGCCGTTCGGCCTGACGATGAACGACTACGAGATCCTGGTGAACCTCTCCGAGTCGGAGGGCGACAGGATGCGCATGAGCGACCTGGCCACCGCCACGATGCAGTCCAAGAGCCGCCTCTCCCACCAGATCACGCGCATGGAGAACGCCGACCTGGTCCGGCGGGAGAACTGCGAGTCCGACCGCCGCGGGCTCTACGCCGTGCTCACCGAGCACGGCCTGCAGACGATGCGGAAGGTCGCGCCGCACCATGTGGCATCCGTGCGCAGGCACTTCATCGACCTGCTGGCCCCCGAGGACCTGGCGGAGCTCGACAAGGCACTGAAACCCGTCGCGGAGCACCTGCGCGGGCAGCGGGGACGTTCCTGACCGCGTCCCCGGCGGCCCCGACGGCCCCGACGGCCTAGGCGCCCGGCAGGCGGAGCTCGAACAGGGCCCCGCCCGCCGGCGCGTCGTGGACCGTGAGGGTGCCGCCGTGCCGTACGGCGACGTCGCGGGCGATGGCCAGGCCCAGCCCGGCGCCGCCGTCGTCGCGGCTGCGGGCGGCGTCGAGCCGTACGAACCGTTCGAAGATCCGCTCCCGGTCGGCCGCCGGCACACCCTCGCCGTCGTCGGCCACCGCGACCACGGCCAGCCCACCGTCCCGCCGCACGGACACCTCCACCGCCGACCGGGCGTGCCGCTGGGCGTTGTCCAGCAGATTGGCCAGCACCCGTCCGAGCTGCCCCCGCGATCCGGCCACGGTGACCTCGCCCCCGGCCCGCACGCTCACCCCGGTCCGGCCCCCGGCCTCCTCCCGCGCGAGCGCGGCGAGGTCGACGCGCGCGTCGGCGGGCCGCTCCCCCGCGTCCAGCCTGGCCAGCAGCAGCAGATCGGCGGCGAGCCGCTGCAGCCGTACGGTGTCCGCCACGGCGCCGTCGAGGTCGAGCAGCTCCGGGTGGGCGGCGGCCACCTCGAGCTGGGTGCGCAGCGAGGCGATCGGGCTGCGCAGCTCGTGCGAGGCGTCGGCGACGAACCGCCGCTGCCGCTCCACCGAGGACTCCAGGGCGGCCAGCGTCTCGTTGGTGGTCGAGGCGAGCCTGGCCACCTCGTCGTGGGTACCCGGTACCGGGACGCGGCGCGCGAGGTCCTCGCTGGCGGTGATCGCGGCCATCTCCCGCCGGATGCCCTCCACCGGGCGCAGCGCACGCCGGGTGACCAGCCAGGTCACCCAGGCGACGACGGCGAGCAGCACCGGGAAGCCGATCAGCATGACGGTCAGCGCGGTGTTCACGGCGCCGTGTTCGGCGGACAGCGGGGCACCGGCGTAGACGGTGAGGAGGCCCCGGTCCTCGGTCTCCACGGGGACGGCGGCGAAGCGGTAGTCCTCCGCGTCGCCGTCGATGGTCGCCGAGCCGTCGCTGACGGTCGTCCGCTCCCCGATCTCACCGGGTCCGAGCGACTCGCCGGAGTCGTCATCGTCCTCGTCCGCCTCGTCGTGCTCGCCGTCCCGAGGAGCGGCCGGCTGCGGCTTCACCGCGGTGACGCCCGTCCCGCTGATCCGCTCCAGGTCCTCACTGGCGGCGACCAGCCGGCCGTCCTCGTCGACGACCTGCACCGGCCGGTCGTCCACCAGCGACAGGTCCCCGTACGGCGTCCCGACGGCCAGTTCCGTCGCGACCTCCCGCGCGGAGCGCTCCGCCTGGGTGCCGGCCTCGCCGAGCAGGTTGGAGCGCAGGGACAGCAGGACGGCGGTACCGGCCGCGACGAGGGCGACGGCGACCACGAGCGTCGCGGCGAGCGTGGCCCGGGCCCGGACGGACCCGAACAGGCGGCTCATCGCCCGCCCTCCAGCCGGTATCCGGCGCCGCGCACGGTCTCGATGAGGCCGGCGCGCAGCTTGCGCCTGAGGGCACTGACGTAGACCTCGACGATGTTGGGGTCGCCGGCGTAGGCGAAGTCCCAGACGTGCTCCAGGATCTCCGCCTTGGAGACGACCTGCCCGGCCCGCACCACGAGCTGCTCCAGGACCGCGAACTCCTTCGCGGTGAGCGTGACCTCGCCCTCGCCGAGGAAGACCCGGCGCGCGGCGGTGTCGACCTTCAGGTCGCCGAGGACGTGCACGGGCGAGGCCCCGGCCCCCTGGGCGCGTCGCCGCAGCAGGGCCTTCACGCGGGCGACGAGGACGACGTACGAGAAGGGCTTGGTGAGGTAGTCGTCCGCGCCCGTGTCCAGGCCCTCCGCCTCGTCGTACTCGCCGTCCTTGGCGGTGAGCATCAGGATCGGCACGTCGTGCCCGGCCGCGCGCAGGGCGGCGCAGACGCGGTAGCCGTTGAGGCCGGGCAGCATGATGTCGAGGAGGACGAGGTCGTACGTGCCCTCGCCGGCCCGGTGCAGGCCCTCCCGGCCGTCGTGGACGACGTCCACGGCGTAGCCCTCGGCGGTGAGGCCCTTGGCGAGCGACAGGGCGAGGCGCTTCTCGTCCTCCACGATCAGGATTCGAGAGGGGCGGCGCGCAGCGCCTTGGGCAGGGTGGTGGTGGGTGACGGGTGGGCGCATGAATAGAGGGTCGCAAAGCCAAGCTGAAGATCCCTTCAGGCGGCTTCAGCCTGGCCTCAGCGTCGGTCCGCGACAGTGAAGGCGTCCACATCGGAGTGATTGTGAACGACTTCGGAGGAACCCGCATGAAGCGCAACATCGTGATCGCCGCCGTCACCGCCGCCGCACTGGTCGGAGGCGGTACGGCGACGGCCCTGGCGAACACCGGGGACGACGACGCCGGTGCGACACGTCAGGCGGACGACCGGGACGGTGCCGCCCGCGTGTCCTCCACGAAGGTGACGGTGGCCGACGCCGTGGCCTCCGCCCTGCGGGAGGCACCCGGCACGGCCGTCTCCGCCGAACTGGACGCCGAGGACGGCGACGACGGCGACGACGGCGAGCGCGCCGCCTGGGAGGTCGACGTCCTCGCCGGTGACGGCACCTGGCACAGCGTGTGGATCGACCCGGCCGACGGCAGGGTCCTCGGCTCGGAAACGGACGACGAGGACGACACCGACGAGGTGCGGGCCGCGCTGAAGGGGACGTCCGTGGACGCCGCCGAGGCCGCGCGGGCCACGGCCGGCCATGGCACCGTGACCTCCGTCGAGCTGGACGAGGACGGTCACTACGGCGACGGCAGGGCGGCCTGGGAGGTCGAGACGCGGTCCTCCGGCGAGGGCGAGCAGGACTGGCGGGTCGACCCGAAGACCGGCAAGGTCACGGCCGATCGCTCACACGACTCGGACCACTCGGACTCGGAAGACTCCGACTCGGACGACGACTGAACCACCCCGTCCGTTCACCGGTCCGACCGCGGCGGCGCCCCGGCACCAGCGCCGCCGCCGCGGCGACCGCGCCGGACACCGCGAAGCACACCGGCAGCGGCAGCCGTTCCACCAGCAGGCCCACCGCCGCGGCGCCGGCGGAGCCCCCGGCGTTCACGGCCGTGTTGCACCAGGCACCCGCCCGGGTCCGGAAGCCGGGCGCGGCGCTCTCGTCGGCGATCAGGTACGCCGTCGTCAGCGCCGGCGCCACGAAGAACCCCGCGCAGGCGACGGCCGCGACCAGCGTGCCGACACCGGGGGCGAGGCCCGCGGCGGCCAGGCACAGGCCGAGGCCGGCCGTGAGGAACGGCAGCCGGGCGCGGGCGGACGAGCTCCAGGCGACGGCGCCGTTCAGCAGACCGCCGACCGCGCTGCCCGCCGACAGTGCCGCGAGCACCCAGGCGACGGTGCCGCCCCCGAGGCCGCGCTCTCCCGCGAAGGCGACGACGAGGAGGTCGACGGCGCTCACCGAGACGCCGACGCCCGCGGCGACGACGACGGGTTGCAGCAGGGCCCGCCCCTGCCCCGCTCCACCCCGGGCGGCCGGTGCGGAGCCGTCCTTCTCACGTCCCGCCGGACGCAGCACGCCCGCCGCCGGTGACGTGACGAAGGCGAAGGTGCCCACCGCCACCAGCAGCGCGCTGAGCACGACGCCGACGACCGGTGGAGCGACGCCGACCACCACGCCGACCAGGAGCGGACCGGAGACGAAGAGCAGTTCCTCGGCGACGCCGTCCAGGCTGTAGGCGCGCTGCACCATGGCCCGGTCGGGCAGTAGTTCGGCCCACACCGCGCGCATCGTGGGACCGAGCGGGGGCGTGCAGGCGCCCGCGAACGCGGCGGTCCCGGCGAGGACGGCCGCGGGTGTGCCCGGGCGCCAGCAGGCCGCCGCGAGCACGCAGAGCAGAGCGGCGTACAGCAGGGCCATGGGGAGCAGGGCCCTGCGCGGCCCGTGCCGGTCGACCAGGGCCGCGCGGTAGGGGGACAGGAAGACGCCGGTGGCACCGAAGAGCGCCATGACGATGCCGGCCATGGCGTACGACCCGGTGGACCGGGTCAGGGAGAGCATCAGGGCAAGGGAGACCGTGCCGTACGACAGCCGGCCGACGAGGGCGGCCGTGAAGGTGCGGCGGGCATGGGGGACACGGAGGACGGCGGCATACGAGGGCCGCGGAGAGGGCGTGGACACGCGAAGGGTTCCTCAGAACGGAGGCAGCAAGGGGACGCCGAAGCGCGCGACGGCCGGGTGCGGCGGTCGCGTGCGGGGCGGGCCCTATGCCAAGAGGAGGAACACGCGGGTCAACGTACCAGCGCGGCCCGGTGGCCGCACCGGGTTTTCGGGGTACCGGCCGGCGTCGTTCGGGTACCGGCCGGCGTCAGCCGTTCGTCAGCCCCGCCACCAGTTCGTCCGCCGCGCGGTACGGGTCCAGGTCGCCCGCCACGATCCGTTCCGCCAGCGTGCCCAGGCGCCGGTCGCCGTGGAGGTCGCCGATGCGTTCGCGCAGGGTGGTGACGGCGATGGTCTCGACCTCGCGGGCGGCGCGGGCCCGGCGGCGTTCGGCGAGGACGTCCCGCTCCTCCATCCACGCGCGGTGCTTCTCCAGCGCCTCGACGACCTCGTCCACGCCCTCGCCGCGTGCGGCGACCGTCTTGACGATGGGCGGGCGCCAGTCGCCGGGACCGCGGGACTCACCGAGGCCCAGCATGTGGTTCAGCTCGCGGGCGGTCGCGTCGGCGCCGTCCCGGTCGGCCTTGTTGACGACGTAGACGTCGCCGATCTCCAGGATTCCGGCCTTGGCCGCCTGGATGCCGTCGCCCATGCCCGGGGCGAGGAGGACGACGGAGGTGTCGGCCTGGGAGGCGATCTCGACCTCCGACTGCCCCACGCCCACCGTCTCGACGAGGATCACGTCGCAGCCGGCCGCGTCCAGCACCCGGATGGCCTGCGGCGCGGCCCAGGCGAGGCCGCCGAGGTGGCCGCGGGTCGCCATCGAGCGGATGTAGACGCCGGGGTCGGAGGCGTGCTCCGACATGCGGACGCGGTCGCCGAGCAGGGCGCCGCCGGAGAAGGGGGAGGACGGGTCGACGGCGAGGACGCCGACCCGCTTGCCCTGCTTGCGGTACGCCGTCACCAGCGCCGAGGTGGACGTCGACTTGCCGACCCCCGGGGAGCCGGTCAGACCGACCACGTACGCCCCGCCGGTCAGCGGCGCGAGGGCCGCCATGACTTCCCTGAGCTGCGGGGACGCCCCCTCCACCAAGGAGATCAGCCGGGCCACGGCCCGCGGCCGGCCTTCTCTGGCCTGGGCGACCAGCGAGGAGACGTCCTGCATCACAGCTCCGTTCGGCTTCGTTCGGCTCGTTCGGTGAGAAGTCGTACCGCGGGCTCAGGCCTTGGGTACCCGCACGATCAGCGCGTCACCCTGCCCGCCGCCACCGCACAGCGCCGCCGCGCCGACCCCGCCGCCGCGCCGCTTCAGCTCCAGCGCCAGGTGGAGCACGAGCCGGGCGCCGGACATGCCGATCGGGTGACCCAGGGCGATGGCGCCGCCGTTGACGTTCACCTTTTCGGTGGAAACGCCAAGATCCTTCATTGACTGCACCGCGACGGCGGCGAAGGCCTCGTTGATCTCGATCAGATCCAGGTCGCCGACCTCCAGCCCCTCCTTCTTCAGAGCGTGCCGGATGGCGTTCGACGGCTGCGACTGCAAAGAGTTGTCCGGCCCGGCCACATTGCCGTGCGCACCGATCTCCGCGATCCACTCCAGGCCCAGCCCCTGCGCCTTGGCCTTGCTCATGACGACCACGGCCGCCGCGCCGTCGGAGATCTGCGAGGAGGAGCCCGCGGTGATCGTGCCGTCCTTGGAGAAGGCCGGACGCAGCCTGCCGAGCGACTCGGCGGTGGTGTCGCCGCGGATGCCCTCGTCCTTGCTGAACAGCACCGGGTCGCCCTTGCGCTGCGGGATCTCGACCGGGGTGATCTCGGCCTCGAAGACGCCGTTCTTCTGGGCGGCCGCGGCCCGCTGGTGGGACAGGGCGGCGATCTCGTCCTGGGCCTCGCGGGCGATGCCGAGGCGGGTGTTGTGCTTCTCCGTGGACTCGCCCATGGCGATGCCCTCGAAGGAGTCGGTCAGACCGTCGTACGCCATGGCGTCGATCATCTGGACCGCGCCGTACTTGAAGCCCTCGCGGGACTTCGGCAGCAGGTGCGGGGCGTTGGTCATGGACTCCTGACCGCCGGCGACGATCACGTCGAATTCACCCGCGCGAATGAGCTGGTCGGCGAGCGCGATGGCGTCGAGGCCGGACAGGCACACCTTGTTGATCGTGAGCGCCGGGACGCTCATGGGGATGCCGGCCTTGACGGCGGCCTGACGGGCCGGGATCTGCCC
Source organism: Streptomyces lancefieldiae (assembly GCF_031845825.1). Lineage (NCBI taxonomy): Bacteria > Bacillati > Actinomycetota > Actinomycetes > Kitasatosporales > Streptomycetaceae > Streptomyces > Streptomyces lancefieldiae. The sequence goes on along the minus strand of NZ_JAVRFH010000031.1, from coordinate 54,125 downwards.
GGCACCGGCCTGGAGCACCTGCCCCATGATCACGTACTGGACCTGGTCGCCGCCGATCCCCGCACGGTCGAGGGCGGCCTTGATCGCGAAGCCGCCGAGGTCGGCCCCGGAGAAGGACTTCAGCGAGCCGAGCAGCCGCCCCATCGGGGTGCGCGCACCCGCGACGATGACGGAGGTCGTGCCGTTCGTTGCAGAAGACATGAGCTGCGATCCCCTTTTCCGGCCCGCACAGGCCCAGGAGTGAACGAGGGTTTACTTGAATGTACTGAGCGGTATCCCGCCCGTCACCCGGCGGTCGGTGTGATCGCGCGCACGTTGCGTAACCACCTCCGGAGCGCTGCACTGAATCCATGCTGACGCGAATCGACCACATCGGAATCGCCTGCCGCGACCTCGACACGACCGTCGAGTTCTACCGTGCCACCTACGGCTTCGAGGTGTTCCACACCGAGGTCAACGAGGAACAGGGGGTGCGTGAGGCCATGCTCAAGATCAATGACACGTCCGACGGCGGCGCCACCTACCTGCAGCTCCTCGAACCGACCCGCGAGGACTCCGCGGTCGGGAAGTGGCTGGCGAAGAACGGCGAGGGCGTCCACCACATCGCGTTCGGTACGCCGGACGTGGACGCGGACGCCGCGGAGGTCCGGGGCAAGGGCGTACGCGTCCTGTACGACGAGCCCCGGCGCGGTTCCATGGGGTCGCGGATCACCTTCCTGCACCCCAAGGACTGCCATGGCGTACTGACAGAACTGGTCACTTCGGCGGCCGTTGGGACACCTGAGACCTGACCCGCGTACAAAGGGGCCGGTAGGGTTGGGTGCGGTCGCCGCTCAGTCCAGGGTGACCCGGTCCTGTCGTCGACGGCGGCGGGATCGCCGGGGTCGTGTTTCGGGGGGCGGGCGACGGGGCGGCAGCCCGTGCTCCGCCGTTGATCTGACACCATTCCCCGGGGGCCCCGTTCGGCGGACGGACGGAGCTCGTTCTAAGGGATTTGCGACCAGGGGACGGATGGGACCGCGCAGTGCGGGGCTACGAGAGCCAGGAGCGAGAGCCGGCGGCTGACGTCGACCACCTCTCTCGGTTCGAGGCCGAGATGAAGCGGCTGAGGACCGAGCGGGAAAAGGCGATCCAGCACGCCGAGGACCTCGGCTACCAGGTCGAGGTGCTGCGCGCCAAGTTGCACGAGGCGCGGCGCACCATCATGTCCCGGCCCGCCTTCGACGGCGGCGACATCGGGTACCAGGCCGAGCAGTTGCTGCGCAACGCGCAGACGCAGGCCGAACAGTTGCGCGCGGACGCCGAGCGGGAGCTGAGCCAGGCCCGGGCGCAGACCCAGCGCATCCTCCAGGAGCACGCCGAGCAGGCCGCCCGGCTTCAGGCGGAGCTGCACCAGGAGGCGGTGTCCCGGCGCCAGCAGCTGGACCAGGAGCTGGCCGAGCGCCGCCGGACCGTCGAGTCGCACGTCAACGAGAACGTGGCCTGGGCGGAGCAGCTGCGTGCCCGCACCGAGCAGCAGGCCCGCCGGCTGCTCGACGAGTCCCGCGCCGAGGCCGAGCAGGCCATGGCCGCGGCCCGCGCGGAGGCCGAGCGGCTGACCTCCGAGGCCCGGCAGCGGCTCCAGAGCGACGCCGAGACCGCCCGCGCCGAGGCCGAGCAGATCCTGCGCCGGGCCCGCACCGACGCCGAGCGGCTGCTGAACGCCGCCTCCACGCAGGCGCAGGAGGCCACCGATCACGCGGAGCAGCTGCGCAGCTCCACGGCCACCGAGTCGGAGTCCGCCCGCCGTCAGGCCCAGGAGCTGAGCCGGGCCGCCGAGCAGCGCATGACCGAGGCCGAGGAGGCGCTGCGCAAGGCGCAGACCGAGGCCGAGAAGCTGGTCGCCGAGGCCAAGGAGTCCGCGGCCAAGGCCCTGGCGAGCGCCGAGTCGGCCAACGAGCAGCGCACGCGCACCGCCAAGGAGCAGGTCGCCCGGCTGGTCAGCGAGGCCACGAAGGACGCCGAGTCGACGAGGTCCGAGGCCGAGCAGCTGGTCGCGGACGCCCGCGCCGAGGCCGAGAAGGTCGTCGCCGAGGCCGTCGAGAAGGCCCGTACGCTCACCGCCGAGGAGTCGGCCACCCAGCTCTCCAAGGCGGCCAAGACCGCCGAGGACGTGCTGAACAAGGCGTCGGAGGACGCCAAGCGGACCACGAAGGCGGCCACCGAGGAGGCCGAGCGGATCCGCACCGAGGCCGAGGCCGAGGCGGACCGGCTGCGCGCCGAGGCGCACGACATCGCCGAGCAGCTCAAGGGCGCGGCGAAGGACGACACCAAGGAGTACCGGGCCAAGACGGTCGAGCTCCAGGAGGAGGCGCGCCGGCTGCGGGGCGAGGCCGAGCAGCTGCGCGCCGACGCGGTCGCCGAGGGCGAGAAGATCCGCGCGGAGGCCCGCAAGGAGGCCGTGGCGCAGATCGAGGAGGCGGCCAAGACCGCCGAGGAACTGCTCGCCAAGGCCAAGGCGGACGCGGACGAGCTCAGGCAGACCGCGACGGCGGACAGCGAGAAGGTCCGCACCGAGGCCATCGACCGGGCGACGACCCTGCGCCGGCAGGCCGAGGAGACCCTGGAGCGCACCCGCGCCGAGGCCGAGCGGCACCGTACGGAGGCCGCCGAGCGCGCCGAGGAGCTCCAGGCGGACGCCGAGCGGGCCGCCCGCGAGCTGCGCGAGGAGACCGAGCGGGCCGTCGAGGCCCGTCGCACGGAGGCCGCCGAGGAGCTGACGCGGCTGCACACCGAGGCCGAGGAGCGCCGTACCGCCGCGGAGGAGGCGCTGGCCGAGGCCCGTGAGGAGGGCACGCGGATCCGCCGCGAGGCCGCCGAGGAGAGCGAGCGGCTGCGCACCGAGGCCGCGGAGCGGATCCGTACGCTCCAGCAACAGGCCGAGACGGAGGCCGAGCGGCTGCGCACCGAGGCCGCCGCGGACGCCTCCGCCTCCCGCGCGGAGGGCGAGGCCGTCGCCGTACGGCTGCGCTCGGAGGCCGCCGGTGAGGCCGAGCGGCTGAAGTCGGAGGCGCAGGAGAGCGCCGACCGGGTGCGGGCGGAGGCGCAGGCCGCCGCCGAGCGCATCGCCACCGAGGCGTCCGAGACGCTGGCCGCCGCCCAGGAGGAGGCCGCCCGGCGCCGCCGCGAGGCCGAGGAGCTGCTCGGCTCCGCCCGCCAGGAGGCCGACCAGGAGCGCGAGCGGGCCCGCGAGCAGAGCGAGGAACTGCTGGCCTCGGCGCGCAACCGCGTGGAGGAGGCGCAGGCCGAGGCGGTCCGGCTGGTCGAGGAGGCCGACCGGCGCGCGACCGAGATGGTGTCGGCCGCCGAGCAGCACGCGCAGCAGGTACGGGACTCGGTCGCCGGGCTGCACGAGCAGGCCCAGGAGGAGATCACCGGGCTGCGCAGCGCCGCCGAGCACGCGGCGGAGCGCACCCGGCGCGAGGCCGAGGAGGAGGCGGACCGGGTCCGCGCCGACGCCTACGCGGAGCGGGAGCGGGCGAGCGAGGACGCCGGCCGGCTGCGGCGCGAGGCGCGGGAGGAGTCCGAGGCCGCCAAGGCGCTGGCCGAGCGGACGATGTCCGAGGCGATCGCGGAGGCCGAGCGGATCCGGACGGACGTGTCCGAGCACGCCCAGCGGGTGCGCACGGAGGCGTCGGACACGATCGCCCAGGCGGAGCAGGCCGCGTCGCGCACCCGGGCGGACGCCCGCGAGGACGCCAACCGCATCCGGTCCGACGCGGCGACGCAGGCGGACACCCTGATCACCGAGGCGCGCTCCGAGGCGGAGCGGCTCACCACCGAGACGGCCGCCGAGACCGACCGGATCCGGACGGAGACGGTCGCGGAGGCGGAGCGGGTCCGCACCGAGGCGGCGAACGAGGCCGAGCGGGTCCGCACCGAGGCGGCCGACGAGGCGGAGCGGCTGCGCACGGAGACGGTCGCCGAGGCCGAGCGGGTCCGGGCCGAGGCCGCCGCCCAGGCCGAGCAGCTGCTCTCGGAGGCCGCCGGGGAGGCTGAGCGGCTGCGGGCCGAGGCCGCCGATACGGTCGGCTCCGCGCAGCAGCACGCCGAGCGGACGCGCACCGAGGCCGAGCGGGTCCGCCAGGAGGCCGCGGCGGCGGCCGAGCGGGTCACCGCGGCCGCGCGCGAGGAGGCCGAGCGCACCCTCGACGAGGCCCGCCAGGACGCCAACAAGCGGCGCTCGGAGGCCGCCGAGCAGGTCGACACGCTCATCACGGAGACCACGGCCGAGGCCGACAAGCTGCTCACCGAGGCTCAGCAGCAGGCCCAGAAGGCCACCGCGGACGCCGAGTCGCAGGCCGACACGATGGTGGGCGCGGCCCGCGCGGAGGCCGAGCGGATCGTCGCCCAGGCGACGATCGAGGGCAACACCCGCGTGGAGAAGGCCCGTACGGACGCGGACGAGCTGCTGGTCGGCGCCCGCCGGGACGCGACCGCCATCAGGGAGCGCGCGGAGGAGCTGCGCGAGCGGCTCACCGTGGAGATCGAGGAGCTGCACGAGCGGGCCCGCCGCGAGGCCGCCGAGACGATGAAGTCGGCCGGCGACCGCTGTGACGCGCTGATCAAGGCCGCGGAGGAGCAGCTCGCCAAGGCGGAGGCGAAGGCCAAGGAGCTGGTGTCGGAGGCCAATTCCGAGGCCGGCAAGGTGCGCATCGCCGCCGTCAAGAAGGCCGAGGGGCTGCTGAAGGAGGCCGAGGCGAAGAAGGCCTCGCTGGTCCGGGAGGCCGAGGAGCTCAAGGCCGAGGCGGTCCGGGAGGCCCGGCGCACGGTCGACGAGGGCAAGCGCGAGCTGGAGATCCTGGTGCGGCGCCGCGAGGACATCAACGCCGAGATCTCCCGGGTGCAGGACGTGCTGGAGGCGCTGGAGTCCTTCGAGGCGCCGGCCGGTGGCAAGGACGGCGGGGTCAAGGCGGGAGCCACGGTGGGTGCCCCACGTTCGGGTGGTAAGTCGTCAGACGGCTAGCGCTCGGGGTGGGTTCGGTGTCTCCTGGAGATCTTTGGCCGAGTTCGGCCCGGCCCCTTGCCGAGAGCTCTGGCAAGCCGTCCGGGGGTCAGCCACCCAAAAGAGGTGTCATTCTCCGTATCAAACGTGCATCCGCTCGATGACGCACCGCATTGGCGCCTAGGATTCCCTCTATCACCTCACCCGGTCTCTTTCGACAGGAACCCCATGAGCGACACTTCCCCCTACGGCTTCGAGCTTGTGCGGCGTGGGTACGACCGCGCTCAGGTGGACGAACGCATCTCCAAGCTCGTCTCCGACCGTGACAGTGCTCTCGCCCGCATCACCGCTCTGGAAAAGCGCATCGAGGAGCTCCACCTCGAAACCCAGAACGCCCAGGCCCAGGTCAACGACGCCGAGCCGTCGTACGCCGGTCTCGGTGCCCGGGTCGAGAAGATCCTGCGTCTCGCCGAGGAAGAGGCCAAGGACCTGCGCGAGGAGGCCCGGCGCGCGGCCGAGCAGCACCGCGAGCTCGCCGAGTCGGCGGCCCAGCAGGTGCGCAACGACGCGGAGTCGTACGCCGCGGAGCGCAAGGCCAAGGCCGAGGACGAGGGCGTCCGGATCGTCGAGAAGGCCAAGAGCGACGCCTCGCAGCTGCGCTCGGAGGCTCAGAAGGACGCGCAGTCCAAGCGTGAGGAGGCGGACGCCCTCTTCGAGGAGACCCGCGCCAAGGCCGCGCAGGCCGCCGCCGACTTCGAGACGAACCTCGCCAAGCGCCGCGAGCAGTCCGAGCGCGACCTGGCGTCCCGTCAGGCCAAGGCCGAGAAGCGTCTCGCGGAGATCGAGCACCGCGCGGAGCAGCTCCGCCTGGAGGCGGAGAAGCTGCGCACGGACGCCGAGCGCCGCGCCCGCCAGACCGTCGAGACGGCGCAGCGCCAGGCCGAGGACATCGTGGCCGACGCCAACGCCAAGGCCGACCGGATCCGTTCGGAATCGGAGCGCGAGCTCGCCGCCCTCACCAACCGCCGCGACTCCATCAACGCGCAGCTGACCAACGTGCGCGAGATGCTGGCGACCCTCACGGGCGCCGCGGTGGCCGCCACGAGTACGCCGGCCGAGGACGAGCCGGTCTCCCGCGGGGTCCCCGCCCAGCAGACCCGCTGACGCCGGGCGTGCGCCGGCCGAACCCGTGCGGAACAAGGACGAAGCCTTCTGTCACCGGGGTGGCAGTGGGCTTCGTCCCGTTCTAGCGTGGTCGGCATGATCGAGCTCGAGGGGCTGACCAAGCGGTACGGCGAGAAGATGGCGGTCAACAATCTCTCCTTCACCGTCAGACCCGGCATCATCACGGGCTTCCTCGGGCCCAACGGCGCGGGCAAGTCGACCACCATGCGGATGGTGCTGGGCCTGGACCGGCCCACTGCCGGGGACGTCCGGATCGACGGCAAGCACTATGAGCAGCTCAAGGACCCGCTGACGTACATCGGCGCCCTGCTGGACGCCAAGGCCGTGCACGGCGGACGCAGCGCGTACCACCATCTGCTCTGCCTGGCGCAGGCCAACGGGATCCCGTCGCGGCGGGTGCACGAGGTGCTGGACACCGTGGGCCTGACGGCGGTCGCGAAGAAGAAGGCCAAGGGCTTCTCCCTCGGCATGGGCCAGCGGCTCGGCATCGCCGGCGCGCTGCTCGGCGACCCGCGGATCCTGATGTTCGACGAGCCGGTCAACGGCCTCGACCCCGAGGGCATCCACTGGATCCGCAATCTGATGAAGTCGCTGGCCGCCCAGGGCCGTACGGTCTTCGTCTCCTCCCATCTGATGAGCGAGATGGCGCTGACGGCGGATCACCTGGTGGTCATCGGCCAGGGCAGGCTGCTGGCGGACACCTCGATGGCCGAGTTCATCGCGGAGAACTCGCGCAGTTACGTCCGGATCCGCACCCCGCAGCGCGAGCGGTTGCTCGATGTGCTGAGCGGCGCGGGGATCACGGTCGTCGAGACCGGCGCCGAGGTCCTCGAAGTGGACGGCGACAAGTCCGAGACCGTCGGCGAGCTGGCGGCGCGGCACCGGATCGTGCTGCACGAGCTGAGTCCGCAGCGGGCCTCGCTGGAAGAGGCGTTCATGCAGCTGACCGCGGAGTCGGTGGAGTACCACGCGCACGACGGGCCGCCCGCCGGACCGGTGCCTCAGCAGCAGCAACAGCCGCCGCAACAGCAGTGGGGCAGCGACTGGAGGAAGGGATGAGCATGACGGCGGCACAGGTCGTCCGGTCCGAGTGGACCAAGATCCGGTCGGTCGCGTCCACCGTGTGGACGCTGTCCCTCGCCGTGGTCGTCACCATCGCCCTCGGCATGCTGATCTCCGCCCTGTCGAAGAGCGAGTTCGACAACATGAGCGAGCAGGACCGGCTCACCTTCGACCCGACCTTCGTCAGCTTCGCCGGGACGAGCCTCGGCCAGCTCGCGATGATCGTGTTCGGGGTGCTGGTGGTGGCGAACGAGTACAGCTCCGGCATGATCCGCACCTCGCTGGCCGCCGTGCCGCAGCGCGGCACCTTCCTGTTCAGCAAGGTCGCGGTGGCCACGGCGCTCGCCCTGGTCGTGGGCGTGGTCACCAGCTTCGCCGCCTTCTTCCTCGGGCAGGCGATGCTCGGCGACCTCAAGGCGTCGATCGGCGATCCGGGCGTGCTGCGCGCGGTCATCGGCGGCGGCCTGTACATGACCCTCATCGCGATGTTCTCGATGGGCGTCGCCGCGATGCTGCGCTCGCCGATGTTGTCGCTGGGCATCCTGATGCCGTTCTTCTTCCTGATCTCCAACATCCTGGGCAACGTCCCGGCGACGGAGAAGATCGGCCGGTTCCTGCCCGACCAGGCCGGCAGCAAGATCATGCAGGTGGTGGCGCCGCTCGACGACGACGTCCCCTACGGCCCGTGGGGCGGTCTCGGGATCATGGCACTGTGGGTGATCGCGGCGCTCGTCGGCGGGTACGCGGTGCTCAAGCGGCGGGACGCCTGAAGACCGGACAGGTCCGGGAAGTTCTCGGCCGCTGACGGATTTTGCACGCGCTTGAACGGAACCGTCAGCGCCTGGATATCCTCCTAACCCTTACGGGGGCGTGTGCCCTGCTGTCCTGAACCTTTCGATGGGTGCGGAGCATGATCGAGGCTGTCGGCCTGACCAAGCGCTACGGCGACAAGACCGCTGTGTACAACCTGTCCTTCCGGGTGCGGCCCGGTGCCGTCACCGGCTTCCTCGGGCCCAACGGTTCGGGCAAGTCGACGACGATGCGCATGATCCTCGGGCTGGACAACCCCACCTCGGGGCATGTGACGATCGGCGGCCACCCGTACCGCAAGCTGCCGAACGCCCCCCGCCAGGTCGGCGCGCTGCTCGACGCCAAGGCGGTGCACGGCGGCCGGTCCGCCCGCAGCCACCTGCTGAGCCTGGCCCAGCTGTCGGGCATCCCGGCCCGGCGCGTGGACGAGGTGCTCGGTGTGGTCGGCCTCCAGGACGTGGCCAAGCGGCGCTCGAAGGGCTTCTCCCTCGGCATGGGCCAGCGGCTGGGCATCGCCGCGGCCCTCCTCGGCGACCCCCAGGTACTGCTGTTCGACGAGCCGGTCAACGGCCTCGACCCCGAGGGCATCCACTGGGTGCGCAACCTGATGAAGGCGCTGGCCGCGGAGGGCCGCACCGTCTTCGTCTCCTCGCACCTGATGAGCGAGATGGCGCTGACCGCCGACCACCTGATCGTCATCGGGCGCGGCCAGCTGCTCGCCGACATGAGCGTGACGGACTTCATCTCGGCCAACTCCGCCGACTTCGCGCGGGTGCGGACGCCGGACGGCGAACCGCAGCTGCGCGAGAAGCTGACGTCCGCGCTGACCGAGGCGGGCGGGCACGTGCTGCCCGAGCAGGACGGCGCGCTGCGGGTGACCGGGCTGGCGCTCCCCCGGATCAGCGACATCGCGCACGGCAGCGATGTACGGCTGTGGGAGCTGTCGCCGCACCAGGCCTCGCTGGAGGAGGCGTACATGCGGATGACGCAGGGCGCCGTCGACTACCGGTCGACCACCGACCAGAAGGCCGGGCTCCAGCAGCCGCTGCCGCCCGGCGTACAGCCCCCGATGCCGGTGCCCGGCCAGGGCCAGCCCGGCTGGTACGCACCGCCGCCGCCCCAGCAGGACGGCCGGCCCTTCCCGGCACCGCAGGGCGCGCCGGGCCGGCCCCCGGCGGGACCGTACGGCGCCCCGGCGGCACCCGGCGCGATGCCGGGCGACCGGACCGCCAACCCGTACGCGCAGCAGGTGCCGCAGGCACCCGGCCCGGCCCCCGTGCCGCCCGGCGCCGCCCCCGCACCCGCTCCGCTTCCCACTCCCACTCCCGCCCCCGCGCCCGTCACCGACCCGACCAAGCCCGAGGACGCCCGATGAGCACGCCCCAGCCCCCGACGCCGCAGGCCGCACCCGAGTGGCAGGCGGCGCCCGGCTCGCCGTACCCCACCTACACCTCGCCGATCCCGGTGGTGCGCGCCCACCTCGGACACGCGCTCGCCTCCGAGTGGACGAAGATCAAGTCGGTGCGCTCGACGCTCTGGACGCTGGGCGTGTTCGTCCTGCTGGTCGTCGGCATCGGACTGCTGGCCGGTCTGGTGGTGGCCAACTCGTCCTCCGACCTGGCCGGCGAGAGCGCGCTGAGCCTCGGTTTCTTCGGTCTGCTGCTCGGCAGCATGTGCGTCATCACGCTCGGCGTGCTGACCACCGCGTCGGAGTACGGCACCGGCATGGTCCGCACGACGATGACCGCCTGCCCCAGCCGCAGCCGGGTGCTGGCGGCGAAGGCGATCGTGTTCTTCCTGATGGCGTTCGTGGTGACCCTGGTGTCCGCGACGCTCGTCGCGATGCTGCACGTGGCCATGCTGGAGGACAACGGTGCGGTGGACCCCACCGGCGCGGAGTGGCTGAAGGCCACCGTCGGCGTCTCGCTGTACATCGCGCTGCTCGGGCTGCTCTCGCTGGCCGTCGGCTCGGTCATCCGGCACTCGGCGGGCGCGATCACCATCATGATCGGCGTCCTGCTCGCCCCGCTGGTGATCGCGCTGTTCATGTTCTCGGAGTCGCTGAAGGAGGTGCAGGAGGCCCTGTTCGAGTACTCGATCCCGAACCAGCTGAGCATCTTCTACGCCAACTCGCTCTCCGAGTCGGGGCCGTCCGGCTGGGACCCGCTGTGGATCGTGCTCGGCGTGACGGCGGTCGTCCTCGCGGGCGCCTTCGCCCTGCTGCAGAAGCGGGACGTCTGACCCGCTTCGTTCAGAACCTCGGCGCGTTACGGGACCGCTGCACCCGCGTGGTGCGGCGGTCCTTGGCGTTCCAGCAGGACCTGTGCCAGTGCCGGCGCTCGTCGACACCCGAGTGCGCCGGCCAGGCCACCACGTGCGGGACGCCGTCCGGAATGAGCTGGTCGCAGCCCGGGCAGCGGTACGACTTGCCCTGCGCGCTCGCCCCCGCCACGTGCCGTACGCTCCAGTCCTCGCCCTGCCAGCTCTCCGAGGACTGCCAGCCGCCGTAGCGGCCGGAGCCGTCGTCCTCGACGCTCCGGCCGGACGAACCGGCTCCCTTGGGTCGGTTGCGACGCGGGGACACAGAACACCTCACGGAGCTATACGGGAAGTACGGGCCGCGTCCAGCCTACGCGGCACGGACCGGGGTACGCGTACGGCACCAACCACCGCAACCTGCCCGCACGGAACCCCCTTCGAGGGCCGCCGCGACCCGCTCCACGACGGCCGATTCTCCAGACAATCGGCCAATCCCCCCGTCCGCCCGTGTCCTCGGCACGTGTCAGACGGTTATGCCCGGTGGGGGAGCTCCGTGTCGGAGCCGAGGAAGCAGGAAAGCAATGCGCGTAGGAAGTTTCGTGTTGGGCGCCCAGTTCCCGGGCCAGGGCCAGGGCGAGGCACTGCACCGCGCGGTCCGTTCGGCCGAGGTCGCCGAGGAGGCGGGGCTCGACACGGTCTGGCTGGCCGAGCACCACTTCGTGCCGTACGGCACGTGTCCGTCGGCCGTGACGCTGGCCGCGCTGTTGCTGGGCCGCACCCGTCGCATCCGGGTGGGCACGGCGGTCAGCGTACTGCCCACCGTCCACCCCGTGGCGCTCGGTGAGCAGGCCGCGCTGCTGCACGTCACGAGCGGCGGCCGGTTCTCGCTGGGCGTGGGCCGCGGCGGGCCGTGGGTCGACCTGGAGGTGTTCGGCGCGGGTCTGGAGGCGTACGAGAAGGGGTTCCCGGACTCACTCGATCTGGTGCTTCGCTGGCTGCGCGAACCGGCCGTCGGCGCCTCGGGAGACCGGTTCCGGTTCCGCGAGGTGCCCGTCGTCCCGCGTCCCTCGGAGTCCCTCACGGAGGGCGCGGGCCCGGAGGTCGTCGTGGCCTGCACATCACCGTCGAGCGTGCGCACGGCGGCCGAGCGCGGGCTGCCGATGCTGCTCGGGATGCACGTCGGGGACGAGGAGAAGGCCGAGATGGTCGCCCTGTGGCGGCGGCACGCCCGCGCGGCCGGACGTCCGTCGGCTCAGATCCGGGACGCGGGCCATGTCTCGGCCGGCGTCTGCCAGATCGCGGACCGGCGCACGGACGCGGCGGAGAGCCTGCTCAAGGCGATGCCGGGCTGGCTGCGGCAGGGCCTGGACGCCCACATCACGGTGGACGGCCGCGCCCGGCAGATGCGCGACCCGTACGCGTACACCGAACTGCTCTGCGGACTGCACCCGGTGGGCCCGCCCCGGCTGTGCGCGGACCGGCTCGCGGCGACCGGCGAGCGGACCGGAATCTCCCGTTTCGCCCTGCTCGTCGAGGGGTCCGGGGATCTCGCGGCGACGGAGGAGAACGTGCGGCGGCTCGGCGCCGAGGTACTTCCCCAGCTCCGCTGAGCGGACCGGTGACGGACGAACGAGCCCCTTGGGCTCGCCCGGGGAGCTTGCCGCTCCGGTACAAGACTGCACCTCCCGCGTACGGAGCGGCAAGCTGACGATTCGCGTCAGCAGTCGCGGAACTCAGGCGACTGGTTCAGCACTTGGCTGCGCACCGAGGTGAAGCGGGTCAGCGTCTCGTCGACAGAGGAGTCCAACGGGAACACCGCCACCCGGTGGCAGTTCTGGAAGGCCAGCCGCACCCCGAAGTGCCGCTGCAGTGCACCGCGTATGGCGTCACTCGCGAGCGCACGCAGCAGCTGACCGCGCGCCTGCTCGTCCGGCGGGGGCGTCTGGTTGTCGGCGAACGCTCCGCCGTCGACCTTCAGCTGGGCCACCAGGGAGCTGACCATCTCCCATGCGTAGGGCAGGGAGGTCCGGACGCAGTCGACGAATTCTGCTTCGTCGACCTCGCCTCGCTCGGCCTTTTCGAGTAGGGCCGGTGAGACGTCGAGCGACATGGGTTCTCCTCTCGCACCCCCGACCAGCAGGGGTTGCCGGACAGTTAAGGGAGTGCGCGATGTCGAACACGCTGCGTACACGCTTCGCGACCTCCCGTTCAATACCGTAAGCAACCGATCGTGACGGCACCAGGAGAATGCCCAGATGGACCCCATCCGGTAGGAACACAATCGGCCAGTGCGCATCATGGGGCCAATGGGAGAAGTGGGACGGTCCGCGAGGTCACGCCGGGTGGAGGCGAATCGCGTCGGACCGGGCGCGTCGAGTAGCGTTGCCGACCATGCGTCTCGTCATTGCCCGCTGCTCCGTCGACTACGCCGGGCGGCTCACCGCCCATCTCCCCTCGGCTCCCCGCCTGATCCTGGTCAAGGCGGACGGCAGCGTCTCGATCCACGCCGACGACCGGGCCTACAAGCCCCTCAACTGGATGTCGCCCCCCTGCACGCTGAAGGAGGGCACGGGCGAGGAGGAGGGCGTCTGGACCGTCGTCAACAAGGCGGGTGAGAAACTCATCATCACGATGGAGGAGATCCTGCACGACTCCTCGCACGAGTTGGGCGTGGACCCCGGACTGATCAAGGACGGCGTGGAAGCGCACCTCCAGGAGCTGCTCGCCGACCGTATCGAGACGCTGGGCGAGGGCTACACCCTCATCCGCCGTGAGTACATGACCGCCATCGGCCCGGTCGACATCCTGTGCCGGGACGCCGAGGGCCGGACCGTCGCCGTCGAGATCAAGCGGCGCGGCGAGATCGACGGCGTGGAGCAGCTCACGCGCTACCTGGAGCTGCTGAACCGCGACCCCCACCTCGCCCCGGTGCGCGGCGTCTTCGCCGCCCAGGAGATCAAGCCGCAGGCCCGCGTGCTCGCCACGGACCGCGGCATCGGCTGTCAGGTGCTGGACTACAACGCCCTGCGGGGGATCGAGGACGACAAGCTGCGGCTGTTCTGAGCCGGACGACAGGTACGGGATCCGAACGGACGACACGTACGAGAGGGCCGGGTCCGTGCGGCGGACCCGGCCCTCCTGTGCTGCCCCGGGAGCGTCAGACGATCCGGCCCGCCGTCGGCCCCGAACCGCTCGGCGACCCCGTACCGCCGGTCGCGGTGCCGCTCTGCGAGGCCGTCGTGGTGCCCGCGGGTGAGCCGGAGGACCTACCGGGGCCGCCGGCGGTGTCGGACGTCTCGGGTGATGACGGCGGAGGCGTGTCGGTGCCGGTGGGCGTGGGGCTGGGGGGCTCCTCCGTGTCGGTGGGCTTCCCGGGACCGCTCGGCTCGGTGTCGGTCGGCCTGGGCGACGTCGGCCTGGTCGTCGGCGAGGTCGGGGACTTGCTCGGCGCGCCCGGCGAACCCCCGTCGTCCGTGCTTTCGTCGTCGTCGGGGTCGGCGCTGCTGCCGGGACTGCTCGCAGTGGCCGTCGGCCGGCCCGACTCCGTCGGCGTCGGGTCGTCCGACGTGCCCACGGTGCCGTCCTGGCCGGGGTCGGTCGGCCCGCCGGTCGCCCCGGCGGTGTCGCCCGGGCCCTCGCTGTCGTCCTCGGGCCGGTCGGCGCCCAGGCTGCCGTCGTCGACGCCCTGGCTGGCCGACGGGTTGACGCCGACCTGATCGGAGGGATCGCCGGCGTCGTTCTCGGACGTGGCTCCGAGGGTCACCACCGTGCCGAGCACGGCGACGAGCAGCGCGCCGGCTCCGGCGGCCACGAGGTTGCGCCGCGCGAAGCCCTTGATGCGGTCTCCCACCGTGCCGGAGGGGCTCTCGGACGGCTCGCGGCGGGTGACGAGCGTCGGCGACTGCGGGGGCGGCTGGAGCGGCGGGAAGGGCGCGGGTACGCCTGCGGGCGGCGACGCCGACGCCTCGTTGCGGGCGTCGGGCACCTCCTCCCCCGCGGTCGGGCCGAGTCCGACGCCGACCACGCCGAATCCGGCACCGGCACCGGCACCCGCACCCGCACCCGCACCCGCACCCGCACCCGCACCCGCGGTACCGAACGCGCCCGGCCCGGCACCCGGGCCCGGCGCACTCCCGGTCCGGTCGGTGACCAGCGCGAGGGCACGGCGGCCCGCTACGGCGCCGCGCTTGTCGGACAGCGCGCCGCGCAGCCCGATGGAGGCCTCCAGCTCGGCGCGGGCCCGGTCGAGCTGTCCCTCGCACAGGGCGAGGATGCCGAGTTCGTGGTGGAAGTAGGCCTGTTCGGCGACGTCACCGGCGAGCCGGGAGGCCTGGGTACCGGAGCGCAGCGCCCGTTCCCAGGCGCTCCAGTGCAGCCCGGCGGCGAACGCGGGTGCCGCGGTGCGCGCGAGCTGGACGGCGGGACTGGACGCGTCGTCCGCGGGCGGGGTCGTCGTCGGCACCAGCACGGCGAGGGCGGCCAGCACGGCGTCGGCCTCGGCGCAGACCCGCTCCGGGGTGACCGAGGGGTGCCCGGCCCACCAGGCGTAGTGCTGGGCGGCGGCCAGGGCCCGCTCCCGTACGCCGTCGCCGTATCCGGCGCTCTCCAGCTGGGTGAGCACCCCGGCGGCGAGCCGGTAGCGGGAGCCGACCTGCGAGATCAGTCCGCAGTCGGCCAGTTCACCGAGGGCGGCGTCCGCGTGGGTGTCACCGATCAGGGCGGGCAGGTGCGCCTGGTGCGGCACCTCGCCGCCGAGCGCGACGGCGAACTCCAGGGTGGTGCGGGCGGAGTCGCTCAGCCCGGAGGCGAGCAGCGGCGCGGGTGCGGCGGCCTCTCCGACGGACGGCAGGGGTACGTCGTCGCTCTCCGCGGCGTCGTAGGGCGTGTCCTTCGCCGGGCGGGCGTCGGCGAAGACGCCGAACTCGTCGACGGCGTCGGCGCCCGCCCGCTCCCGGTCGCGTCGGCGCAGCAGGGCACCGGCCTGCACGAAGCGCAGCGGCAGGCCCTCGGACTCGAACCAGAGGTCGCCGGCCCAGTTGGCCTCCTCCTCGGTGAGGTTCCGGCCGGCGGCGCGCTCCAGCAACTTCACGCCGTCCGAGCGGTCCAGGCCGGTGAGGAAGACCTCCTCGACGGCCGAGTCGGCGGAGGGGGCGGGCACCTCCGGGGTCGTGCCGATGAGGAAGGCGCACTCGGGGGTGGCGTCCAGCAGTTCGTCGAGGGCGGTGCCGCCGAGCTCGAGGTCGTCCAGGACGACGACGGCGCCGACCTCCCGGAGCCGGGCGAGCAGTTCGTCGCGCTTCGGGCGGTAGAGGGGCGCGCGGTGGACGGCGTAGAAGAGGTCGTGGAGCAGGTCGTCGACCGTGCGGTGGGAGCCGCTGAGGCGGACGACGCCGTCGGGGGCGAGGCCCGCGCAGTCCTCGGCGACGACGTCGAGGAGGCTGGAGCGGCCGGAGCCGGCGGGGCCGGTGAGGCGGACGGAGCGGCCTCGGGCGAGCAGCCGCACCAGGCGTTCGCGTACGTCCTCGCGGGCCAGCAGTCCCAGCACGGTCCGGGTCGGCCCCGGCGGGGCGGGCGGCCGGGCGGCACGGCCCACCTCGGCGCGTTCGGCCGCGGTGAGCTTCTCGGGCCGCTCGGGGCGTTCGGTGGGCGGGCAGATCTCGATCTCGCTGCCGTCGACGGGGTTGACGGTCAGCAGGAAGTCTCCGGAGACGAGTTGCACCGTGCGGGCCAGCGCGGGCGCGTGCTGTCCGAAGTCGGGTGTGAGGGGGTCCCTGGGCGGGCGCGGGCGCGACGTGCGGCCGTCCCCGGTCTCGAACGCACTCGAGTGGGAGGTGCCTGCGTCGTCGTGGCCGTACTCCTCGGGCCCCCGGTTGTTCGGGTCCATAGGTTCAAGCCCCCCAAAAGCGTCGTGTGCCGGGTCCCCGGTCGGGACCACCCCTCCCGGCCTTGCCGCACACCGCGCTGTCGCTTCTGGTCCGGGCCCGCCGGTGGGTTCAAGAGTGCGGGCAGCCAGACACTAAACCTTCGCTCAGTATCTCCGACAGTCCGGGGTACCGACCCGTCCAAGACGTCACGGTCTCGTGAGGATTGCGTGCGTCGGGCGTTTCGCCGAGCGGTGTCCGGGTCTCCCGGGCGCCTTCGGCCCGCACCGCCCCCGGGCGTCACACCCGGGGCAGGCTCTCCACACGGAGGCCGCCCTCGATGGCCAGGATCCGGTGCAGCCGGGTGGCCACCAGCAGGCGCTGCATCTGCGGTGGTACGTCGCGCAGCACCAGCCGTCGGCCGCAGCGGCCGGCCCGTCGGTGGGCCCCCATGATCACCCCGAGTCCGGTGGCGTCCCAGGAGTCCAGTTCTGACAGGTCCAGCACCAGGTCGCCGACTCCGTCGTCGACGGCCGAGTGCAGGACCGTACGGGCGTCCGCCGCGCTGCGGACGTCGAGGCGGCCCCCGACGACCAGCTCGACGTGGTCGCCCCTGATGTGCATATGCGCTCCCCGGCGTGCGTCTTCGTCGTCTCTTCGATTCTGCGATGCGGTCGATGCGGTCGCTCGGCGACAACAGGTGTCGCACCCTCTGACACCCTCTGACTGGCCGGAGCCGACGGAGGTTGCCGCCTGTGAGCGAACCGATACCGAATTCACCCCGGCGTGTGACGTTTCCCGGGGCTGATGCGATCTCAGTGCTTGTAGAAGCCCTGCCCGCTCTTACGGCCGATGTCACCGGCGTCCACCATCCGGCGCATCAGCTCCGGCGGGGCGAACTTCTCGTCCTGGGACTCGGTGTAGATGTTGCCCGTGGCGTGCAGCAGGATGTCGACGCCGGTCAGGTCCGCGGTGGCCAGCGGGCCCATGGCGTGGCCGAAGCCCAGCTTGCAGGCGAGGTCGATGTCCTCGGCGGTGGCGACGCCCGACTCGTACAGCTTCGCGGCCTCGACGACGAGGGCGGAGATGAGGCGGGTGGTCACGAAACCGGCGACGTCGCGGTTGACGACGATGCAGGTCTTGCCGGTGGACTCGGCGAACTCCCGGGCGGTGGCGAGGGTTTCGTCGCTGGTCTTGTAGCCGCGCACCAGCTCGCACAGCTGCATCATCGGGACGGGCGAGAAGAAGTGGGTGCCGACGACGCGCTCGGGGCGCTCCGTCACGGCCGCGATCTTGGTGATCGGGATGGCGGAGGTGTTGGACGCGAGGATCGCCTCGTCCTTCACCAGCTTGTCGAGCGCGCGGAAGATCTCGTGCTTGACTTCCAGCTTCTCGAAGACGGCCTCGACGACGACGTCCGCGTCGGCGGCGGCGTCCAGGTCGGTGGTCGTGGTGATGCGCGTGAGGGCGGCCTCGGCGTCGTCGGCGGCGAGCCTGCCCTTGGCGACGAACTTGTCGTACGAGGCCTTGATGCCGTCGGTCCCCCGCCGGAGCGCTTCGTCGGTCACGTCGCGCAGGACGACGTCCCAGCCCGCCTGCGCGGAGACCTGGGCGATGCCGGATCCCATGAGGCCGGCTCCGATGACGGCAAGCTTCCGTGCCACTGTGCGACTCCCCTGATACAGGCCGTTTTTGTCCTCTCGGGCGGAGATTAGCGGGCGTGAGCCGCTGTGTGACCGGTTAGTAACGCGCGTCACGTCTCACATGACGGACATCACACGGAGTGGTGCCCCGCGGGCGTCAGTCCGTGCCTCGGACGGCGTAGTTGAGCACCCTCTCGCTCAGCAGGTCCTCCATCTCGTCCAGCAGCAGGAGGATTTCGCGGGAGACTTCGGCGGGTTTTCCGCCGGCCACCATGCGCCGGCCGATGGCCGTCATCACCGTGCCGTGCAGCCAGCCGACCTGTCCCGCCATCAGCGAGGGAACGGGGTCGTCGTCCGGGGCGCCGGTCTCCTCGCGCAGGGTGCGCTCCAGGTTGTCCTGCACCTCCTGGCCGATCGCCCAGAGCCGGGAACGCAGCGCGGGCGAGGAGTGGATGACCCCCATGAAGCGCGCGTATCCGTCCATGAGGCCGACTCGCGGCGAGACCGACTCGACCTCCTCGCGCAGTTCCCGCAGCACGGCCCCCGCCGCCGACTCCCCGTCGTGCCGCCCGCGCACCCAGCGGGAGAGCCGGTCGACCACGCCCTTGGAGCGGTCGAGGAAGAGGTCCTCCTTGGCCGGGAAGTAGTTGTAGACGGTGTTGACGGAGACGTTCGCGGCGTCCGCGACCTCCGCCACCGTCACCGCCTCGAAGCCGCGTTCCAGGAACAGGCCCGTGGCGACATCCGAGATGTACTGCCGGGTCTGCTGCTTCTTCCGTTCCCTGAGTCCTTCGGCCATGGCCGCATCCTAACTTCGCTGGGGCCTCTGAAAAGTTGGTACCTCTGGAAACTTGGCGCCTTTTGAAACTTGGAGTCATTGCAAATTTTGTGAGTCTCTGTTTTTCTGGGCGCATGGCAATCATCAGTACGGCCGGCCTGGCCCGTACCTTCGCGACGAAGCAGGGCCCGGTCGAGGCGGTGCGCGGCATCGACCTGGCCGTCCGCGAGGGCGAGATCCTCGGCCTCCTGGGACCCAACGGCGCCGGCAAGACCACCACCCTGCGGATGCTCACCACCCTGCTCGCCCCCACCGGCGGCGCGGCGACCGTCGCCGGTCACGACCTGGCGACCGACCCGGCCGGAGTGCGCCGGGCGTGCGGGTACGTGGCCCAGTCGGGCGGCGTGGACCCGCAGATCACCGTGCGGGAAGAGCTGGTCACCCAGGGCCGCCTGTACCGCCTGTCCAAGGCACGGGCGGCCGGGCGCGCCGAGGAGCTGGCCCGCGACCTGGACCTCACCGACCTGCTCGACCTCAAGTGCGGTGCGCTCTCCGGGGGCCAACGGCGCCGGCTGGACATCGCGATGGCGCTCACCCACGGCCCGGCGGTGCTCTTCCTGGACGAGCCGACGACCGGCCTGGATCCGGGCAGCCGCGCCGACCTGTGGGACCTGGTGCGGCGGCTGCGCGACGAGCACGGCACCACGGTCTTCCTGACCACCCACTACCTCGACGAGGCCGACGCGCTCTCCGACCGCCTGGTCGTCGTCGACCGGGGCGTGGTGGCGGCCGAGGGCACCCCGGGGGCCCTGAAGCTGAGGTACGGCGGCTCGATCGACGCCCCGCTCCAGGACACCTTCCTGGCCATCACCGGCCGCAGCGCCGCCCCGGCCGACGCCGCCCCCGTAGCCGTATAGAACTCCGAGGACCCGAGGACCCCCCGATGCTGCTCCACGACACCGGCCTCATCTACGCCCGCTATCTGCGCCAGTCCCTGCGCTCACGCTTCGCACTGCTCTTCGGCGTGCTGATGCCACTGCTGTACCTGCTCTTCTTCGGCCCGCTCCTGACCAACCTGCCGCTCGGCGGACAGGGCAGCTCCTGGCAGGTGCTCGTGCCCGGTCTGCTGCTGCAACTCGGGCTGTTCGGCGCCTCCTTCGCGGGCTTCTCGATCATCATCGAGAACAGCCAGGGCGTGGTCGAACGCATGCGCGTCACCCCCGTCAGCCGCCTCGCGCTGCTGCTGGGCCGGGTGCTGCGGGACGCCACGGTGTTCGCCTTCCAGGCTGTCCTGCTGGTGCTGGCGGCCGTGGTGATGGGCCTCAGGGCGCCGCTGGCCGGCGTGCTCATCGGCTTCGCGTTCGTCGCGCTGCTCACGGTCTCGCTGGCGTCGCTGTCGTACGCGCTGGCGATGAAGCTGCCTACGCCGCAGGGGTTCGGGCCGACCGTCAACGCGCTCACCATGCCGTCGATGCTGCTGTCCGGCCTGATGCTCCCCATGACGCTGGGGCCGGGCTGGCTGGACGTGCTGTCGCACCTGATGCCGTTCCGCTATCTGGTCGACGCGGTACGGGACGCCTACGTCGGCAGCTACGCGACGGCGCACATGCTGTACGGCGCCCTCGTCGCCGTCGCCTTCACCGCGCTGGCCGTGACGGTGGGCACACGCGTCTTCCGGACCGCCGGAGCGTAACTACGCTGGCCTCATGGTCAACCTGACGCGCATCTACACCCGGACCGGCGACCGGGGTACCACCGCCCTCGGCGACATGAGCCGGGTCCCCAAGACCGACCTCAGGATCTCCGCGTACGCCGACGCCAACGAGGCGAACGCGGTGATCGGCACGGCGATCGCCCTAGGCGGCCTGCCCGAGGAGGTCGTGAAGGTCCTCGTCCGTGTCCAGAACGACCTGTTCGACGTGGGCGCGGACCTGTCGACGCCGGTGGTGGAGAACCCGCAGTATCCGCCGCTCAGGGTCGAGCAGTTCTACGTCGACAGGCTGGAGGCGGACTGCGACCGCTTCCTGGCCGAGCTGGAGAAGCTGCGCTCCTTCATCCTGCCCGGCGGCACGCCCGGCGCGGCCCTGCTGCACCAGGCGTGCACGGTGGTCCGGCGGGCCGAGCGCTCGACGTGGGCTGCGCTGGAGGTGCACGGCGAGTCGATGAACCCGCTGACGGCGACCTACCTCAACCGTCTGTCCGACCTCCTGTTCATCCTGGCCCGCACGGCCAACAAGGAGGTCGGGGACGTGCTGTGGGTGCCGGGCGGGGAGCGCTAGAAGGCTCACCGAGATCCTCATGAGCCTTCTAGGGCCCCCGGCGCGCCGACCGGAACAGGCCCCACGCGGTCTGTGCGCCGCCGACGCACATCATCACGACGCCGACCTTCGGCGGGTCCACGACGGGGACCTCCACTCCCCCGGCGAACAACCAGAGGGCGACGCCGGCCACGAAGGTGGCACCGCCCTCCCACAGGTGGCGCTCCGACCGGTACCTCATCGGCGTGTGATCTCCTTCTCCTTCTCCTTCTCCTTCTCCGCCCCGGACGTGACCCGGGTCCCCGACGGCGGCTGCTTGAGCCTGATGGCGTACGTCAGCGCGATCAGGCCGTGGATGCCGGCGACGCGCCAGGCCGTGTACTGCCAGCTCTCCAGGGAGCCGGTGCGGCTCGGGTCGCCGACGTACCACATGGCGAGCTGGAGCAGCCCGGTCGCCACGGCGGCGCCGATCAGCGTGCCGAACCACACCTTGCCCTCGTGCCAGGCCCGGGCCATGCCGTAGCGCGGCGGGCCGGCCGGTTTCGGCGCCCCGGTCAGCCGGTGGGCGGCGTGGCCGTCGAGCCACTTGACGGTGCGGTGGCCGTGGCCCACGGTGTAGCCGATGTACAGGGCCGCCAGGCCGTGCTCCCAGCTCGGGTCGGCGCCGTTCTTCAGGTCCAGCGCGGTGGCGACCAGCAGCACGACCTCCAGCAGCGGTTCGCACAGCAGCAGTGCCATGCCCGCGCGCGGCATCTTCAGCAGGTACCGGACGGACAGCCCGGCCGCCAGCAGTACCCAGAAGCCGATCTCGCAGACGATGATCAGGGTGACGATCACGGTTGGCTCCTCTCGATCGCCCTTCCAGGCTCTCCCGCCGGGCGGCCCGGATCGTCGTCGCCGGTGACGAACCCGCGGTACATCGAAAGATGCAGCGCGGGACCCGTCCCCGGGACCAGGCGAGCGGGGCGCGGGCCGTGTTGGATGGTGGCATGGCCCCACGACTGCCCCGCCCGCGCCGCTTCGACGTGTACGCCGCGTCGGCCGGTCTGCTCGGCGGGCTGCTGCTGTGGGGCATTGGCCTGGGGGTGCGGCCCGGCGGTGAGCCGATCGTGCTGTTCGACGGCCGCTGGCCGCTGCTGCTCCCGCTCGCCGTCATGGCGGGCTGCGAGCTGCTGCGCCGGGCCGCCCCGCGCACCGGCCTGCTGATCGGCACGGCCGCACTGGCCGGGGACACCTTGACGCAGGGCAGCCTGGTCACGTTGATCATGTACACCGACCTGATGTACGCCGCCGTGCTGTACGGCCCGCCCTCCTCGGCCCGCCGCATCCCGTGGATCACCGGGCTGCTCACGGTGGCCGGGACGGTGGTGCCGTTCGCGGTGCTACGGGTGCCCGAGGCGCTGCTGATCGGTGTCGCCGTCGGGGTCGTGTCGTTCGGGCCCGCCTCCACCGGCCTGATCGTGCGCAACCACCGCGAGACCGCCGACGCCGCCCTGCTGCGCGCCGAGCAGACCGCGCTGCTGGCCGAGATGGACCGGGTCCAGGCGGTGACCGCGGAACGGTCCCGGGTGGCCCGCGAGTTGCACGACATGGTCGCCAACCACCTCTCCGCGATCGCCATCCACTCCACGGCCGCGCTCTCCCTGGACGACGCGGCCACCACCCGGCGGGCGCTCGGTGTCATCCGGGAGAACAGCGTCGAGGGACTGGCCGAGATGCGCCGCCTCATCGGCATCCTGCGGGAGAGCGGTGAGGACACCGAGCCGGCCGCCGCCCCCACCCTCGAAGGCCTCGGCGCGCTGGTCGACGGCGCCCGCGCCAACGGGCTCGACGTCACCCTGGAGGCGGCGCCCGGCGAGGGCCTGCCCGCGCCGGTCGAGCTGGCCGCGTACCGGATCGTGCAGGAGTCGCTGACGAACGCGCTCAAGCACGCGGCGAAGGGGACGGTCCGGGTGGAGCTCGCCCGGCGCGACGGTGTCCTGCGCGTCCGGGTGACCAGTCCCTACGGTGGCCCGGACACGCCGCGTGCGCCCGGCTCCGGCGCCGGGCTGGTCGGCATGCGGGAGCGGGCCGCGCTGCTGCACGGGACGTTCGAGGCCGGTCCGGTGGCGGATCCCGCCTCGGCCGCCGACAAGATCTGGGCCGTGCGCGCCACGCTGCCCCTGACCGAAGGAGAACTCCCATGATCCGCGTCCTCGTCGCCGAGGACCAGTCCGCCGTCCGCGCCGGGCTGGTGCTGATCCTGGGCAGTGCGCCGGACATCGAGGTGGTCGGGGAGGCGGCGGACGGCGAGCAGGCGGTGGAGCTGGCCCGGCGGTTGCGCCCGGACCTGGTGCTGATGGACGTGCAGATGCCCCGCCTGGACGGGGTGTCGGCGACCCGGCGGGTGGTCGCCGAGCAGCTGGCCGACGTGCTGGTGCTGACCACCTTCGACCTGGACGAGTACGTCTTCGGAGCGCTGCGGGCGGGCGCCGCCGGGTTCCTGCTGAAGAACACGGAGGCGAAGGACCTGATCACCGCCGTGCGCACGGTGGCGGCCGGCGAGGGGATCGTCGCCCCGGCCGTCACCCGGCGGCTGATCGCCGAGTTCGCCGCCAAGCCGGTGCGGGAGTCGGCCGCCGATCCGGCGGTACTGGGAGACCTGACGCGGCGCGAGCGCGAGGTCCTTTCCTGTCTCGGCGAGGGGCTGTCCAACGCCGCGATCGCCGTGCGGCTGGACATGGCCGAGGCCACGGTGAAGACGCACGTCAGCCGCCTGTTGGGGAAGCTGGGGCTGCGCAGCCGGGTGCAAGCGGCGGTGCTGGCTCAGGAGTTGGGGATCTAGCGGGGCCGTCGGGCCACTGGTCCAGACCTATTGACCTATGGTCCAGACCTTTCTATTCTCGCCGCACTGCGGGCCGATGGCTCAGTCGGCCCGCGCCGACAACCCCACATAAGGAGGCGCAGCATGCGCTTCAGACACAGAGCCGCGGCACTTCTCGCGACCCTGTCGCTCCCGCTGGCCGGTCTGGTCGGCCTCGCGAGTCCGGCCCAGGCGGCCACGACCGCGACGGCCACCTTCGCCAAGACCTCGGACTGGGGCACGGGCTTCGGCGGCAACTGGACGGTGAAGAACACCGGTACCACCACCATCAACTCCTGGACCGTCGAGTGGGACTTCCCCACCGGCACCAAGGTCACCTCCGCCTGGGACGCCACGGTCACCAACTCCGGCGACCACTGGACCGCCAAGAACGTCGGCTGGAACGGGACGCTCGCCCCCGGCGCCTCGGTCTCCTTCGGCTTCAACGGCAGCGGCCCCGGCTCACCCTCCAACTGCAAGCTCAACGGCGGCAGCTGCGACGGCGACTCCCAGCCCGGCGACGCGGCCCCGTCCGCTCCCGGTACGCCCACCGCCTCGGACGTCACCGACACCTCGGTGAAGCTGTCCTGGGCGGCGGCCACCGACGACAAGGGCGTCAAGAACTACGACGTCCTGCGCGACGGCGCCAAGGTCGCCACGGTGACCGGCACCACGTACACCAACACCGGCCTGACCGCCGGCACCGACTACTCGTACAGCGTCCAGGCCCGCGACACCGCCGACCAGACCGGCCCGGCCAGCGGCTCCGTCAAGGTCCGCACCACCGGCGGCGGCGACGGCGGCAACCCGGGCGGCGACGAGGTCAAGCTGGGCTACTTCACCAACTGGGGCGTCTACGGGCGCAACTACCACGTCAAGAACCTGGTCACCTCCGGCTCCGCCGAGAAGATCACGCACATCAACTACGCCTTCGGCAACGTCCAGGGCGGCAAGTGCACCATCGGTGACGCCTACGCCGACTACGACAAGGCGTACACCGCCGACCAGTCCGTCGACGGCGTCGCCGACACCTGGGACCAGCCGCTGCGCGGCAGCTTCAACCAGCTCCGCAAGCTGAAGGCCAAGTACCCGCACATCAAGGTCATCTGGTCCTTCGGCGGCTGGACCTGGTCCGGCGGCTTCCCCGACGCCGTGAAGAACCCGGCCGCCTTCGCGAAGTCCTGTCACGACCTGGTCGAGGACCCGCGCTGGGCCGACGTCTTCGACGGCATCGACCTGGACTGGGAGTACCCGAACGCCTGCGGTCTGAGCTGTGACACGACGAGCACCAAGAACGCGTTCAGCTCCATGATGAAGGCCATGCGCGCCGAGTTCGGCAACGACCTGGTCACCGCGGCCACCACCGCCGACGCCTCCGACGGCGGCAAGATCGAAGCGGCCGACTACGGCGCCGCCGCGCCGTACATCGACTGGTACAACGTGATGACGTACGACTTCTTCGGCGCCTGGGCGAAGAACGGTCCGACCGCTCCGCACTCGCCGCTGACCTCGTACGACGGCATCCCGCAGCAGGGCTTCAACTCCGCCGAGGCGATCGCGAAGTTCAAGGCGACGGGCGTGCCGGCCGACAAGCTGCTCCTCGGCATCGGCTTCTACGGCCGCGGCTGGACCGGCGTCACGCAGGCGGCGCCCGGCGGCACCGCGACCGGACCGGCGGCCGGTACGTACGAGACGGGCATCGAGGACTACAAGGTCCTCAAGAACAGCTGCCCGGCCACCGGCACCATCGCCGGCACCGCGTACGCCCACTGCGGCACCAACTGGTGGTCCTACGACACCCCGGCCACCATCAAGTCGAAGATGGACTGGGCCGAGCAGCAGGGCCTGGGCGGCGCCTTCTTCTGGGAGTTCAGCGGTGACACCGCGAACGGCGAGCTGGTGAGCGCCATCGACAGCGGTCTGAGGTAACAGCCGTCAAGCAACACTGACGCTCCCCCACCCAGCGAGTGAATGTGGCTACGCCACATTCACTCGCTGTCCGGGTGGGGCTGCCTCGAGCCACGCGAGGAATCCGGTCAGCGCGTCCTCGCTCATCGCCAGTTCGAGCCGGGTGCCCTGGTGCAGACAGGCCAGGACGACGGCGTCGGAGAGCAACGCCAGCTCCTCCTCCCCGTCCGGGAGACGGCGGCCGGCCACCTCGATCGCCGAGCGCTCCAGGACGCGCCGCGGGCGGGGAGAGTACGAGAAGACGCGGTACCACTCGACCCGGTCGCCGTTGTAGCGGGCCACGCCGTAGGCCCAGCCCTTGCCGCCGGGCTCGCCGTCCTTGGGGGCGTCCCAGCGCAGGGAGCAGTCGAAGGTGCCGCCCGAGCGCTGGATCAGCCGGCGGCGCAGGCCGAAGACGAAGAGCCCGACCACCACCAGGGCGACGGCGATTCCGCACACAGTCAGAGCGAGGACCATCGACACCGACCTCCTCGTCTCCTAGGTAACGGTACGGAAAAAACACCCGGATCTGCCTCAGCCGCGGCCGGGTCCGGATCGCTCCGGTCCCAGCCGCGGCTGAGTGACGTCATAGCACAGCGCCGTGGGTCAGCGCCCCGCCGCCGCGCGCAGTCGGACGTCCGCGCGACGCTCGGCGTGGGCGTCGCCCTCCGCCTTCGCGCGCTCGAGCTCCCGCTCCGCGCGCTGGACGTCGATCTCGTCCGACAGCTCGGCGATCTCGGCCAGCAGGGACAACTTGTTGTCGGCGAACGAGACGAATCCGCCGTGCACCGCGGCGACGACCGTCCCACCGTCACTCGTACGAATGGTCACCGGGCCCGACTCCAGCACACCGAGCAGCGGCTGGTGACCGGGCATGACGCCGATGTCGCCGGACGTGGTGCGCGCGACGACCAGGGTGGCCTCGCCGGACCAGACCTCTCGGTCGGCCGCGACCAGCGCGACGTGCAGCTCAGCAGCCAAGGTGGCTCCTCGGGTCACCACCCGGCGGGAGAGCCGGGTGTTGGTTACAAGTCTAAGGGGCGTGACGGAGGGGGCGGGACGTGCCCGCCCCCTCCGGTGTGAGCCGTGGGCTCACCGTGAGCACGAGGCTCAGGAGACGCCGAGCTCCTTCGCGTTCTTCTTCAGGTCCTCGATGCCACCGCACATGAAGAACGCCTGCTCCGGGAAGTGGTCGTACTCGCCGTCGCAGATCGCGTTGAACGCGGCGATCGACTCGTCCAGCGGCACGTCCGAACCGTCCACGCCGGTGAACTGCTTGGCGACGTGGGTGTTCTGGGACAGGAAGCGCTCCACGCGACGGGCACGGTGGACGACGAGCTTGTCCTCCTCGCCGAGCTCGTCGATACCGAGGATCGCGATGATGTCCTGCAGGTCCTTGTACTTCTGCAGGATGTTCTTCACGCGCATCGCGGCCTGGTAGTGGTCCGCCGCGATGTACCGCGGGTCGAGGATGCGGGACGTCGAGTCCAGCGGGTCCACGGCCGGGTAGATGCCCTTCTCCGAGATCGGACGGGAGAGAACCGTCGTCGCGTCGAGGTGGGCGAAGGTGGTGGCCGGGGCCGGGTCGGTCAGGTCGTCCGCGGGGACGTAGATCGCCTGCATCGAGGTGATCGAGTGACCACGGGTCGAGGTGATGCGCTCCTGGAGGAGACCCATCTCGTCGGCCAGGTTCGGCTGGTAGCCCACCGCGGAGGGCATACGGCCGAGCAGGGTCGACACCTCGGAACCCGCCTGGGTGAAGCGGAAGATGTTGTCGATGAAGAACAGCACGTCCTGCTTCTGGACGTCACGGAAGTACTCGGCCATGGTCAGGCCGGCCAGCGCGACGCGCAGACGGGTGCCCGGCGGCTCGTCCATCTGACCGAAGACCAGCGCGGTCTTGTCGATGACGCCGGACTCGCTCATCTCGTCGATGAGGTCGTTGCCCTCACGGGTGCGCTCACCGACACCGGCGAACACGGAGACACCGTCGTGGTTGTTGGCGACGCGGTAGATCATCTCCTGGATGAGCACCGTCTTGCCGACGCCGGCGCCGCCGAACAGACCGATCTTGCCGCCCTTGACGTACGGGGTCAGCAGGTCGATGACCTTGACGCCGGTCTCGAACATCTCGGTCTTCGACTCGAGCTCGTCGAAGTTGGGCGCCTTGCGGTGGATCGGCCAGCGCTCACCGGTGTACTGCTCGTCGACGTTCAGCACCTCACCGAGGGTGTTGAACACCTTGCCCTTGGTGAAGTCGCCGACGGGCACGGAGATGGCCGAGCCCGTGTCGGTGACCGGGGCCTGGCGGACCAGACCGTCGGTGGGCTGCATGGAGATGGTGCGGACCAGGCCGTCACCCAGGTGCTGGGCGACCTCCAGGGTCAGCGTCTTGAGTTCGCCCGCCTGCGCCGGGTCGGCGACCTCGACGTGGAGGGCGTTGTAGATCTCCGGCATCGCGTCGACGGGGAACTCCACGTCGACGACCGGGCCGATGACCCGCGCGACGCGGCCGGTGGCCACGCCCGACGCAGCGGTCGGCTCAACAGTGGTGGTCATTAGTTGTCACTCCCCGCGGTCGCGTCGGCCAGTGCGCTCGCGCCACCGACGATCTCGCTGATTTCCTGGGTGATTTCGGCCTGGCGGGCCGCGTTGGCAAGACGGGAGAGCGTGTTGATCAGCTCGCCCGCGTTGTCGGTGGCCGACTTCATCGCGCGCCGCGTGGCGGCGTGCTTGGAAGCGGCCGACTGCAGCAGCGCGTTGTAGATGCGGCTCTCGACGTAGCGCGGCAGCAGGGCGTCGAGGACGTCCTCCGCCGACGGCTCGAAGTCGTACAGCGGAAGGATCTCGTCCTTCGCGCCCGACTCCTGCGCGACCTCTTCGAGGCGCAGCGGAAGCAGCCGGGAGTCGATCGCCGTCTGCGTCATCATCGAGACGAACTCGGTGTAGACGATGTGGAGCTCGTCCACGCCGCCCTCCGCCGTCGCCTGCTCGATGGCCTCGATCAGCGGCGCCGCGACCTTCTTGGCGTCCGCGTACGTCGGCTCGTCGGTGAAGCCCGTGAACGACTCCGCGACCTTGCGCTCGCGGAAGTTGTAGTGGGCGAGACCGCGCCGGCCGACGATGTACGTGTCGACCTGCTTGCCGTCGCGCTCGAGGCGCTCGGTCAGCTGCTCCGCCGCCTTGATGGCGTTGGAGTTGAAGGCGCCGGCCAGGCCGCGGTCGCTCGTGAGGAGCAGGACCGCGGCACGGGTCGGGTTGTCCGCCTCCGTGGTCAGCGGGTGCTTCGTGTTCGACCCGGTGCCGACCGCCGTGACCGCGCGGGTCAGTTCCTGCGCGTACGGCGTGGAGGCCGCCACCTTGCGCTGCGCCTTGACGACACGCGAGGCGGCGATCATCTCCATCGCCTTGGTGATCTTCTTGGTCGCGGTGACGGATCGGATGCGACGCTTGTAGACCCGGAGCTGGGCTCCCATGAGTCAGGTCCCTTCCTTACGTCACTTGGCGGTGGACGGGGCGTCCTCGCCGAGCAGCTTGCCGTCCGAGGTCTCGAACTGCTTCTTGAACGCCGTGATGGCCTCGGCGACCGCCTGCAGAGTGTCGTCGGACATCTTGCCGCCCTCGCGGATGGAGGTCATGAGGCCCTGCTCCTGGCGGTGCAGGTACTCCAGCAGCTCCTTCTCGAAGCGGCGGATGTCGGCGACCGGCACCTCGTCCATCTTGCCGGTGGTGCCGGCCCAGACGGAGACGACCTGGTCCTCGGTGGACATCGGCTGGTACTGGTCCTGCTTCAGCAGCTCGACCATGCGCTGACCGCGCTCCAGCTGCGCCTTCGACGCGGCGTCCAGGTCGGAACCGAAGGCGGCGAACGCCTCCAGCTCACGGAACTGGGCGAGGTCCACGCGCAGTCGGCCGGAGACCTGCTTCATGGCCTTGTGCTGGGCGGAGCCACCGACGCGGGAGACCGAGATACCGACGTTCAGGGCCGGACGCTGGCCGGCGTTGAACAGGTCGGACTCCAGGAAGCACTGGCCGTCGGTGATGGAGATGACGTTGGTCGGGATGAACGCCGAGACGTCGTTGGCCTTGGTCTCGACGATCGGCAGACCCGTCATCGAACCGGCACCCTCGGCGTCGGAGAGCTTCGCGCAGCGCTCCAGCAGACGGGAGTGCAGGTAGAAGACGTCACCCGGGTAGGCCTCGCGGCCCGGCGGGCGGCGCAGCAGCAGCGACACGGCGCGGTAGGCGTCGGCCTGCTTCGACAGGTCGTCGAAGATGATCAGGACGTGCTTGCCCTCGTACATCCACTGCTGGCCGATGGCCGAGCCGGTGTACGGCGCCAGGTACTTGTAGCCGGCCGGGTCGGACGCCGGGGCGGCCACGATGGTCGTGTACTCCAGCGCGCCGTTCTCCTCCAGCGCGCGGCGGACCGACGCGATGGTGGAGCCCTTCTGGCCGATGGCGACGTAGATGCAGCGGACCTGCTTGTTCGGGTCGCCGGTGCGCCAGTTGTCGCGCTGGTTGATGATCGTGTCGACGGCCAGGGCGGTCTTGCCGGTCTGGCGGTCGCCGATGATCAGCTGGCGCTGACCGCGGCCGATCGGGGTCATGGCGTCGACGGCCTTGTAGCCCGTCTCCATCGGCTCGTGCACCGACTTGCGCTGCATGACCGTGGGGGCCTGCAGCTCGAGGGCGCGGCGACCGCTGGTCTCGATCTCGCCGAGGCCGTCGATCGGGTTGCCGAGGGGGTCGACGACGCGGCCGAGGTAGCCCTCGCCCACGGCGACCGACAGGACCTCGCCGGTGCGGGTGACCGGCTGGCCCTCCTCGATGCCGCTGAACTCACCGAGGACGACGCAACCGATCTCGCGCTCCTCGAGGTTGAGGGCGAGGCCGAGGGTGCCGTCCTCGAACTTCAGCAGTTCGTTGGCCATGGCCGAGGGAAGACCCTCGACCTTCGCGATGCCGTCGCCGGCAAGGGTGACCGTACCGACCTCCTCGCGCGAGGCCGCGTCCGGCTTGTACGACTGGACGAAGTTCTCCAGCGCGTCCCGGATCTCCTCCGGCCGGATCGTGAGCTCCGCCATCTGAGTTCCCTGCTCTCCTTGTTGGGCCCGAAGTTTCACTTGGGGGGTATTCCACGAGTCGGGACTCCCCCCAATAAGAGGTGAATCCTCTGCACGGCCCAACCAGGGCCGTCGTAAGTACGTACTGCTACTGCTTGTGGTGCTGTTGTCGCGCGGGAGCGTCAGCTCGCCAGTCGGCGGCCGGCGTCCTCCAGGCGGTCCGCGATGGAGCCGTTGATGACCTCGTCGCCGATCTGCACCCGGATCCCGCCGAGGACCTCGGGGTCCACATCGAGGTTGAGGTGCATCGGACGGCCGTAGACCTTCGCGAGGGCCGCGCCGAGGCGCTGCTTCTGCGTGTCGCTCAGCGGCACCGCCGAGGTGACGACGGCGACCATCCGGTCCCGCCGGTCGGCGGCGAGCTTGGACAGGGATTCGAGTCCCGACTCCAGGCTACGTCCCCGCGGCGCGGTGACAAGGCGCGTCACCAGACGCTCGGTGGTCCGCTCCGCCCGGCCGCCGAGCAGGCTGCGCAGCAGCTCGCCCTTGGCCGCGGTGGTGGCCGAACGGTTGGTCAGCGCGGCGCGCAGCTCGGTGTTCGAGGAGACGATCCGGCCGAACCGGAACAGCTCGTCCTCGACGTTGTCGAGCCGGCCCTGCTTCTGCGCGGCGGTGAGGTCGGCGGTGCTCGCCAGCTCCTCCAGCGCGTCCACCAGGTCGCGGGACTGCGACCAGCGGGAACGCACCATGCCGGACACCAGGTCGGCGGCGGGGCCGCTGATCTGGGTGCCGAGGAGACGCTGGGCGAGCTCGGCCTTGGCCTCGCCGGCCTGCGCCGGGTCGGTCAGGACCCGACGCAGCGACACCTCGCGGTGGAGCAGCGCGGTGACGGCGGCCAGCTCGTCGGCGAGCGAGCCGGCGTCCACGGACGTGGAGTCCGTCAGCGCGTCGAGACGCTCGCGTGCGGCGGCCAGGGCCTCGCGGCTCGCTCCGTTCATCGGGTCGCCTCTGCCTTCGTCGCCTTGTCGTCCAGCTCGTCCAGGAAGCGGTCGATGACGCGGCTCTGGCGGGCGTGGTCCTCGAGGGACTCGCCGACGAGCTTGCCGGCCAGGTCGGTGGCCAGCTTGCCGACGTCCTGGCGCAGCGCGGACGCGGCGGCCTTGCGGTCGGCCTGGATCTGGGCGTGACCGGCGGCGATGATCTCCTCACGCTGCCGCTGGCCTTCCGCGCGCATCTCGGCGATGAGCGTGGCGCCCTGCTCCTGCGCCTCCTGGCGCAGGCGCGCGGCCTCGTGCCGGGCCTCGGCGAGCTGAGCCTTGTACTGCTCAAGGACGCTCTGGGCCTCGGTCTGCGCGGCCTCGGCCTTCTCGATACCGCCCTCGATGGCTTCGCGACGCTCTTCCAGAACCTTGTTGATGTTCGGAAGCAGCTTCTTCCAGAAGACGAAGAAGACGATGGCGAAGGCGATGGTGCCGACGAGCAGCTCGGGACCCGGAGGAATGAGCGGGTTCTGCTCCTCCTCGGCCGCCAGCTGTACCAGGTTGGCGATCACATCAGTGCCTTTCGTTGAAAGGTTGGCTCGTCAAGGTCCGATCATCCGTAGACGAACGGCATGACGATGCCGATGAGGGCAAGCGCCTCACAGAAGGCGAAGCCGAGGATCTGGTTGGCACGGATCAGGCCGGCGGCCTCGGGCTGGCGGGCGAGCGCCTGGGTGCCGTTACCGAAGATGATGCCGACGCCGACGCCGGGACCGATGGCGGCGAGGCCGTAGCCGATGGAACCGATGTTGCCTTCGACGGCGGCGAGGGTCTCAAGGGCAGCCATGCTGAATCTTCCTTCTCTTTCAAGGACCGGCGGGGGTTGGCCACCGGACGTTCATGGGGGTGCGGGGCTGAGTGTCGCTCAGTGGTGCTCGGCGAGCGCGCCCTGGATGTACGAGCAGGCCAGCAGCACGAAGACGTATGCCTGGACGGCCTGCACGAAAAGTTCGAACAGGATCATGACCATGGTCATGACGAAGGAGACACCGGCCGCCGGAATCATCCAGCTGTTCATCAGGTACCAGGAGGCGACGGTGAACATCACCAGCATCAGGTGACCGGCGAACATGTTGGCGAAGAGCCGCACGGCGTGAGTGAAGGGCCGGACCAGCAGGTTCGAGAAGAACTCGATGATCATGACCAGCGGCAGTACCGCACCCAGCGACTTGTCGTAGCCGGTGACGTTCTTGAAGAAGCCGACGAAACCGTGCCGCTTGAAGGTCAGCGACACCCAGATCAGCCAGACGATCACCGCGAGCACCATGGGGTACGCGATGATCGACGAGACCGGGAACTGGGCCAGCGGGATCACGGACCAGATGTTCATGATCCAGATGAAGAAGAACAGCGAAACCATGAAGGGGACGTACTTCTCGCCCTCCTTCTTCCCGAGGGTCTCGTACACGATGCCGCGGCGGACGAAGTCGTAACCCGCCTCCCCGACCATCTGCAGCTTGCCCGGCACCACCTTCGCCTTGCCGAAGGCCGCGTAGAAGAAGGTGATGACGAGGGCAGTGGTGATGAGCGCGAGCAGCATCACCTTGTTGAACTCGAACCCACCCACAGTGGCGATCGGCTTGAAGAGGAACGAGTGCAGGCCCGGAGCCGGAAAGCCACACCCGTTGTCGGACATGATCCGACAGCTCCAGTCAAAGGCGAGCTGGGTCTGGTCAGCACTCACCGCGGGCTCCTTCGGCGTGACGCATAGGTACGGCAACCTCGTTGTGTCGGCGCGGCGCGGGGCCGCTGTTCGGCACGGGACTGGTGTTACGGATGTGGGGGCGGCTGTGGGGCATCTCGCCTCGCGATGGAGCAGGCGTCAGCTCGGATGCCCGCGCCCGCGATGCCGCAGTTGGCACCGGACGATAGCAGGACTTCACATGCCTCTTTATCCCGGCCCTACCCCTCACAACGAGCGGCCCGTCTTCTTGGGCTTCTCGCTCGACGACTCGGGCTCGACGTAGAGAATCTTGGCCTTCATGTGCGCCCGCGTCTGCGCGGCGATCCACGTGAGCGTGACGACGACCAAGGTGATCGCGAAGGACCGGGGGTTGAACAACGTCGTGTTCTTGAACGCGGTGAGGAAGACGAACAGCAGCAGGATCTGTGCCACGTAGAGCATCAGGCCCATCGCCTGGAAGAGGTGCGGAAGCGATTTGGCGATGCGCTGCAGGACGTAGAGACCGATCCCCATGAAGAGCATCGCCACCACGGTCGCGACGACGGCTCCGACCGCCCCCTTGCCGCCGACGACCACGGCGCTGACGACGGCGGCAACAGCGCCGACGGCAGCCGTGGGCACGGCAGCCTGAAGCAGGATCCGGACGTCATTGGACGGCATGGCGGCAACTCCGCTTTTCACAGGGGGCAGGGTGTCGTCATGGACGAGCGTAGTCCCGGGCCGAACGGAGTCCTCACGCCCAAGAGACCGTCGCACTGCGGCCTTCAGGCTCTACCCGGGGGTTCTCGTGAACCGTATCACAAACTATTTGATGAGGTCTTTACCTGTGGGTGTGCTTGCTGTCACACATGAGTGTGACAGTGCGCGTCTGTGCAATTACCGCACCCATTTGTCTGGTAATGGGGCACTTTATTCCCCCACGAGTTGGCAATGCTCTCGTCAGATTCTTACCTTGCGCGCGAACGGGGGCCGATGGCGGTGGCTCCGTTGACGCCCGAGACGCCCACGGCGACCGGAACGCGGTCGTCGGGCTCGGTCGTGACCTCCGCGGGCCCGGACCCGCCCTCCTCCGCGGCGGCGGCTGCCGCGGACGCGGCCCGGCGACGCCGGTAGCGGGGCGGCACGAACCGCTCCGCCCAGCGCGGGGCGCGCGGCTTGAAGCGCGGCAGCAGGAGCAGGACCAGGCCGATCGCGCTGAGGAAGACGACGCCCAGGACGATCCACATGGAGGCGGCGTTCACCGAGAAGGCGAGCGCGCCGAAGGCGATCAGCGCCGAGAAGAAGTACATGATCAGCACCGCGCGGCTGTGCGAGTGCCCGATCTCCAGCAGCCGGTGGTGCAGGTGCCCCCGGTCCGCGGCGAACGGCGACTGCCCGCGCCAGGTGCGCCGCACGATGGCCAGGATCAGGTCGGCGGCCGGGATGGCGATGATGGTCAGCGGCATCAGCAGCGGGATGTAGACGGGCACCATCTGGTGCACGGTGTTGCGCTCCGAACCGGAGAACAGCCGCATCGCGTCCGGGTCGACCTGCCCGGTCACGGAGATCGCGCCGGCCGCCAGCACCAGGCCGATCAGCATCGAGCCGGAGTCGCCCATGAAGATGCGGGCGGGGTGCATGTTGTGCGGGAGGAAGCCCAGGCACATGCCCATGAGGATGGCGGCGAACAGCGAGGCGGGCGCGGCGGCCTCGATGCCGTACGAGTACCAGATCCGGTAGGCGTACATGAAGAACGCCGCCGCCGCGATGCACACCGTGCCGGCCGCTAGCCCGTCGAGGCCGTCCACGAAGTTGACCGCGTTGATGGTGATGACGACCAGCGCCACCGTCAGCAGGGTGCCCTGCCACTGGGTCAGCGCCACGTTGCCAACGCCCGGGACGGGGATCCACAGGATGGTCAGGCCCTGCACCACCATCACGCCGGCGGCGATCATCTGTCCGCCGAGCTTGATCAGGGCGTCGATCTCGAACTTGTCGTCCAGGACGCCGATCAGCCAGATCAGGGCGGCCCCGGAGAGCAGGGCCCGCGGTTCGTTGGACTTCTCGAAGACCTCACTGAGGTTGGTGAGGTGGTCGGCGACCAGCAGACCCGCGCACAGCCCGAAGAACATCGCGATCCCGCCGAGCCGCGGAGTGGGCTCCCGGTGCACGTCACGTGCCCGGATCTCCGGCATCGCCCCCGCCACGATCGCGAACTTCCGTACCGGCCCTGTCAGCAGATACGTCACCGCGGCCGTGATGCAGAGCGTCAGCAGGTATTCACGCACGGGCTTCCCCACAGGTCTCGCTGGCCATTCCCAGCCCCACAGCCTAGCGATGCGCGCATATGGTTGGGGACTTCCGGGTAGCGACGATGGTTGCACGTGTGGCTGTGCACGCGTGTGCCCCTCCCCCGCCTCAGCCCGGATACGGTGGGAATTCCCTCACCAGATCCCGTACGTCGGCCCGCGCCGCGGCGGTGTCCGCCTCCCCCCTGAGCACCGCCGCGAGCAGCGTGCCCACCGCCCGCATCTCCCGCTCCCCCATGCCCTGGGTGGTGAGGGCCGCCGTGCCCAGGCGCAGTCCGCGGGAGTCGCCGTGCGGCAGCGCGCAGCAGTCCAGGACGATCCCGGCCGCCGTGAGCCGGCCCCGTGCGGTCCTGCCGTCGACGCCCAGCGGGGCGGGGTCGACGGTGAGCAGGTGGGTGTCGGTGCCACCGGTGGTGACGGCCATGCCCTCGGCGGCCAACTGGGCGGCCAGCGTCCGGGCGTTGGCGACGACCTGGTGGGCGTACGCGGAGAAGGCCGGGGCCGCCGCCTCGCCGAAGGCGACCGCCTTGGCGGCGATGGTGTGCATCTGGGCGCCGCCCTGTGTGAACGGGAAGACGGCCCGGTCGACCCGCTCGGCCAGTTCGCTCCCGCACAGGATCATGCCGCCGCGGGGGCCGCGCAGCACCTTGTGCGTGGTGGCGCAGACGATGTCCGCGTACGGCACCGGGCTGGGCGCCGCTCCCCCCGCGACCAGCCCCATCGGGTGGGCGGCGTCCGCGATGAGGTAGGCGCCGACCTCGTCGGCGACCTCGCGGAAGTAGGCGTAGTCGAGGTGGCGGGGGTAGGCGATCGAGCCGCAGACGATCGCCTTGGGCCGGTGCGTACGGGCCAGGGTGCGCACCTGGTCGTAGTCGACGAGCCCGGTCTCCGCGTCCACGCCGTAGCCGACGAAGTGGAACCAGCGGCCGGAGAAGTTGGCGGGTGAGCCGTGGGTGAGGTGACCGCCGTGGGGCAGGCCGAGCGCGAGGACGGTGTCGCCGGGCCACAGCAGCGCGGCGTAGGCGGCCAGCACGGCGGAGGAGCCGGAGTGCGACTGGACGTTCGCGTGCTCGGCGCCGAACAGCGCCCGGGCCCGCTCCACGGCGAGCCGCTCGGCGACGTCGACGATCTCGCACCCGCCGTGGTGCCGGGCGCCCGGGTAGCCCTCGGCGTACTTGTTGGCGAGCGGGGAGCCGAGCGCGGCCAGCACGGCCGGCGACGTGAAGTTCTCGGCGGCGATCAGCTGGAGCGTCGTCGACTGCCGTCGGCGCTCGGCGAGCAGGATCTCGGCCAGCTCGGGGTCCTGCCGCAGCAGTACATCGAGACCCCTGTCATCGGCCGCGAGGGCGTGGGTGACCGACATGGTGCGCTCCGGGCGTGCGTCGACGGTGACGTACGACCAATGTAGGCCCGGGGGCCGCGGGGCGCCCGGCGTTGCTGCGTCCGGCCGACGCCCGCCCGGAGGGCGCCCGGCACCGCGGGCCGGCGGGACGGGTGCCCGCGGCGGCGCGCCTACGTCCGCGCCGCGACCCCCGTGAGCGCGGTCACCACCGGATCCAGCGCCTGGTGTATCTCGTCCCCGATCGACCGGAAGAACGTCAGCGGCGCGCCGTACGGGTCGTACACCTCGTCCGCCTCCGCCGTGGGCGCCAGCAGCCACCCGCGTAGAGCCGCCGCCGCACGCACCAGCGCACGCGCCCGCGCGACCACGCCCTCGTCCAGGGACGGCAGCGTCGCGGGGTCGATCGCGTTCACCAGGCGGGTGAACTCCTTGAGGGTGAAGGTGCGCAGGCCCGCCGAGTGGCCCATGGAGATGACCTGGGCGCGGTGGTCCCGGGTCGCCGTCAGGACCAGGTCGGCGCGGATGACGTGCTCGTCGAGGAGCTCGCGCCCGGTGAAGCCGGCCGTGTCCGCGCCGAACTCCGCGAGGACCGTCTCGGCGTTCGCCTCCATCGGCGCGCCCTCGTGACCCCAGGTGCCGGCGCTCTCCACGATGAGGCCGCCGCCCAGGACGCCGAGCCGCTCCGTCACGAAATGCCGGGTCAGCCGCTCGGTGATGGGCGAGCGGCAGACGTTGCCGGTGCTGACGTGGAGGATGCGGAAGCTGTCGCGCGGAAAGCCGAACGTCGTCGTGATCTCCGCGGCGCGTTCCTCGCTGCCTATGCCACGCCCCGTCTCAGGGGCCGTCAATTCGCCACCTCGAGGTCGGGTACCACCTTGCGCAGTTCCTCGGCCGACAACGCGCCCGCGCGCAGCAGCACGGGCACCTCGCGCGTGACGTCGACGATGGACGACGGGACGTTGCCGGGGGTGGGGCCGCCGTCGAGGTAGACGGAGACGGAGTCGCCGAGCATCTGCTGGGCGGCGTCGCAGTCCTCCGGCGCCGGGTGGCCGGTCAGGTTGGCGGAGGAGACGGCCATGGGGCCGACCTCGGTGAGCAGCTCGATGGCGACGGGGTGCAGCGGCATGCGGACGGCGACCGTGCCGCGGGTGTCGCCGAGGTCCCACTGCAGGGACGGCTGGTGCTTGGCGACCAGCGTCAGCGCGCCCGGCCAGAAGGCGTCGACCAGCTCCCAGGCCTGCTCGGAGAAGTCGGTGACCAGGCCGTGCAGGGTGTTCGGGGAGCCGATGAGGACGGGCGTGGGCATGTTGCGGCCACGGCCCTTGGCGTCCAGCAGGTCGGCGACGGCCTCCCCGGTGAAGGCGTCGGCGCCGATGCCGTACACGGTGTCCGTCGGCAGCACCACGAGCTCGCCACGGCGCACGGCGGAGGCGGCCTCGCGCAGACCGGTCACACGGTCGGTCGCGTCGTTGGTGTCGTATCGCCGAGCCATTTAGCGGGCCTCCTCGTACACGTACTGCGGGGTTGAAGTCGGGGCGGTGCTCACGGCAGCGCCTTGCGGGCGGTCGCGAACCGGGGGCGGTTGTTGAGGTCGGGGTGGTCGGCCGCGTCGGCCCAGCCCCGCTCCTCGGTGAAGATCCACGGCACCTGGCCGCCCTGGGTGTCGGCGTGCTCGATGACGACGACCCCGCCGGGGCGCAGCAGCCGGTGCGCGGTGCGTTCCAGGCCGCGGATGAGGTCGAGGCCGTCCTCACCGGAGAACAGGGCCATCTGGGGATCGTGGTCGCGGGCCTCGGGGGCGACGTACTCCCACTCGGTGAGCGGGATGTACGGCGGGTTGGAGACCACCAGGTCGACCTGTCCGTCGAGGTCCGGGAAGGCCGTCAGGGCGTCGCCCTGACGCAGTTCGACCCTGGATCCCTCCATGTTCTTCCGCGTCCACACCAGGGCGTCCTCGGACAGCTCCACGGCGTACACGCGCGAGCGCGGCACCTCCTGGGCGAGCGCGAGCGCGATGGCGCCCGAGCCGGTGCACAGGTCCACGATGCACGGCTCGACGACGTCCATGGCGCGCACGGCGTCTATGGCCCAGCCGACGACGGACTCGGTCTCGGGGCGGGGCACGAACACGCCGGGGCCGACCTGGAGCTCCAGGTAGCGGAAGTAGGCGCGGCCGGTGATGTGCTGGAGCGGCTCGCGCGCCTCCCGGCGGGCGACGACCTCCCAGTACCGGGCGTCGAAGTCCGCGTCGGGCACGGTGTGCAGCTCGCCCCGCTTGACGCCGTGCAGGTACGCGGCGAGCTCCTCCGCGTCGGTGCGCGGCGAGGGCACGCCGGCGTCGGCCAGCCGCTGGGTGGCCTGGGCCACCTCCGCGAGCAGCAGGTTCACGCTGGTCCTCCGGGGCTGAGCTGGGGTCCGGTGCGGGTGGTGCGGCGGTGCTTACGCGGCGGCCAGCTTGGCCGCCGAGTCCGCGTCGACGCAGGCCTGGATCACCGAGTCGAGGTCACCGTCCAGGACCTGGTCCAGGTTGTACGCCTTGAAGCCGACGCGGTGGTCCGAGATGCGGTTCTCCGGGAAGTTGTACGTACGGATCTTCTCGGAGCGGTCCACGGTGCGGACCTGGCTGCGCCGGGCGTCCGCGGCCTCCTTCTCCGCCTCCTCCTGCGCCGCCGCGAGCAGCCTGGAGCGCAGGATACGCATCGCCTGCTCCTTGTTCTGCAGCTGGCTCTTCTCGTTCTGGCAGGAGGCGACGACTCCGGTGGGGAGGTGCGTGATGCGCACGGCGGAGTCGGTCGTGTTGACGGACTGGCCGCCGGGGCCGGAGGACCGGTAGACGTCGATGCGCAGGTCGTTGGGGTTGATCTCGACGTCGATCTCCTCGGCCTCGGGCGTGACGAGCACGCCGGCCGCGGAGGTGTGGATGCGGCCCTGGGACTCGGTCGCGGGCACCCGCTGCACGCGGTGCACCCCGCCCTCGTACTTCAGCCGCGCCCAGACGCCCTGTCCCGGCTCGGTGGCGCCCTGGCCGCCCTTGGTCTTCACGGCGACCTGGACGTCCTTGTAGCCGCCGAGCTCGGACTCGGTGGAGTCGATGATCTCGGTCTTCCAGCCGACCCGCTCGGCGTAGCGCAGGTACATGCGCAGCAGGTCGCCGGCGAAGAGCGCCGACTCGTCGCCGCCCGCGCCCGCCTTGATCTCCAGGATGACGTCCTTGTCGTCGCTGGGGTCGCGCGGGACGAGCAGCAGGCGGAGCTTCTCGGTGAGCTCGTCGCGCTGCTTGTCCAGCACCTTGACCTCGGCGGCGAAGTCCGGGTCGTCCGCGGCCAGCTCGCGCGCGGTCTCGATGTCGTCGCCCGTCTGCTTCCAGGAGCGGTACGTGGCGACGATCGGGGTCAGCTCGGCGTACCGCTTGTTCAGCTTGCGCGCGTTGGCCTGGTCGGAGTGGACCGACGGGTCGGCGAGCCTGGTCTCCAGGTCGGCGTGCTCGGCGACGAGTTCCTCGACGGCCTCGAACATCTTGGGCTCCTGCTACTGCTGGGGAAGGGGAAGGCGGGCGACCAAAAACGCCGGTCCCGGCGCTCCCCCGGCTGGGGGCGCGGCCGTGGACCGGCGATCGGTGGCTCGCTACTTCTTGGAGCCGGCGGCAGCCTTGCCGAAGCGGGCCTCGAAGCGGGCCACGCGGCCACCGGTGTCGAGGATCTTCTGCTTGCCCGTGTAGAACGGGTGGCACTCGGAGCAGACCTCGGCGCGGATGGTGCCGCTGTCGATGGTGCTGCGGGTCGTGAACGACGCGCCACAGGTGCAGCTGACCTGGGTCTCGACGTACTCGGGGTGGATGTCGCGCTTCAAGGTGTCTCCTAGGTTCGGGAGGGCGCCGGGTCGCCGCCGCGGGATGCGGGGGCGTGAACCGGGGCCGACGGTCCAGTCTGCCAGGACTGGCGCCATCCCCCAAAACCGGGGGCGAGGGCCGTCTATTCCCCGCGGGCCGGTGGGGGCCGCCCGCGCCCGCGCGGCGGAGCCGCACCTGTCACAGCCCCGCGCCCCCAGGGTCAGTCGGGCAGGCCCTGAGCGGCGTTCACGACGTCCTTGGCCTCACCGGTGGCCGTTCCCTCGGTGGCACTCTCCGGGATGGGCCCGTCGTTCTTCAGGGCCGTCCACACCTGATCGGCCTTGGCCTTCTCCAGCAGGACCCGGTTGGCGTTCGCGGGGTCGTAGACGACCGGCATGGTGACCATGTGCATGTTGCCCGGGCCGATGCCCTTCAGACCGGTCGCGAAGGACATCAGGGAGTTCACCGAGCCCAGGTCGGAGTCGGTGGTCACCGTCCTGGTGGCGGTGTCGGCGATGTCGTAGAGCTTCTTGGGGTTGCCGAGCAGGCCGATGTCCTTGACCTGGTCGACCAGGGCCTTGACGAACGCCTGCTGGAGCTGGATGCGGCCGAGGTCGGAGCCGTCGCCGACGCCGTGCCGGGTGCGGACCAGGCCGAGGGCCTGCTCGCCGTCGAGCCGGTGGGTGCCGGCGGGGAGGTCGAGGTGGCTGTCGGGGTCCTTGATGTCCTCGGTGGTGGTGACCGCGACACCGCCGAGGTCGTCGATGAGGTTCTGGAAGCCGCTGAAGTCGACCTCCAGGTAGTGGTCCATGCGCAGCCCGCTGATCGACTCGACGGTCTTCACCGCGCAGGCGGCGCCGCCGGTGGAGTAGGCGGAGTTGAACATCACGCCGTCGGCGGCGGGGTGCTCGGCGCCGTCGGTGTCGGTGCACTCGGGGCGGTCGATGAGGGTGTCGCGGGGGACGGAGACCACGTCGGCCTTCTTGTGGCCCTCGTGGACGTGCACGATCATCGCCGTGTCGGAGCGTGCGGTGCCGTCGTCGGTGCCGCCGCCGAGCTTCCCGTTGCCGCCGGAGCGGCTGTCCGAGCCGAGGACCAGGATGTTCTGGGAGCCGTTGTCGGCCTTCTCGGGCCGGTCGGTGCCGAGGGCCTGGTCGATGTCGACGCTCTCGAGGTTGCCGTTGAGCTTGAGGTACAGGACCCCGGCGCCGGTGCCGCCGAGGACCACGACGCCCGCGGCGGTCCAGGCCGTCACCAGCAGCGCCCTGCGCCCCTTGGCGCGGGGCTTGCGTCGACGCCCCCTGCCCCGGTGACGGGGGCCGGGCGGACGGGGCTCCCCGGGGCCGGGTATGACGGGATCCGGCGTGCTCTCGGCGGACATGTGCTCCTCGGTGTTCGTCCGGTCGGTTACCCCCTGCGCTCAGGGTCGGGGTGGTCGGCTCCGACGGGTTTCCGCCGGTACCTCACCATCGTCCCTCCGTGGGTGAGACGGCGGAACTCGGGACAGGGTTGCACAACGGTCTGTGCCGACCGGGTGGGCCGACGGTCACGGAGCGTGCTGGGCGGGTGCCGAACCGCGTCGCTGACCTGGGGATCCGCGATCACCCTCCCCGGCGCTCGGGGCCGGCCGCGGGACCGGCCCGTGTGGCGAAGGTCGCAACGTGAAGAACGCGAGAAGGGCCGCCCCCGGACGGGGGCGGCCCTGATCACGGCCCGCGGCGGGGCCGCCGGGGTCAGCCGAGGATGTCGAAGGCCCTCCAGCCGCTGCCGATCCTGACCCGGGCGGCGAACGGCGCCGAGCCCGTGCCGGTGCCCTTGTACAGCCACAGCACGCCGGAGATGTCCCTGGCCAGCAGGTCGGACCTGCCGTCGCCGGTGATGTCACCGGCGGTGGCGAAGGCGTTGTACACCTCCCAGCCGCCGCCGACCCTGATCCGGGCGCCGAACGCCGGGGAGGCCTTCCCCGTGCCGGGGTACAGCCACAGGACGCCGGAGCCGTCCCGCGCCAGCAGGTCGGGCTTGCCGTCGCGGTCGTAGTCGCCCTTGCCGGTGATCGTGTACGCGGCCCAGCCGCCGCCGATCCGGACAGGGGTGTCGAACAGCCCGTTGCCCTGGCCGGGGTAGAGCCACAGGACGCCGTCCTTGTCCTGGGCGACCAGGTCGGGCAGGGCGTCACCGGAGAGGTCGCCGGGAACGCGGATGTCCTTCATCACGTTCCAGCCGTCGCCGACGCGGATCGGCTCGCGGTCGTCCCCGTTGACAGCGAAGTGCAGAACACCGTCCGGGGTGCGGTACAGGTAGTCCTGGTCGAAGTCGCGGTTCAGGTCGGCCTGACGCACCAGGCTCCGCCCGCTCCAGTCGCCGCGCGCAAGGCGGTCGGCCAGGTGGGGCCACCGGTTCCCGAGGGAGTGGTACTCGAAGGCCTCGCCGCGGAGCGTGCGGACGAAGAGGTCCGCCTGGCCGTCGAAGTCGAGGTCGGCATCGTCGATGCGCGCGTTGACCTCGCCGGCGTAGGAGCGGGTCTTGGCGTAGACGCCCAGGGCGCCGGAGGCGACGCAGTCCGTGACGCCCCAGGACACCACGCCGGCGATCCGGCCGTTGACCACGAGCGGGCCGCCGGAGTCGCCGTTGCACGGGGAGACCGTGCCGGCGTCCTGGCCGGAGGCCGGGTTGCCGGCGCAGGCCATCTGACCGGCCACGAAGTCGGAGCCCCAGTACGCGGTGCAGGCGGAGTCCGACCGCATCGGCACGGTCGCCTTCCTCAGCGTCGGCGAGATGTCCTGGCTGGTGGAGCTGGTGCGCCCCCAGCCGTACACCGTCGCCGGGGTGCCGTTCGCGTACGAGGCGGTGTCGCTGCTCGTCGCCGGCTGCAGCGTTTTGTACGGCAGTGCCTCGGTCAGCGTCAGCACCGCGAGGTCGCCGCCCGCGATCGCCCTCGGCTTGTACGTGGGGTTGACCCACTGGCGCCACACTCCGGCGACCCGGCCACCGTGCAGGTCGCCGCCGTCCGGCAGCTGGGCCGTGCCGGCGAGGACGACGCCGTTCGCCTTCCAGTCCAGGCCGTACACGCAGTGCGCGGCGGTCAGGACCTTCGCGGGGGCCACCAGGGTGCCGCCGCAGAAGTAACCCTCGTCGTCGGAGGTGTCCTTGGTGCCCTTGTCGTCGGAGTAGTGCAGCTGCACCATCCAGGGCGCCTCGGCGAGGCTCGCGTCCCTACCGCCGATGATCTTCGGGTCGACGGTGCGGGACGGGGCCGCGGCGCTCGGGGTGGCCTCGGGCTGTGCCCCGGGAGC
Organism: Streptomyces lancefieldiae; assembly: GCF_031845825.1. Taxonomy (NCBI): domain Bacteria; kingdom Bacillati; phylum Actinomycetota; class Actinomycetes; order Kitasatosporales; family Streptomycetaceae; genus Streptomyces; species Streptomyces lancefieldiae. Next base: position 9,954 of record NZ_JAVRFH010000031.1, on the reverse strand, counting down.
GGCGGCGGTGTCGCCCTCGAGCGCGGCCTCCGCACGCTGGATCCGCTGCAGCAGCTCGGCCTGGGAGGCCGCGGGCGGCTCGGTGACGGCCGGCCGGGGCGGGACGGGGGTTTCGCCGGACGCCTGGGCGGGGGCGGCCGCGAGGACCGCGCCCGACAGGGCGAGTGCGGCGGCAGCCGCGGGAAGCGCCAGGTGGGCTCTTCGCGGAGTAGATGTCACTCAGGTCTCCTGTCGCTGTAGAGGCAGGCAGGAGAGAAGAGCCGGCGGACACGGGCCGTGAAGGCAGCGCTGATCGCCCCGTGGGCGTATCCGAAAATACGTTCCCCCCCACTGCGGTGCGCTGATCTTACAAGGCAGAAGTCCCGCCCCGTCACCTGCGTGACGAAGCGGGACTTCTGCCTTCTGACGGCGCCGGCGCGGGCCGGCAGCGGCTCAGTCGCCGTTGCCGGGCGTCGGGGTCGTCTTCTGGATCTGCATCAGGAACTCGACGTTCGACTTGGTCTGCTTCATCTTGTCGAGGAGCAGCTCGATCGCCTGCTGCTGGTCGAGGGCGTGCAGCACCCGGCGCAGCTTCCAGGTCACGGCGAGCTCCTCGCTGCCGAGCAGGATCTCCTCCTTGCGGGTGCCGGACGCGTCGACGTCCACCGCCGGGAAGATGCGCTTGTCGGCGAGCTTCCGGTCAAGCTTGAGCTCCGCGTTGCCGGTGCCCTTGAACTCCTCGAAGATGACCTCGTCCATGCGGGACCCGGTGTCCACCAGGGCGGTGGCGAGGATGGTCAGCGAGCCGCCGTCCTCGATGTTGCGGGCCGCACCGAAGAAGCGCTTCGGCGGGTACAGGGCGGTCGAGTCGACACCACCGGACAGGATGCGGCCGGAGGCCGGGGCGGCGAGGTTGTACGCACGGCCCAGACGCGTGATCGAGTCGAGCAGGACGACCACGTCGTGACCCAGCTCCACCAGGCGCTTGGCGCGCTCGATGGCCAGCTCGGCGACCGTGGTGTGGTCCTCGGCCGGGCGGTCGAAGGTCGAGGAGATGACCTCGCCCTTCACCGACCGCTGCATGTCGGTGACCTCTTCCGGACGCTCGTCGACCAGGACGACCATCAGGTGGCACTCGGGGTTGTTGTGCGTGATCGCGTTGGCGATCGCCTGCATGATCATGGTCTTGCCGGTCTTCGGCGGGGCCACGATCAGACCGCGCTGACCCTTACCGATGGGCGCGACGAGGTCGATGATGCGGGTGGTGAGGACGCCGGGGTCCGTCTCCAGACGGAGGCGGTCCTGCGGGTACAGCGGCGTCAGCTTGTTGAACTCCGGCCGTCCGCGGCCGTGTTCGGGCGCCATGCCGTTGACGGAGTCCAGACGCACCAGGGCGTTGAACTTCTCGCGGCGCTCGCCCTCCTTGGGCTGGCGCACGGCACCGGTGACGTGGTCGCCCTTGCGCAGGCCGTTCTTGCGGACCTGGGCGAGGGAGACGTACACGTCGTTGGGGCCGGGCAGGTAGCCGGAGGTCCGGATGAACGCGTAGTTGTCGAGGATGTCGAGGATGCCGGCGACCGGGATGAGGACGTCGTCCTCGTTGATCTGCGGCTCCTGGATCTCGTCGCGCCCGCGACGGCCCCGGCGGTCACGGTAGCGACCGCGGCGGCCCCGGCGGCCACCGGCCTCGTCGTCGTAGCCGTCGTCCTGCTGCTGACGGTCCTGGCGTCCGCCGCCCTGCTGCTGGCGCTGCTGACCGCCGCCCTGGCCCTGGTCGTCGCCCTTGCCCCGGCGGTCGCGGTCACGTCCGCGGTCGCCGCGGTCACGGTCACCGCGGTCACGGTCGCGGTCGCCGCGGTCACGGCGGTCGCGACGGCGGCCCTCGCCACCCTCGCCGTCGGAGCGGGCGTCGCCCTGGCCCTGCTGCGCCGACGCCGCCGACGACTCGGTCTTCGGCTCGCCGCGGGTCTCGACGGCCACCGTCTCCGTGGCGCCGGACGGGCTGCCCGCGTCGGCGGTGGCCCGGCGACGACGGCGCTCGGAGGGGGCGTCCTCACCGGGAGCACCGGCCTGGTCGGCCGAGGGGGAGACCTTGGCGGACGGCTGGCCGGGGATCTCGATCTGCTGCTGGGCGGTGGCCTTGTCGGCCTTCTTGTCGGCCTTCGCGGCCTTCTCCGCCTTCTCGGCGGGGGCCTCGTCGCCCGTACGGGCCCGGGAGGTGCTGCGGCGCTTGGGCTTGGTCTCACCGGCGGCGTCCGCGGCGGCGGGCGCGGCCTTGGCGGGGGCGCCCCCCGCGGCCTGCGCCTCCTTGATGACCTCGATCAGCTGGCTCTTGCGCATACGCGCGGTGCCCCTGATGCCGAGGCCGGATGCGACCTGCTGCAGCTCGGCCAGCACCATGCCCTCGAGGCCGGTACCACGGCGCCGCCGGGAGCCGGCACCGGTGGCAGGCGCGGAGGCGTCCGTGGCGGGCGCGGCAGCGGTCTCCTCGACACGTGCGCCCATCAGATCGGTGGTGTCGCTCACGAAGGGTCCTTCCCTGGAGCGGACGTCGGCCTGTCTGGCTCGGCGACCGGTTGTGCTGTCCGGCTTCGGTCCTTGCTGTGCGAACCGTGCCGGGGCGGTGGTCCGCCTGAACGGCGGAAGAGATATCTGGTGATGGCGCTTCCCCTGACCGCGGCACCCAGTGTCTGTGTCACGCGGCCTGGTCGCACCGGTTCCGGAGCGTGCCCGGTGGACCGCTCAGTGTCCGTGTAGGCCGTACTGATCACGTACGGCATCCAGCACACAATGCGGCTTGGGGAGCTCCCGGAAGAATGTCTGTCCCGGACGGGGACACGAGGCACCTCGCCATGGTGGGGTCGGGTGCAGACTTGAGATTAACACTACCGGATCCAACAAACATTCCCCCTCTCGAAATCCGGCAACCGCCCGCGTCTAAATGTCACTGGCGGTCGCCAGAGGCAGCACGCTCGCACCGTGCTGGTCCAGGCTCAGCCGGTTGGCCGCCCAGTCCGTGCCGGCCAGCGCCTCGACCTTGTCGGCCGTGTCGGCGTCGGCCAGTGCCATCACCGTGGGCCCCGCGCCGGAGATCACCGCGGGGACCCCGTCGGCGCGCAGCCGCTCCACCAGCGTCGCGCTCTCCGGCATGGCCGGCGCGCGGTACTCCTGGTGCAGACGGTCCTCGGTGGCCGGCAGCAGCAGCTCGGGGCGCCTGGTCAGGGCCTCGACGAGCAGCGCGGCCCGGCCGGCGTTGGCGGCGGCGTCGACGTGCGGGACGGTGCGCGGGAGGAGGCCGCGCGCGGTCTGGGTCAGTACCGGCTTTCCGGGCACGAAAACCACCGGAACGATGGAATCGGCGGGCTCCATCCTGATCGCCCGGGCGGCACCGGCCTCCATCCAGGACAGGGTGAAGCCGCCCAGCAGACAGGCCGCCACGTTGTCGGGGTGGCCCTCGATCTCGGTGGCGAGGTCGAGCAGCGCGGCCTCGTCGAGGCGGGCCTCGCCGCCTATGGTCACCGCGCGCGCGGCGAGGATGCCGGCGCAGATGGCGGCGGAGGAGGAGCCGAGCCCGCGGCCGTGCGGGATGCGGTTGGCGCAGACGATCTCCAGGCCGCGCGGCTGTCCGCCGAGGAGGTCGAAGGCGGTGCGCAGGGAGCGTACGAGCAGGTGCTTCTCGTCGCGGGGCAGCGTCTCGCTGCCCTCCCCCGCGATGTCGATGTGCAGCCCGGAGTCGGCCACCCGGACGACCACGTCGTCGTACAACCCCAGCGCGAGGCCGAGGGCGTCGAAGCCCGGGCCGAGGTTGGCGCTGGTGGCGGGGACGCGCACCCTGACGGCGGCGGCGCGGAACGCTGGACCGGCCATCGCTTGATGACTCTCCTTGAGCTGCGTGACTTGACTGTCGAATGACATCCGATGACGTACGGAACCCTTGGGCTCGCCGCTGCCTGCCCAACGGCCGACCGCTGCCGGCCGCGTTCCCGACCGCGGAGACGGCGCGGCACCGCGGCATATGCGGCGGGCGGGTTCGGTACAGCCTATCGAAGGAAGGTTCTGTGGCGACATAGGGCGCACAGGAGGCGCACGATGCGTGTCGTAAGCCCCCTGTGCACCCCCCGTTCAGTGACTTTCCCGGCCGGGCGTCGCTTACGCCCTCTTACGCTGGGCGCGTTCCGGACGAGGCGCTGAGACCGGGCGCCGGATCGGGCGCTCGGACCGGGTGCTCGGACCAGGTCCTCAGACCAGGCCGAGGCGCTCGGCCGCCGTCGCCGCGTCGACCGGCACGGTGACCGGCTGCGGGGCTCCGGCGACGGCCCAGTCCGGGTCCTTCAGCCCGTTGCCGGTGACGGTGCACACGATCTTCTGCCCCGGGTCGACCTTGCCCTGCTCGGCCGCCTTCAGCAGACCGGCCACCGACGCGGCGGAGGCGGGCTCGACGAAGACACCCTCCTGAGAGGCCAACAGCCGGTAGGCGCGCAGGATCTCACGGTCCGTCACCTCGTCGATGGCACCGCCGGACTCGTCCCGCGCGGCGAGCGCGAAGTCCCACGAGGCGGGGTTGCCGATGCGGATGGCGGTGGCGATGGTCGACGGGTCCTTGACGACCTCGCCGCGCACGATCGGAGCACTGCCGGAGGCCTGGAACCCCCACATGCGGGGCGTCTTCGTGCTGACCCCGTCGGCGGCGTACTCCTTGTACCCCTTCCAGTACGCGGTGATGTTGCCCGCGTTGCCGACCGGCAGGACGTGGATGTCGGGGGCGTCGCCGAGCATGTCCACGATCTCGAAGGCGGCCGTCTTCTGCCCCTCTATACGCACCGGATTGACCGAATTGACCAGCGCCACCGGGTAGTTGTCGCTCAGCGCGCGGGCGAGCGTGAGGCAGTCGTCGAAGTTGCCGTCGACCTGCAGGATCTTCGCGCCGTGCACGAGGGCCTGGCCCATCTTGCCGAGCGCGATCTTGCCCTGCGGCACGAGGACGGCGGAGACCATCCCGGCCCGCACGCCGTACGCGGCGGCGGAGGCCGACGTGTTGCCGGTGGACGCGCAGATGACGGCCTGCGCGCCCTCCTCCTTGGCCTTGCTGATGGCCATGGTCATGCCGCGGTCCTTGAAGGACCCGGTCGGGTTCGCACCCTCCACCTTGAGGTGGACCTCGCAGCCCGTGCGCTCGGAGAGCACCTGCGCGGGCACGAGCGGCGTGCCGCCCTCACGGAGCGTCACGACGGGCGTGCTGTCGGAGACCGGCAACCTGTCCCGGTACTCCTCGATGATTCCGCGCCACTGGTGGGTCATTGCTCGTTACTCTCCTTCAACCCGCATGATGCTGGCGACACCCCGCACGGTGTCGAGCTTGCGCAGCGCCTCGACCGTACCGCCGAGGGCGGCGTCGGACGCACGGTGGGTGACGACGACGAGAGAGGCCTCGCCGTCCTTGCCGGACTGCCGGACGGTGTCGATGGAGACACCGTGCTCGGCGAACACGGTCGCGACCTGGGCGAGCACGCCCGGTTTGTCGGCGACGTCGAGACTGATGTGGTAGCGCGTGACGACGTCGCCCATCGGTGAGACGGGCAGTGCGGCGTACGCGGACTCGCCGGGTCCCGTCGCGCCGCCGATCCGGTTGCGGCAGACGGCGACGAGGTCGCCGAGCACGGCGGACGCGGTCGGCGAACCGCCGGCGCCGGGCCCGTAGAACATGAGCTGTCCGGCCGCGTCCGACTCGACGAAGACGGCGTTGTAGGCGCCGCGCACATTGGCCAGCGGGTGGCTGAGCGGAATCATCGCCGGGTGCACGCGCGCGGTGACCGACGCCCCGTCCGCGGCCCGCTCGCAGATGGCGAGCAGCTTGATGGTGCAGCCCATCTCCTTGGCGGAGGCGAAGTCGGCGGCGGTGACCTCGGTCATGCCCTCGCGGTGCACGTCGTCGAGGCGCACGCGCGTGTGGAAGGCGATGCCGGCGAGGATGGCGGCCTTGGCGGCGGCGTCGAAGCCCTCGACGTCCGCGGTCGGGTCGGCTTCCGCGTACCCGAGGGCGGTGGCCTCGTCGAGCGCCTCCTGATACCCGGCACCGGTCGTGTCCATGGCGTCGAGGATGAAGTTCGTCGTCCCGTTGACGATGCCGAGCACCCGGTTGACCTTGTCGCCGGCGAGGGACTCGCGCAGCGGCCGGATCAGCGGGATGGCACCGGCGACGGCGGCCTCGTAGTAGAGGTCCTTCCCGTTCGCGTCCGCCGCGGCGTGCAGCGCGGCGCCGTCCTGGGCGAGGAGGGCCTTGTTGGCGGAGACGACGGAGGCGCCGTGCTCGAAGGCGGTGGTGATGAGGGTCCGGGCGGGCTCGATGCCGCCGATGACCTCGACCACGACGTCGATGTCCCCGCGTTTGACCAGGGCGGTGGCGTCGGTGGTGACGAGGGCGGGGTCGATGCCCTCGCGCACCTTGTCGGGCCGCCGTACGGCGACGCCCGCGAGCTCCACGGGGGCCCCGATCCGGGCGGCGAGGTCGTCGGCGTGCGTCGTCATGATGCGCGCCACCTCTGAGCCGACCACTCCACAGCCCAGCAGCGCCACCTTCAGCGGACGCGTACGCATCATCCGACCTCGTTTCCTCATACCGTCTACGGTTGGTCCAGTCTCACGCACCGGACGGGATTTTCTGCCTTTCGTCCGGATCGTGAGACGTTTATTTCATTTTCGCAGGGGCGGAAGACGAAAGATCTTGCGCCCCCGCAGCGGGCCGCCACCGGGCCTCGTCCTCATCCTCGCGCCCCTCGACCTCACCTCGACCTCGACCTCACCTCGACCTCGACCTCAGCCGACGTCGAGGCGCAGCAGGTCCTCCTCGGTCTCCCGCCGGACGATGACCCGCGCCTGACCGTCCCGTACGGCGACGACGGGCGGACGCAGGACGTGGTTGTAGTTGCTGGCCATGGACCGGCAGTACGCCCCGGTCGCGGGTACGGCGATCAGGTCGCCGGGTGCCAGGTCGCCCGGCAGGAAGGCGTCCCGCACCACGATGTCGCCGCTCTCGCAGTGCTTGCCGACGACGCGCACGAGCATGGACTCGGCGTCGGAGGCACGCGAGACGAGAGCGACGCTGTACTCGGCGTCGTACAGCGCGGTGCGGATGTTGTCCGACATGCCGCCGTCGACGGAGACGTACGTACGCAGCCCTTCCAGCGGCTTGACGGTGCCGACCTCGTAGAGTGTGAAGGCGGTGGGCCCGACGATGGCACGTCCCGGCTCCACGGAGATGCGAGGCGTGCGCAGCCGCGCGGACTCGCACTCCCGCGTGACGATCTCGGTCAGCGCCTTGGCGATCTCGTGCGGCTCACGGGGGTCGTCGTCGCTGGTGTAGGCGATCCCGAGCCCGCCGCCCAGGTCGATCTCGGGCAGCTCGACGCCGTGCTCGTCGCGGATGTCCTTCAGCAGCCCGACGACCCGGTGGGCGGCGACCTCGAAGCCCGACATGTCGAAGATCTGCGACCCGATGTGGGAGTGGATGCCGATCAGCTCGAGGCCGTCGAGCCGCAGCGCACGCCGCACGGCTTCCGCCGCCTGCCCGCCGGCGAGCGGAATCCCGAACTTCTGGTCCTCGTGGGCGGTGGCGATGAACTCGTGCGTGTGGGCCTCGACCCCGACGGTGATACGGATCTGCACGCGCTGCCGCCTGCCGAGGGACTCGGCGATGTGGGCGACGCGGACGATCTCCTGGAAGGAGTCGAGCACGATCCGCCCGACCCCGGCGCGGACGGCGCGCTCGATCTCCTGGGGCGACTTGTTGTTGCCGTGGAAGGCGATGCGGTCGGCGGGCATCCCGGCGGAGAGGGCGGTGGCGAGCTCGCCCCCCGAGCACACGTCCAGGTTCAGCCCTTCCTCGTCCAGCCACCGCACGACGGCGCGCGACAGGAAGGCCTTGCCCGCGTAGAAGACGTCGGCGTCGGCGCCGAAGGCGGTACGCCAGGCCCGCGCCCGGGCCCGGAAGTCGGCCTCGTCGAGGACGTAGGCGGGGGTGCCGTACTCCTCGGCGAGCTGCGTGACGGCGATCCCGCCGACGGTGACGACGCCGTCCGCGTTCCGGTCGACGGTCTGGGCCCAGACCTTGGGGTCGAGGGCGTTGAGGTCGGCGGGCGGCGCGGAGTAGTGCCCCTCGGGGAGGACGTCGGCGTGACGGGGCCCGGCGGGGTGGGCGGAACGGCTCATGGCGTCTTGTGCTCTCTCAGAGATGGTCGGGTGCGTCGATGCCGAGGAGGGTCAGGCCGCCGGCCAGCACCGCCCCGACGGCTTCGGCGAGGGCCAGCCGGGCGCGGTGGGCGGCCGAGGGTTTCTCCGCGCCGCGCGGCAGCACGGTGGGCAGGAAGGGCAGCGCGGCATCGGCGACGGTGACGAGGTGCCGGGCGAGTCGGTCGGGGGCGCGGTGCGCCGCGGCGGCGGCGAGGACGCGGGGCTGGTCGGCGAGGGCGGCGAGCAGCTCCTGGACGCCGGTGACGGGGCCGGGGGCGGCCGCGAAGCGCAGGTCGGCGGCGTTGCGGGAGAGGGCGCGGGTGCGGGCGTGGGCGTACCGCACCCGGAAGAGGGGGTTGCTCTCACGCTGGACGAGGTGCTCGTCGCCGGTCCGGGGCCGGTCGTGGGGGGCGGGGTGGAGCAGGGCCCAGCGGGCGGCGTCGCGACCGAGGCGGAGGGGGTCCGGATCGCCGGGGGCGGGGACGGGGCGGAGGGTGACGCGTGGCTCCACGGGCGCCGGCGGCCCGATCGCGTCGACGCGCACGCCGAGGGCGGCGGTCCACTCCGGGTCGAAGGCCTCGGCGGTGGTGCGCACGAGAGCGCCCTGGGAGCGCAGGATGCGCGCGGCGGCTTCCGCGACGACGACCGCACGCAGGTCATGCGGACAGTGCAGCTGCACGATCCGTCCGTCCGACTCCTCCGCGTACCCGTACCGGGAGCCGCGCCGGAGGATCTCCTCGAGGAGGGCGGCGGGCGCGGTGCCGTGGAGGCTGATGTTGAGGAATCCCGGCCCGGTGAGGACGACGTCGGAGATGCCGTCGGCCTCGACGAGGTAGGGCCGCAGCACCTCGGCGACGCGGCGGGGTGGCTGCCCGGCCGGCCGGGCGAGCTGGAGGGCGATGGTGGTGGCGTAGTCGCCGCACCCTCCGGGCCCCGGCGGAGTGACCACGGCCCGCGCCGGGACGGTCACACCGAGCTCACCCGCGTCGACGGCGCGACGCACCGCGTGCAGCACGGTGCGGGAGAGCTCTACGGGGGTCACGGGTCAAGCGTAGGGGAGGAGGGGGGTGGGTACGCGAACAAGTTTGAGGCTGATCCCGGGATGTGGACGGAAAGTCCCGTGGAGTACCGCGCCCGCGCACCCGGTCCCCCGGTCAGCCGGTGACCCTGTCCCCCGGCGGCCCGGCCTGCGCGGGCGACTCCCGCTCCCTCGCCACACCGAACACCTCACGGAACGGCTCCCCGCCCCCAAGAGCCTTCCGCTCGACCAACTGCCGTACGAGCGCGACCAGCTCGGCGGGCTCGAAGGGCTTGGACAGAAAGGCGTCGACCCCCGCGTCGAAGCCGGCGTCGACCTCGAACTGCGTACAGGCGCTGACCATGGCGATGGGCAGATCCCGCGTACGCGGATCGGAACGCAGCCGGGCGGCGGTCTTCACCCCGTCCAGCCGGGGCATGACCACGTCCAGCGTGACGACGTCGGGCCGCACCTGATGGACGACTTCCAGACACTCGGCACCATCGGCCGCGGTCACGACCTCGAAGCCCTCCAGCTCGAGATTGACCCTGATCAGCTGCCGGATGACCTTGTTGTCGTCCACAACAAGAACCCGGCCAGACGCCCTAGGTGTATTGACCCGCAGCGTTGTTCACACGGCTGATGGGTGGCTTGCCGCCGAGTGCGGTGTGGCAGCGGTGGTGGTTGTAGGTGTGCAGGAAGTCTGTCAGGGCTGCGGTGCGTTCGGTGTT